>JBEKSR010000118.1:0-17906 GCA_049516835.1 Bryobacteraceae bacterium | reverse complement strand
GCCACCTTCGCCTTGAACCTCGGCGTATACTGCTTTCGCGTCGTCGTCATCGCCCTTCTCCCTCGCGACCGCCGAGTCCGAAATTAACTTATTGCGTGGTCCAAATTCTGGGGGCCATTATACTCAGCCTGGCCATTCTGCGCCCGTCGCTGCTCTGCCTCATCTTGTAGCTGGAGTTGATTCCAAAGTTGGTTCCGAAACTCATCGAGCTGCCGTTCGATGCCCGCGGCGCGGAGCCATGTCCCACGAATCAATATCGCAGGTGCTGCGATCGCCAGGACTATTGGCGCGAGAGTGGACACGATCATGCTGAACCCACCTGTGAGGTGCATAAACGGGAATCGCCAAAGGCAAATTGTCGCACGGGAAGCCCGGGCCTGCCTCACTCGTCCCAGACGAGACTTCCCGGGAGCGGCGAGCCAAAATGCTACAATAGTCACTCGCTGAGATCATGCCGAAAGCTTTGATCACTGGCATCACCGGGCAGGACGGATCGTACCTGGCGGAATTCTTGAACGCCAAAGGTTATGAAGTGCATGGCCTGAAGCGGCGATCGTCCTCGTTCAACACCGATCGTGTGGACCATCTTTATGTGGACTCCCACTATTCCGGCGCCAAATTCTTCCTCCACTACGCCGATCTGAACGATGCCAGTTCATTAGCCGGCCCTCTGGCGGACATCCAGCCGGACGAGATCTACAACCTGGGTGCGCAGAGCCACGTCAGAGTGAGCTTCGATATTCCGGCGTACACGGCGGATGTCGTGGCGATGGGCACGGTCCGATTGTTGGAAGCCATCCGGCGTGCCAATCTTCGTTGCCGCTTCTACCAAGCCTCCTCCAGTGAGATGTTCGGAAACACGCCCGCACCCCAGAGTGAAGCTTCCCCTTTTCATCCTCGCAGTCCGTATGCCTGCGCCAAGGTCTTTGCCCATCAGATCACGGTGAACTACCGCGAGAGCTATGGGCTTCACGCGTCTTGCGGCATTCTCTTCAACCATGAGTCCCCGCGGCGGGGGGAAACGTTTGTCACGCGAAAGATCACGAGGGCCGTGGCGCGCATGAAGTTGGGGCTGCAAGATAAACTCTATCTCGGGAACCTCGATGCGCGGCGAGACTGGGGTTTTGCGGGCGATTACGTGGGGGCGATGTGGGCCATGTTGCAGCAGGACACTCCCGATGATTACGTCATCGGCACTGGCGAAGCCCATTCGGTGCGGGAATTCACCGAAGCGGCATTCGCGCATGCCGGGTTGGACTGGCGAGATCGCGTCCTGATCGACTCCCGGTATTTTCGCCCCGCCGAGGTGTTTGACGTGCGCGCCGATTTTCTCAAGGCCCGCCGCGCACTTGGATGGGAACCCACCGTCGGTTTCGCGGAACTCGTCAGGATGATGGTCGATGCGGATCTTGCCGACCTGCATCGCCAGCTCAGCGGCGGCGCCGCGGCTCTCCGAGTTGCCGCCGAGTTCAATCCATGAAGCGGCATAACCGGTCGAAGACATGAAACGCGATCTGACCTCCAAGCGCATTCTCGTTACAGGGGGCGCCGGCTTCCTTGGCTCCCACCTTGTGGAGCGGCTGCGGCAAATCGGATGCAGCCGGATAGCTGTGCCCCTCGTGGAAGATTATGACCTGACGCGCGAGCGCGATATCGAAAGGCTGTTTCTCGAATTCCATCCCGAGCTGGTGATTCACTTGGCCGCTTTGGTTGGCGGCATCGGAGCGAATCGGGACAACCCCGGACGGTTTTTCTACGAGAACGCCCTGATGGGGATTCAGTTGATTGAGGCGTGCCGCCGTCACGGAGTGGAAAAAACGGTTGTGCTGGGCACCATCTGTGCCTATCCCAAGTTCACACCCGTGCCGTTCCGCGAGGAAGCCCTCTGGGACGGCTACCCCGACGAAACCAACGCTCCCTACGGCATCGCCAAGAAGGCCCTCTTGGTGCAGTGTCAGGCATACCGGCGGCAATAAGGAATGAACGCGATTTACCTGTTGCCCGTAAACCTCTACGGGCCGCGCGATAATTTCAATCCGGATTCGTCTCACGTGATCCCCGCATTGATCCGCAAATGCGTGGAGGCCCGCCGGCGCGGAGACAGCGAAATCATGTTGTGGGGCGATGGCTCGCCGACACGCGAGTTTCTATACGTTGCCGACGCCGCTGAGGCCATAGTGGCAGCCGCCGAGTCCTACGATGGCGCCGATCCGGTGAATATCGGGAGCGGCGAGGAAATATCGATCCGTGACTTGGCCGACAAGATTGCGCTGCTTACCGCATTCACCGGCCGGATTGCCTGGGACCGAACCAAGCCCAATGGCCAACCCCGCCGATGCCTTGATGTGAACCGCGCGCAGCATGAATTTGGATTCCGGGCGCACACCAACCTGGACGCCGGATTGAAAGCCGTGGTTGATTGGTATCTGGCGACGTGCGGGACGCTCTCGCGCTGACGGCCCTGACCCGTGCTTAACCTGTAGAGCCGGCATGAGCCTCAAGGACCTGGGTCGGAGGCCCTTCCAGCGGCACCTTGCCATGGTCCAGCCAAATGGCGCGCTCGCAGCGTTGCCGGATTCTGTCAAACCACTTCGCCCGTCCTGCTTCGGCTGAGACCCAGCAGCGATGCGTTCAGTCGGACGTTCTCCGCTTGAATCGATCCAGCAGGTGGCTCCGCGGGAGTCTGGCCCCGCCGGTGTGCCTGAAGATTTTGGGGCTCTGATTTGGACGCGGGCGCTCGTCGCCACCGGCCCCAATTGCCCCCAGGCGCGCCAACCATATACACTTGGCGTTGCCGGTCATTCTATGGCATCCCGCCCAGACCTCCAACAATCTCTGAGCGCCACGCGCGCCGACCGGCGCTTCTTCGGCCATCCGCGCGGGCTGGCGACCCTCTTCTTCACCGAAATGTGGGAGCGCTTCAGCTATTACGGCATGCGCGCGCTCCTCATCCTTTTCATGACCGCCGGCGTCGCCAGGGGCGGCCTGGGCTTCTCCTACGCCAAGGCCGGCGCCATCTACGGGCTATACACCGGCATGGTGTACCTGCTAAGCCTGCCCGGCGGGTGGGTGGCGGACCGCATCACCGGCCAGCGCCGGGCCGTGCTTTATGGCGGCATCCTCATCGCCGCCGGACAGTTCTGCCTGGTAGCGCCCAGTGTCATGACTTTCTATCTGGGACTGGTGCTGCTGGTAATGGGAACCGGCCTGCTGAAGCCCAACGTGAGCACCATCGTGGGCCAACTCTACGCGCCGGGCGACGGGCGGCGCGACGCCGCCTTCTCCATCTTTTACATGGGCATCAACCTGGGCGCGCTCATCTCCCCGTTCGCTTGCGGCTGGGTGGGAGAGAAGATCGGCTGGCGATTGGGTTTCGGCCTGGCGGGCGTGGGCATGATCGCCGGTTTGATTCAATACACCCTGGGAGGCAAGCACCTGGGCGTCGCCGGCCTTTATCCCGCAACCCCCGCTGACCCGGCCGCGGATCGCCGGCAGAAGCGCCGCGTGGCCCTGGCCGCGGCCGGCGCGCTGGCGGTCCTGGGGATACTCGGAGCGCTGGCCGCAACCGGCGCCCTGGTTCTTACCACCGAGCTGATTTCCGACGCGCTGGGGGTGGCCCTGGTGCTCCTCTCGGTGGCCATTTTCTCCTGGCTGCTGCTGGGCCGCGGATGGTCCGCCGAGGAGCGTAAACGTTCGGCCGCGATTCTGGTCCTGTTCCTCTCCTCAGCCGTCTTCTGGTTTGCCTTCGAGCAGGCCGGTTCGTCGCTCAACTTGTTCGCCGAGGGCAGCGTCGACCGCTGGGTGCATGGATACCAGTTCCCGGCGAGCTGGTATCAGTTGGTTCAGCCGTTCTTCATCATTACGCTCGCGCCGGTGTTCGCCTGGCTCTGGATCAGGCTGGGGAAGCGCGAGCCTTCCAGCCCCGCTAAGTTCGCTCTCGGCCTGTTCTTCGTCAGCGCGGGATTCATCCTGCTGGTTCCAGTTGCGGGCGGCCAGGCAGTCTCGCCCCTCTGGTTGATCGGCACCTACTTCCTGCACACGCTCGGAGAGTTGTCCCTCAGCCCCGTCGGCTTGAGCGCCATGACCAAGCTGGCGCCCACGCGCGTGGTCGGAATGATGATGGGTCTCTGGTTCGTTTCCACCGGCGCGGGCAATTACCTGGGAGGCAGGATCACTTCGCTCTACGGATCGATGACGATCCCGACCCTGTTCGCCATCGACGCCGCTTTCGCCATGGCCGCCGCCGTCGCCATGGTCCTGCTCCTCAAGCCCACCGTGCGCCTGATGTCGGGGGTGAAATAGGGCAAACCGGGGACTGGCTACGAATTTCGCAAAGGCAGCGAAATTCGTAGCCAGTCCCCACTAAAACCCTTCCCACACGTACGCCGGGAACCGTCTCACGGTCTGGAATCCCACCCGCTCGTACAATGTCACGGCGTCTTCGTTGGCGGCCGTTACCGTGAGGCTCGCCGAGCGGCAGTTCGCGTCCCGCAGGGTGGTCAGCGACTGGCGCAGCAACGCGTGTCCGATGCCCGTCCCCCGCACCGATGGCGTTACGCAGATCTGCGTGATATGGCCGCACCCCGCCGCCACCAGGCTGGCCAGGGAAATGCCGCACAACCGCCCGTTCACCGCCTCCAGCGCGACGTAAGACGCCGGCCGGAAGAAAACCCCGCAACCGGGCGACTGCGTGATGTTGTACAGGAACCGGCGCGCGCCCCCGCTGCTGCGGTACTGGTCGTTGATACGGCTGTCGATGTGGCCCACGTACGCCGTGGCGATCGACTGCGCGGCCGCATCCTGATAATGGTCGGACCACTTCTCCAGGTACATGGGCCGCCGCACGTTCCCTTCCGCCAGCGCGGCGCGGCCCAGGGCCAGCCGCATGAAGTTGCGCTCGTAAACGCTCAGGTAATCGGCATAGGGCGCTATCCGGCCCGGCGCCGGGCCGGCCATCATGAGCTGCGACTCGATCCGCCCGATGGACGAATTCGCCATGATGGGTTCGAGCGCCGCTTCCAGCAGCAGGTTTTCCCGCTCCACCGTGCGCCAGGCGCGGCGCACGTACAGGTCGCCGATCAGGGCCTTGTTCTCCTCCAGCACGTAGTACGCGTACCCGGCCACTTCCCCGTCTTCGATCAGCGCGCTCCCGTTGAGCGCCCGCAGATCCACGAAGCGGCGCACCAGCTCGGCCGACTTGTCGAAATCCCATTCCATCTCGTCCCGCCAGGCCGCCGTCTCTTCCTCGAGCAGGGGTTCCAGGTCCCGCGCGGTAAGCCGCCGCAGGTCGACAATCCCGGGCGGCCGCGAAGGAGCCGGATGTATCTGGCCAGCCATGAGGCGCCTGTTATTGTACCCCGTACATGGCGGCATAAATTGCGAATTGGGTCACGTAAACTGTCACCAGGAGAGACTCGGTTGGGTCAAAACACGGAAGCGTCCAGACAAGATCGACAAGAAGGGGAAATGACTGTATGGACCACGAGGCACGAAGTCCGGTCCGGCAGCGCTACCACCGGGGCGCCGCAGCCAACCTCTAGCGGCGCTAGGCTGGGGGGATGCCCAGCGTATTACAGCGCTGTTCCCTGACTTCGGGTTGGCGGGATGGTTTGTGCTGGGGTGGACCGTGCTAGCGCCCAAAAACGTGGATTAGTCAAGTCCATTATTACCCCCCTATTCCACTGAAAAGACCCGGTAAGCCGCCGGCGCAAGCGCGAGGTCGAAAACCATCTGGTCGCCTCTTGGCTGTCCCGCGATCTGCTGGCCGGAAACCACGTCAGTGAGCCTGGCGAACCTCTTGTCGAGGATCGCGCTGATGTTGACGCCGTTACCCCCGGGCGCGGCAAAATTCTCCACGATAAACTTGCCGTTGTCGTACGCAAAGAGGCCAACCTGGCTGGGACCCTCGATGCGGACCGGAAGGTCGCCGCCGATCGCTGTTCGGATCTGGTTCAGGACCTGCGGCGGAAGGTTGTACAAGTCGCCGAAATTGTCCGGAATCGTGAGGACGTAGAGCACCCCTTTGGCGTAGCCGGCTTGCAGCAGGAGGAGGTAGCCGATGCCCTTGGTCGCGGTGGTGACAATCTCCCAGGCGTCGTTGGTGGGGTATCGGATCTCGGGGATGAGGATGTCGGTGCCGATGCGGGCGCCGCCTCCGCGCCCCGGAAATTCGTGAACCGAAGCCTTCTGGCCGGTGTATTCCAGTTCGGCGATGTCCTCGATGCCTTTGCCCTGGAGCGCCTTCAGCAGGCCGGAAGTGATCACCACTTTCTTGCCGCCGGCCAAGTGCTTCTTCATCTTGCCGACAATCGCCGGGTCGAACTGGGCCGATTCAGTGAGGAACACGGTGGGTGCATCGGTGGGGAACGCGGGAACCATCTCCATCGGAATGCCGAGCATACCGATATAGTCGTGCAGGAAATCTTCTCCGGAGGAATGGAAAGGCTTGTAGCTTTTGACCCCGATCGGTTTGCCCAGCTTGCCGAGGAAACCATCCACCTGCTCGAAGACGCTGCCGGCGTAGGCCGGTATGGTCTGCCCGCCGGAGGCCGCGCCGCCCGGCATGGGCGCCAGCAACTGGCGGAAATCGAAGAGCGTGAGTTCCGGCGCCTTGGCGAAGAGCGTGAGCCAGAGCTGTTCGCCGTAGCGCTCCTTGTCGCGCCACCCGCCGGTATCCACCCAGCCGCCGCCGTTGTGGCCCGGCTTGATGTTCTCCAGGTAGCGGACCAGGCCGTACCCCAGGTATTGCTGCAGGTGCTGGTTGCCGCGGGTCGGGTCGCGCGTTTCGGTGCCGGTATAAACGCCGTCGAAGATCCTGGGCTCGTCTTCCAGGTTGTAGCCCGTGTATTGGAAGTGTTCGTACCAGTTAGGGTACTTGATGACCAGCTTCAGCCGCGGATTGACTCTCTTACCTGCGCCGACCAGGTCCCGAGATACTTCCGCCATCAAGTCCAGCCGGAACCGCGTCCAGCTTTTGTCTCCCTTGGCCGCGATGTCGGAGTCGGTCTTGCTGCTGGTAAAGAAGAAGTCGTCGACGATGATCTCATCGAAGTTGCGCGCGGTGTACTCCACAATCTCCCGAAGCTTCTTACGGTGCTCCGGATTGGTGTAGACGAAGGTCTCGAAGCGGTTTCGCTCGTTGACCACGGTGGCGATGCCGCCGGCCGTCTCCACGCCCCTGCTCTTGAAGAACTGCTTGGCCCGGTCGAGCGTTGCCTGGTCCGGCACGACGCCGTCGCGATGGGTTTCGAGGTAGATCTTGTCCACCTTCAGTCCGCTGGTGATGGCGGCCCAGCGCGATTCCAGCCACGCCGGGTCCTTCATCTGCTGCACTTCGTAGGCGCGGGCGTAGACCGCCACGCCGAAGTTGTGGTAATTGCCGGCTTCGGCAACGGAAGCCAGGGTCAGCACGCAGACGATCGGGAACGCCGGTTTGAACGCCGTAAGTTAAACCTCCTCCTCCTTCACCACCACCACGGTGATCTCCGCCGTGACGTCCTTGTGCAGCTTCACCGGCACCTTGAACTCGCCGAGTTGCTTGATGGGCTCCTCGAGGTGAATCTTCCGCCGGTCGATGGTGAAGTTCTGCGCCGCCAGCGCTTCGGCTATGTCTTTCGACGTCACCGATCCGAACAATTGGTCGGCTTCGCCGGCTTTCTGCGCAATGGTCACGCTCACGCCGGTCAGCAGCTTCGACAGGTCCTGCGCCTCGTCCACCAGCTTGGCTTCCCGGCGCACGTGCGCATGGCGCTCCTGCTCGACGATCTTCTTGTTGGATTCGGTGGCCAGCACCGCCAGCCGTTTGGGCAGCAGGAAATTGCGGGCGTATCCGGACGCAACTTTCACCACCTCGCCGCGGCTGCCCAGCTTTTCGATGTCTTCTCTCAAAATGACTTCCATGCCAATCTCCTCCGGCCCTCAGAATTGCGCCGCGAACGGCAGCAGCGCGATGTTCCGCGCCTTCTTGATGGCGTCCGCGAGCCGCCGCTGGTGCGGCGCGCACACGCCTGAAATGCGGCGCGGCACAATCCTGCCCCGCTCCGCCACAAAGGCGTGCAGCATCTTCACGTCCTTATAGTTGATGTCGTCGACCTTCTCGACGCAGAAACGGCACACCTTCTTGCGCCGGAAATACGCCTTTTTCTGAGTGGCAACCGCCTTGTCGCCGCCGGTCGGGCGCTGCCCGGCGCTGCCTGGTCTTCCTTTGAATTCCGCCATGGCTTAACTCTCCTTTGGCAAGCCGGGCAATACCGGCGCCTCTGTCGCATGTTGCGCTGGAAGACCGGGTCCCGCCGCCGCGCCCGGGCCTGGCGCCGACGGGGCCGGAGCCGACGCGGCGCGCTTGGCCGCCCGCTTGTCGCGGTCCTTCTTCCGCTTCTCCAGCCGTTTCAGCGTCTGGTCGATGCGCACCGTCAAGAATTTCAGGACTATGTCCGACACCCTCAGGCGGCGCTCGAACTCCTTCACCGTCTCGGGACCGGCGCTGAACTGGAACAGCACGTACGCGCCCTCCCTGTACTTGTCCACCCGGTACGCCAGCCTGCGCTTGCCCCATTTGTCGATTTTGTCTACCGTGGCGCCGGCATTGGTCAACTGCGTCCGCAACTGCTCGATGAACTGGTCGACCTCTTCGTCCGGCGCATCCGGTTTCACTATGAACAACTCTTCGTAAATTCTCATGCTTCCTCGTGATTTAAGCCTGGGGCGCGACGATTGAATTTCGTCATGGCCTTTTCGACGCCCTCGGCGATTATGGCGCGAACCGCATCGGCCGCGTAGCCGATGAATTCGTCCAATTCCTGGATTTGCGAGCGCCTGAACGGCGCCAGCACAAATTCCGCGCCATCCTCGACGGGATGGCCCGGATAAATCCCCAATCGCACCCGCACGATGTCGCTGGTCTTCAGGCTGGCGATCACCGACTTCATGCCCTTATGACCCGCCGCGGAGCCTCTCGGCTTGATCCGCAGCGCCCTCCAGCCCAGGTCCAGCTCGTCGTAAACCACCACCAGGCGTTCCGGCCCGATCGAGTGCTTCTCCATCAGCGGCCCGAGCGAAGCGCCGCTGAGATTCATAAACGTTTGCGGCTTGGCCAGCATCACCGGGCGCCCGTCGATCTCGCCCACGCCGGCCAGCGCCTTGGAGTCCTTCCGGTTGACGCGGATGCCGTGGCGCTCGGCCAGCCGGTCGACGGTAAGGAACCCCAGGTTATGCGGCGTGAGCGCATACTCTTCGCCCGGATTCCCCAGACCAGCCACCAGGAACATGGCGCCCTACTTCTTCTTGCCCTTTTCCTTTTCCTTTTCCTTCTCCTCGGCGGGCGCTTCCTCTTCCTTCTTGCCCTTCTTGATGACCTCGGGCTCGGCCGGGGCTGCGCCGGCCTCGGGTGTGACCGCGGCGGCTTCGGCGGCGGGCGCGGCCACTTCCTCGGCGCGCAGCGCCACCGCGTGCGCGATGACGGTGTCGGCCGAGCTCACCAGCTTCATCGAGCCGGAAAGCGCCACGTCGCTGGCGCGCTTGGCCTGGCCGATCGTCAACTCGGTGACATCCACCGTGAACCCTTCCGGAATCTCGTCCGGCAGGCATTCGATTTCGATGGCGCGGGTGATCACCTCGAGCAGCCCGCCCTGCACCTTCACGCCCGCCGCCTCGCCCACGGTGTGCACCGGAATGCTGACGCGCAGGCGCTTGCTCAGATCGATGCGCTTGAAATCCGCGTGGAGCAGGGTGCCCTTGACCGGATCCACCTGCCGGTCCACCAGCATGACGGGCGTGGTTTCGCCGCCCTGAATCACCAGGTTGAAGATGGTGTTGTAGCCCGTGTTGCTATGAACGATCTTGTTGATCTCGCGCGGATTGACCGCGATGCTCACGGGTTCCTGGAACGATCCGTAAATCACCGCCGGGATGTGCCCGGCGCGGCGCGTACGGCGCGCCTCGTTCTTACCGCGCGAGGTGCGCACCTCGGCGGCGACACTAATATCTTTTCTCACTACATTCTCCTTGCGGGTTCGAAGTCCGGTTCACCCCGATAGGGGGCTAACGTGGGTTCGATGGCCCGAAATATCAAACAAATAACACGCTCACCGAGGTCTCCTCGTGTATCGACCGTATGGCCTCCGCCAGCAACTTGGCGATCGACAACGACTTGATCCGGTGCGACTTCTTCGCCTCTTTCGAGAGCGGAATCGAATTCGTACAAACCACCTGCTTGAGGCTCGAGGCCTCAATCCGGCTTACCGCCGGCCCCGACAGCACGGCGTGCGTGGCGCAAGCCGAGACGCTGGCCGCTCCCTTGTTGAGCAGCGCCTGCGCGCCTTTCACCAGCGTGCCCGCGGTATCGATCAGGTCATCCACCAGCAGGCAATTGCGCCCCGTCACGTCGCCCACCACGTTCATTACTTCGGCGACGTTGGCCTCGTCCCGCCGCTTATCGATAATGGCCAGCGGCGAGCTCAACCTCTTGGCGAAGGCCCGCGCGCGCTCCACGCCGCCCGCATCCGGCGAAACCACCGTCATATCCGGAATATTGAGCGCCTTGAAGTACTCGATCAGCACCGGCATGGCGAACAGGTGGTCCACCGGGATATCGAAGAACCCCTGAATCTGAGCGGCGTGCAAATCGAGCGCCAGGAGCCGGTTCGCCCCCGCCGTCTCCAGCAGGGCTGCCACCAGCCGCGCGGAGATCGGAACCCGCGGTTTGTCCTTGCGGTCCTGGCGGGCATACCCATAATAGGGTAACACTGCCGTGATGCGTTCCGCGGAAGCGCGCTTGAGCGCGTCCATCATCAGCAGCAACTCCATCAGGTTGCGTTCCACCGGCGTGCAGGTGGGCTGGATGATGAAGACATCCTCCCCGCGCACGTTCTCCTTGATCTGGAGGTAAATTTCGCCGTCGGAAAACTGCTTGACCATGGCGCGGCCCAGCTCCATGCCCAGCGCGTGGCAGATTTCCTGGGCCAGCGCGGGATTGGCGTTTCCCGTGAATATTTTCAGGCGGTCGTTTGTCATCTCAAGTACCGGCTTTGGGGCGGCCACGTTCCTTCGGTGGTATGCTCCCTGAGCGCCCGCAGCCACAGAGAGCGGTAGCGCTGGCGGCTGACTAGCGAAATTCGATACGCTTTTGCGTTTCCTAACGATCCCCATGAATCGAGCACGCGAGCAGCCTCCGCGCGAGTGTGAAACAGCCCGAACACCCCGGAGCCGCTGCCCGTCATCATAGCCAGGGAAGCTCCCGCCCCGATCAGCCGCCTCTTCAGTCGAGCGAGACTCCTGTGCTGCTCGAAAACCACCGCTTCAAAATCGTTACAGGCGGGTTCGCGGCCACCCCAACGCCACGAATGCGACTGGAAACTAAATATTTTATTTTGTTGGGATTCGCTTGTCAAACGAGGGCTTAGCCGGTGGTATGCCTCGGAGGTGGAAACATGCACCCCGGGGACCACCAGCAGGCCCGCCAGCGGAGGCTCGTCGGGAAGCGGAAACAGCTCGCTTCCGCGGCCAATCCCCACCGCCCGGCCGCCCAGCAGGAAGAACGGAACGTCGCTGCCGAGTTGCTCCGCCAAGCCGCACAATTCCGGCAGCTCCACCTCGCGCCCCGCCAGAACCGGCAGCGCCAGCAGCACCGCCGCGGCATCCGACGATCCGCCGCCCAGCCCCGCGCCCATGGGAATGCGTTTGCGGATGCGCAACTCGACGCGCCCGGTGACGCGCATCGTCTCCAGCGCCATGCGGGCCGCGCGCGCCGCCAGATTGTCGGGAATGCCGAGGTTGTCTTCCACCTCGATAGCGGTTTTCCCGCCGGGCGTGAAGGCGATGTCGATGGTATCCGCGAGCGAAATGGTCTGAAAGATGGTGCGCAGCTCATGGAAGCCGTCGGGGCGCTTCGCGAGCACGCGGAGATCGAGATTAATCTTGGCCAGCGCGCGCAGCCGGGCGCGCCGAAACCCGGGGACAGACGGAACGTTTTCCGGTTTTCCCGAACCTTGGTTGTACACTGTGGCCGTCCGGATTCGCCCTCTCACCGTTTCGCCGGCTTGGACGTGGTCCGTTTGCCGCCGAAGATGGAAAGATCGACGGCATTCGCCATGGCCTGATAGCCCGCGTCGTTGGGGTGCAAGTGGTCGCCCGGGTCGAACCCGGGGAGAAAGCGCTTGGGATTCTTCGGGTCGCGTGTGGCGGCCTCAAAATCAACCACGGCATCATAGGCCCCGCTGGTCCGGATCCAGGTATTGACAGCTTCGCGAGTGGCCTCCCCCTTATCTTTGGAGTAGTAGGCTCCTTCAAAGGGCGTCAGCGTGCACCCAATCACCTTGATGCCGTGGGTGTGCGCCCGCTCGATGATCTGCTGGTAGCCAGCGATGAGCTGATCCGCCGTTACCGGTTCCGTGGGCACGGTGGCCTCCCGGCCGATATCGTTGATGCCTTCGAGCACCATCAGCCATTTGACGCCGGACTGGCTCAGCACATCGCGATCCAGGCGGGCCAGCGCGCTGGCTCCGGTCACGTCGCGCAGGACCCGGTTGCCGCCGATCCCCATGTTGCCCACGGCGATGTTGGCCGTGGCCTTCTGTGCCGCCAACCTGGCTGCCAGTAGCGCGGGCCAACTGTGATTGGTCTCCGGGGTGGAGCGGGCGCCATCCGTGATGGAATCGCCGAAGGCCACGATCAGCGATGCGGCGGCGGGGGCCACGACGTCGATGCCGGCGAGCCAGTAATACGACTGCGTGGTGACCGCATCCGCCATGGCCGCCTGTCCGGTGACATCCCCATCCTGGATGTAGGTGGTATGCAGGCCGGTGCCATGGGTTGTCGGCGGACCGGTTTCGCCCGGGAAGTAAAGGCTGACTGCCAGATCGCTGACCGGCGCGACGTTCAAGTCCACCGGGTCGCTCAGAATCACCATTCCCGGTCCGACCGTGCAGCCCGGTTTGCCGTTGAAAGAAAGCGCCCGGTCCGATCCCGCAACGATCTCGGAATCCTTGCCGTGAATGGCGATGTGCGCCGCGCCAACGGCCAGCGGCTCGCTTCCGAAAGCATTGGAGAGGCTCACGCGCAGCCGGCGGCCTCCGATGCTGGTGCGCGCGATCATGCGCACGGTCTGATGGTTGAAGCCTCGCGCGCCCGTGGGTGGTGCAGCCGCGGGTTGTGCAGCCGCGGGTTGTGGCGCCGGTGTTCGGGCCAGCAGTTCCGCGGTTGTCCAGGTGGCCACCCAATGCTCCTGACCTTTCTGCTGAGCCTCGATGCAGGTGAAATGACCGAGTTGCGCCAGAATCAGCAACGTCGCCAGTCGCAGTTTCATTAGACTCTCTCCTCTCGATTGCCGATTATACCCCGACCCTTGGTGCGGCCAACTGGGGAGGCCATAATGGACCCATGCCGACCAGACGCGAGGCCCTGATTGGAGCGGCTGCGGGCAGCGCCCGAGCCGCACTGGGACTCGAACAGCCCGGCTTGGCCGGTCTGCTCGAATTGGTCCGGGGAGAAATTCATCGTACGGATGAGTGCCACAGTGGTGTCGGATCGGCGTTGGATACACTCCCCATCTGCGCCACCGTCAGCACAGGTCGCTCTGGCAAGGCTCTCGCGGCCCAGTCTCTCCCATACACCGCTCGATTCGCACGCCATAGCCACTCAGAGTTCGTGGCAAAGTCCCCTGTTACCCGCCGAAAAACCGCTCCCCATCACCTCCGAAACCCTGCCCCCCAACCCGCCGCCAAACAAAACCCATTAGAGAGTCGGCCTCGCGTTGCGGTTTAGTTCACCGCGTTGCCGAAGGTGAGATCTGGAGGCTGCCGGAACACAATCCAGTTGAACCCGTCGAGCCGGGCGTGCAACAATACGGGTCGTTCGCCATGGGGCTCCCGGAAAAACCGGAAAACGTTCCGTCTGTCCCTGGGTTTTTTTATGGAAGATCTTAAAAAGCTTATCCGCGAGGTGCCCGACTTCCCTAAACCGGGCATCCTCTTTTGCGATATCACCACGCTGCTCAAGGACCCGTCGGGGCTGCGCGCCGTCATCGACGGGCTGAAGCAACACTATCGCCATACGCCGGTGGACCTGGTGCTGGGGATCGAGGCGCGCGGGTTCATCTTTGCGCCAGCGCTGGCCTATGCGCTGGGCGCGGGCTTTGTCCCAGTGCGCAAGCCGAAGAAACTGCCCGCGGAAGTGGTCAGCGTCACCTATGACCTGGAGTACGGCACCGACACACTCGAGATGCATAAGGACGCTGTCGGGAACGGCAGCCGGGTGCTGATTGTGGATGACCTGCTGGCCACGGGCGGCACCGCGGCGGCGGCGGCGCGCATGGTGCGGAGCGCGGGTGGCACGGTGGCGGGCATCGGATTCGTGGTCGAGCTGACTTTTCTCAACGGGCGCCGGAAGCTCGCGGGGTACGACGTCTTCTCGCTGCTCGAATACCACAGCTAGCGACCGCCAAACCTGGTGACTGACAGACGCGTCCCAAGGCGCGGTTCTTGCGCCGCGTGGACCAAGGTGGAATCGCTCTCGCAACCCTGAAACTCAGCCGATTGATGGTCCTCGGTGAGTGGTGGCCAAGCACCCCCGGTCGATGTCACCGCCTTCCGCAAGCTCAAACTGCTGGGTTGCCTCACCAGCTACTCCCCGCGCGGATATTTCGGCGGCGAACTGGCGGGCGCCTTGCATCAGTTGACGCAACAGCGCCGCGCCCTGGAAGCCGTCCCCACGGTGGCGGATGCGTCCGTGCTGGAAATCTCCGAGAAGGAACTCAACCCTGCTAGCTAACTGCCGGATTCAGGATCAAGGACACCGAAGACCGGCTACGCGCCGTAGTGCGAGGCTACTTCGACTATTTCGCCGTGCCGGGGAACCGGCATCCCCACCCCAACCTCTTTGTTTTCCCGGGCCAGCGCTACTCCGCCCGGTGTACGCCTGCGCTCAAGCCGAGGTCGAGCACCTCGCGCCAGGATGCCGGCGTCCATCTCTCGGTCCAGGCGGTCAGGTCGATCAGCCTTGTATCGTCCGCTCCCGTATTGTGAGTCCCGCCCAGGGCATTCGCCAGCCCTTTCGAATCCGTGGGCATGACCACGATATGGACATGGTTGCCCATGAGGCAGTAGCCCACGATGCGGACGGCTCAGCGGGCCGTGTGGTGCCGCGGCAGGCCCAGGTAGAAGCCCCGGTCGGCATCGCCTGTCACCGTATTAGGGATTGGACGGTATCATGTAGTTATTCATGAAATTTCGAACCCTCGCGATTCATTCGGGAAATAATCCCCAGGATCATCTGGGCGCCGTCATGACGCCCATTTATCAGACCTCGACCTTCGCCTTTCGAGGGGTCAATCGGCCCGGTCCCTTCGAGTATTCCCGAAGCGGCAACCCGACGCGCAAGGTCCTGGAGACTTGTCTCGCCTCGCTCGAGGGCGGCACGGCCGGCTTTGCCTTCGCTACCGGCATGGCCGCCGAAACTACCGTGCTCATGATGTTCGAGGCGGGCGACACCGTCCTGGTCCACAACGACCTCTACGGTGGGACGCACAGGCTCTTCGAACGCGTCCTCCGCGGGAAACATATCGCCGCCCGCTACGTCGATCTGCGCGACGCCGGGGATGCGGCCTTTACCGAAGACGTGAGAGCCGTCTGGATCGAATCGCCGACCAATCCGCTCATGAACCTGGTGGATCTGGAAACCGTGGCCGCCATGGCTCACCGACACGGCGCAGTTGCGATTTGCGATAACACCTTCCTGACGCCCTATTTCCAGCGCCCGCTGGATCTGGGCGTGGACATCGTGGTCCATTCCACCACCAAGTACATCAACGGCCATTCCGACGTGGTCGGCGGAGCAGTCGTGGTCAAAGACGCGGCGCTGGCCGAGAAGATCGGGTTCCTGCAAAACGCCATGGGAACCTGCGCCGGACCGCAGGATTGTTTCCTGGTGCTGCGCGGCATCAAGACGCTGGCCGTGCGCATGGAGGAGCATAACCGCAACGCCCTCGAGATCGCGCGCTGGCTGAGCGGCCATCCGAAAGTGGCGGCCGTGCTGCATCCCGGGTTGGAGACGCACCCGCAGCACGCGCTCGCCAGGAAGCAGATGCGCGGCTACGGAGGCACCTTCTCATTCCGCCTGAAGGGCGGCCGGGACGCGGTATTCCGGATGCTGGAGAACGTCCAGCTTTTCACGGTCGCCGAGTCGCTCGGCGGCGTGGAGTCGCTGATCGAACACCCCGTGACCATGACGCACGCCTCCGTCCCCGCCGACGTGCTGGAACAGATGGGAATTACACCCGACCTCATCCGCATTTCCGTGGGCATTGAAGACGTCGAAGACCTGCTGGCGGACCTCGACGTGGCGCTGGCCAAGGTGTAGCGTCCTGATGATAACGGCCCCCGAAACTCCCGATGAGGAATTGGTCCATGGCGCGCAGTCGGGAAGCCGTGAGGCCACGGAACTTCTCCTGATCCGCCATCAGCCTTGGATCTTCAACCTCGCTGTTCGCATGCTGCTCCGCCGCGCTGACGCGGAGGATGCCACGCAGGATGTGCTGATCAAGGCCTTCAAAGCCCTGCCCACATTCCGCGGCGACAGCAAATTTCGCACGTGGCTGTATCGCATCGCCGTCAATCACATTCTGAATATCAAGAAGGCTTCCGTAGCAGTCTGCTCGTTCGACGATGCCGCACGCGGCTTGGAGCGGGTACCCGACCTCGATCTCCCGGACCCACGGACCGTTCCGGTTCCGATCGAAATCCTCGTCGAAGAGACGAAGATCGGTTGCACCATGGGAACCCTGCTCTGCCTCGACGGGCGGCAGCGGCTGGTGTTCATCCTGGGTGAGATCTTCGGCGTCAGCGACGAGGTCGGCGCGGAGATCGTGGATGTTACGCCCGTGAACTTCCGCCAGATCCTGTCGCGCGCCCGGCGCGATCTGTACGAGTACCTGCGCGGCAATTGCAGCCTCGTGAATCCCGATGCTCCCTGCAAGTGCGTGAAGAAGACTCGTGCCTTTATTCAGGGCGGCTTCGTCGACCCGCAAAAGCTGCAATTCACGTCGGAATACCAGCGCAAGGTGCGGGAAGTCGCCGGCGACAGGGCCGGCGAGCTGACGGACGTGTACATGAAAGTGGCCGCGCAAGTCTATCGGGACCACCCGTTCTACGAGCCGGCCGAACAGGTCGCGACACTACGCCAGGCTTTGAAGACGGTCTCGCTGGAACCGCCGGCATGATTTTTGTTGCGCCAACTGTCACGGGACGGTTCGGGGTTTGTCCTATTTGGTGGAGGCAAGCAAATGAAAAAGACAATCCTGGCTTGCGCGGTCGCGGCCGCGCTGTGTGGCGTCTTGGCAGCCGCCGACCAGAATGAAGCGGCCGCGCGCGAGGTCCTCGCGCTGGAGCGCAAAACGCTGGACGGCTGGCAACTGGGGAATCCCGACCCGCTCTTGGCGATTTCAGACCCCGAGATCACCTACTTCCATGTCGTTACGGACAAGAGGCTGGATGGCCTACCGGCTGTAAAAGCGCTCTTTGAGGGTTACCGCGGCAGGCCCTTGTTCGACAGCTACGAGATGGCCGAGCCGAAAGTGCAAGCCAGCGGCGACACCGCGGTCCTGACGTACATCCTGGTGAGGCACCTGGGGACAGCGACGACCCGCTGGAACGCCACCCAGGTGTACCAGCGAAAGAAAGAGGGCTGGCGCATAATCCACTCACACTGGTCCGTGACCACGCCCGCAGCGCCGTAGACACACCCGGGGAAACGGAACATGCTGCCAAACGCTTTCATCGGCAAGCCTGAGAAACCGTCGGACGGATCTTACCCCTGTGCAACTGTCTTGTGAGTTGATCTAACTCATTGACTCCTCGGCCAGAAGGGATTCCACAGACTGTGGTATATGTACCCATGTAAATATGACAATTTCCCTT
>JBEKSR010000117.1:0-17940 GCA_049516835.1 Bryobacteraceae bacterium | reverse complement strand
ACTTGTGGGGCAGGCTTTTCAGCCTGCGGACCCGCTTTCCAGCGGGTCCAGCCGGCCGGAAGGCCGGCTTGCGGGCAGGATTGCCCGCCCCACAATCCATGCAGAATATCGATTTCACGAAAGCTAAGTGGCATTGGGCACGAGTGCCTGCGCCACGATGGCCCAGGCAGCCAATGTGAAATCACTCTTGCATGGTTCCTATGGCGGCCTGTTTCTTCCGCCGCCCACCGGCGGCAAGACCCGCATCGGGCGCTACGCCGCTGGCGCTACCCGTATAATCGAGAATAGAGCCGTCCCATGAGAAAGCCCCTGCTTTACGGGTTCGCCGTCGTGGCGCTGGTGTTGTCCGTGGCGCTGGTGGTGTGGCAGGGCTCCTTCAGTCCGTGGCAGTTCGGCCCGTCGGATCCCTACCAGACGTTCATTTTCTGGGCCACCTCGAGCCTCATCTTCGTCCTCATGGTGACCCTCGGGTTCATTCTGTTCCGCGAAAGCGTCAAGCTGTACGTGGAGCGGCAGAGCAACCGCGAAGGCTCGCGCATCAAGACCAAGCTGGTGGTGGGCGCCCTCACCCTGAGTTTCCTTCCGGTCTTCTTCCTGGTGCTCTTCAGCTATGAAGTGCTCAATCACAGCCTGGAAGCGTGGTTCCGAAAACCCGCCGACAACGAGGTGCAGCTCTTCGTCGAGGCCTCCGTCCTGCTCCAGCGCGACATTCAGGACAAAGTCAACACGCAGGCCGCTCTACTAGCCGCGCAGCCGGAGACGCGCCAGCTCCTGGCGGATGGGGTGCGCACGCCCGGGTTCCTCGAGCGCTTCTCCAAGACCCAGGGGTTGGTATCGGCGGCCATCCTCCCCGCTTCCGGCAACGCGCCGCTGGACTCCTCGGGGCCGTACACCGCCCGGCGTGACGACGGCCTCACCGTCATGGCCCGCGCGCCCGTCACCAGCGGCGGCACAACCATCGGCTATGCCGCGCTGACTTCGCGGCTCCCGCTGGACGTGGCGCGGCAAACCGCGGCCATCGAAAAGTACAACAAGGAATGGAGTGAGATCCGCAAGGTCAGCAAGAATTTCAAGCTGTTTTACGTGATGCTCATGGCCGTGATCACGCTGTTCGTGCTGTTCATGGCAACCTGGATCGCGCTGTTCCTGTCCAAGCAGATCAGCGTTCCCATTGCCGCGCTGCTGGATGCCGCCCGCGAAGTGCGCCGCGGCAACCTCAAGCACCGCGTCCAGGTGCGCGCCACCGACGAGCTGGCTTCCCTGGTGCGCGGCTTCAACCAGATGACCCAGGAACTCGAGACCAGCAACCTGGAGCTCGACCGCCGCCGCCGCTTCACCGAGGCGATCCTCGAAAGCATCCCCACCGGCGTCATCTCGATTGGCGCCGACGGCTCCATCCAGCGCGTGAACCAGGCGCTTTCCAAGATCTTTCCGGCCCAACAGGCGGCCCGCGCCACGCGCCTCGAGGACCTCTTCTCGCGCGAGGACACCGCCGAAATCAAGTACCTCATGAAGCGCGCGCGCCGCACCGGCGTGGCTTCGCGCCAGCTCGAGCTGCGCACCGAGAACCGCAAGCTGCATCTCGCCATCACGGTTTCGGCGCTCGAAGAGAAGCTCACCTCGGGGTTCGTGGTGGTGCTGGAAGACACCAGCGAGCTGCTGCGCGCGCAGAAGGCCGACGCCTGGCACGAGGTGGCCCGCCGCGTGGCCCACGAAATCAAGAACCCGCTGACCCCCATCGCGCTTTCCGCCGAGCGCATCGGCCGGCAGCTCGGCCGCCTCGATCTGCCGCCCGGCGCCGCCCGCATCGTGCAGGAGTGCGCCGCCACCATCTCCAAATCCGTGGAATCGGTGAAAACGCTGGTGGACGAGTTCTCCCAATTCGCGCGCTTCCCCTCCGCCCAGCCCGTGCGTTCCGATCTGAACCAGGTAGTGGCCGGCGCGCTGGCCGTTTTCCACGGGCGGTTGGACGGCATTTCCATCGAAACCAACTTCGGCGCGGGGTTGCCGCCCGTGAACCTGGACCGCGAGCAATTCGAGCGCGCCGTGGTGAACCTGGTGGACAACGCCGCCGAAGCCATGCAGGATTCGCTGGTGAAGAAGCTCTATATCGCCACCCAGCCCGGCGCGGCCGAGACGGTCGAGCTGGTGGTCGCCGATTCGGGCTGCGGCGTCAGCCCCGATGAAAAGGAAAAACTCTTCCTGCCCTATTTTTCGACTAAGAATCGCGGCACGGGCCTCGGTCTCGCCATCGTGAGCCATATTGTGGCCGAGCACAACGGCACCATCCGGGTCGAGGACAACCAGCCGGCCGGCGCGCGCTTTACCGTCGAAATCCCCGCGCTTCTCGAGCCCGAGGCGGTCGAGACCGGTGCGCACCCAACCGCGGCCAAGGTATGAAGCAGCCGCGCATCCTGGTGGTTGACGACGAGCCGGGCATCCGCCAGTCCTTGAGCGGCGTCCTCGAGGATGAAGGCTACCACGTCGAGGCCGTCGAGAGCGGCGAGGCCTGCCTCTCCGCGCTCCCTGGCGCGGAGTTCGAGCTGGTCCTGCTCGATATCTGGCTGCCCGGCGTGGACGGCATGGAGGTGCTGGCGCGCATCCAGGAGATTCCCTTCCCGGAGCGGCCCGTGGTGGTGGTGATTTCCGGCCATGGCAGCATTGAAGCCGCCGTAAGAGCCACCAAGCTGGGCGCATTCGATTTTCTGGAAAAGCCTCTCTCCATCGGCAAGGTTTCGGTGGTGGCGAAGAACGCGCTGGCGCACCGCGCACTGGCGATTGAGAACCGCCAGCTCAAGGCGGACAGCGGTTCGCGCTACCGCATCATCGGCGATAGCGTCCCCATGAAGGCGCTGCGGCAGCAGCTCGCGCTGATGGCCGGCACCAATGGCCGCGTGCTGATCTACGGCGAAAGCGGCACCGGCAAGGAGCTGGTGGCCCACGCCATCCACGCGCTCAGCCCGCGCGCCGCCCAGCCCTTCGTCGAGGTGAACTGCGCCGCCATCCCCGAAGATCTGATCGAGAGCGAGCTGTTCGGCCACATCAAGGGCAGCTTCACCAGCGCCCACGAGACCAAGATCGGCAAGTTCCAGAAAGCCGACGGCGGCACCCTCTTCCTGGACGAAGTGGGCGACATGAGCCTGCGCACCCAGTCCAAGGTGCTGCGCGTGCTGGAAGAGCAGCGCTTCGAGCCGGTGGGCGCCGCCGAATCCATGCAGGTGGACGTGCGCGTGGTGGCGGCCACCAACAAGCACCTCGAGGAGGAGATCGACCACGGCAATTTCCGCGAGGACCTGTTCTACCGCCTGAACGTTATCCCCTTCTTCGTGCCGCCGCTGCGCGACCGGCGTGAAGACATCCCCCTGCTAGCCGATCATTTCCTGCGCGAATTCACCACCGCCTACGGCCGCAAGCCGAAAGAGCTCACCGTGGAAGCCTACAGCGTGCTGAGCCAGCATCACTGGCCGGGCAACGTGCGCGAGCTGAAGAACCTCATCGAGCGCATCGTGATCCTCAACCCCCAGGTGCGGGTGGACGCGCGCCACATCCCCCTGGCCGCGGTGCGCCGGCAGGCGGACCGCGCCACCGGCCGCTTCGGAAGCCTGCAGGAAGTGCGCGAAGCCGCCGAGCGCGAGTACATTCTCAAGAAGCTGGAAGAGACCAGCGGCAACGTGACCCGCACCGCGGAGCTGCTCGGCCTCGAGCGCAGCAACCTGTACCGTAAGATGAAGACCCTGGGGATCGGGCCGAAGGAATAGGGGGAGACAACACTCCGAACGAAATGAATGGTCACTCACAGGGTCGGACATAAACCAGCTCGGGACATCGCCGCGTTGTCGCAAATGATCCTCCGCGATGCCCACCGCGGCGCTACTCGCATCGAGTTCCTGCGCGAAATCTCGAAGATGCTCATGGAATTCTGTCGATGCGACGCGGTAGAGCTGCGGCTCGATGATCCCAGTCTCCACTACCGCTGGGAAGCCAGTGAGCGCCCCCAACGAACGTTCCGTTTCGTCATCATACGCGATCATCAAACGGCGGATCGGCACCCGCCCGACGCGGACGGCCCGTACCGGTCGCTCGCCGCGGTCCCATTCGCCGTGGATGAAAACACGGCCGGGCTTCTGCGCCTCAAGAGCCTGCGATTGCACCACTTCACCCGCGAGAAGGTCGAACGGTACGAGGGCCTGGCGCAGACGGTTGGGTTGGCGGTGGCGATTCGGCAAGCCCAGTGGGCCTTGCGGGAACGAGTCAAAGAGTTGACGTGTCTGTACGGCATCGGCCGCCTGGCGCAACGGGCCGGCCTGTCCCTGCAGGCGACTCTCCGGGGCATTCTGGAACTTCTGCCTCCAGCCTGGCAGTTTCCCGAAATTGCCTGCGCCAGGATCGTGTTGGACGGGCGCGCCGACACCACGCCCGGCTTCCGCGACGGGCCGCATCGCCAGGCGGCTGACATAGTGGTGAGCGGAAGATCGCGAGGGTTCGTCGAGGTGGTGTACACGGAAGAGAGACCGGAATTCGCCGAGGGACCATTCCTCAAAGAAGAGCGCAGCTTGATTGACACGTTAGCCCGAGAGATTGCATTGATCGTGGAGCAACGGGAAGCCGAAGAGTTCCGGTCGAGGCTGCAAGTTCAGTTGCGGCACGCCGACCGCCTGGCCACCATCGGGCAGCTTGCCGCGGGAATCGCTCATGAGTTGAATGAGCCGCTGGGGAGCATCCTGGGGTTCGCCCAGCTCATCGGCAAGGACCCCAAGCTTCCCAAGCGAACGGCCAACGACGTGGAGAAGATCGTGAAGGCTTCTCTCCACGCCCGCGAAGTCATCCAGAACCTTCTCCTTTTCGCGCGGCAAAAGCCCCCGCTGAAGACCCAAGTCAATCTCAATCGCGTGGTGGAGGAGGGTCTGTACTTCCTGGAGTCTCGCTGCGCCAATGCCGGAATCGGCCTCTCTTTCGCACTGGCGCCCGATCTGCCGGAAATCAACGCCGATCCCTCGCAATTGCACCAGGTCCTGGTCAATCTTGTGGTCAATGGCATACAGGCAATGCCTGAGGGAGGAACTCTGACCATAGCGACCCATGCCCGCCAGGACCACGTATCGCTTACGGTAACGGATACAGGAGTCGGTATGACCGAGGAAGTCAAAGAAAAGATCTTCACGCCATTCTATACGACCAAAGACGTTGACCAGGGGACGGGCCTCGGACTGGCTGTCGTCCACGGGATCGTGAGTGCACACGGTGGCTTGATTCGCGTCGAGAGCGCGCCCGGCGAAGGGGCCCGGTTCGAGGTTCAGCTTCCTGTCAGCGGCAATGTGATGGCGGAAGACCATGGTTAAAGCAGGCCGTATGGCTGAAAAGGAACGGATCCTGGTGGTGGACGATGCCCCCGACACGTTGGAGGTGCTCCAGCGCAACCTTCAATCGAGGGGACACCAGGTCTTCACAGCTTCCGCGGTGGCTGAGGCACTGGCCATTCTGCAGCAAACGGCGGTCGATCTGGTGATCACCGACCTCAAAATGCCCAAGGTGAGCGGCCTCGAACTGGTGAGGCACGTCCGCGAGAACTTCAAGGACACCGAAGTCATGATGATAACGGGCTATCCCTCCATCGGAGGCGCGGTGGACGCTGTCAAGACTGGAGCGGAAGAGTATGTCTCGAAGCCCTTTACCGAGGAAGAGATGTATTCCGCCGTCGAGCGGGTCCTGGACAAGCTGCGGATGCGGCGCGCGGCACAGGCACCCGCGTATCGGACGCCGCACGCGCCGCAAGGGCTGGTAGGCGAGTCAGCCGCCATGCAGAAGGTCTTCGGCGCCATCGCCAAGGCCGCGCCCACGTCGGCCACCGTGCTCATCACCGGCGAGAGCGGCACCGGCAAGGAACTGGTCGCCAGGGCCATTCACTACGGCAGCTCCCGCAGCTCGGCTCCTTTTGTCCCCGTAAACTGTGCCGCCATTCCGGAGGGATTGCTCGAAACGGAACTCTTTGGATACGTAAAGGGGGCCTTCACCGGAGCCGCCGAGACGCGCGCCGGCTTTTTCCAGACTGCCGACGGCGGCACAATCTTCCTCGATGAGATCAGTGCCATGGGCCCGTCCATGCAGGTGAAGCTACTCCGGGTCCTCCAGAGTCGCGAGGTGTGTATGGTCGGATCCACACGCTCACGGCCGGTGAACATACGGGTCGTGGCTGCCACCAACAAAGACCTGCTCACCCTGGTGAAGAAGGAGGCCTTCCGGGAAGATCTTTACTTCCGCCTCAATGTGATCACCATCGATCTGCCGCCGCTCAGAGACCGGGACGATGATGTCCTGCTTCTGATCCATCATTTTGCCGCCACGTTCGCCGGGGAGTTGGGCAAGCAGGTCCCGCGTTTCTCCGATCAGGCGCTCGAAGTCCTCCGAAACTACCGTTGGCCGGGGAATGTTCGCGAACTGGAGAACGTGGTGCAGCGTCTTGTGGTCATGATCGACGGCGAGCTGATCGACGTCCCCGACCTGCCCTCGCTGATGCGCTTTTCGGCGTTAGGGAAGGAAGGATTCGACCGGACTTTGGCGGAAGTGGAAGCCGAATACATCCGCAACGTCCTGGCCAGTGTCGGCGGCAACCGAACACGCGCGGCGGAGATACTGGGGATTGACCGGAAGACTCTGCGAGAGAAGCTGAAGGACCCGAAGCCCGCCGAACAATGAGCCCGCGACGGGAGATTCTCCCCAGTGGTGCGAAACTCCCCGGCCTACGAACCACTCCGAGGTGGGGCATTCATCGGCGCACCCTCTCTCCGCGGCGTTCCCGCTGTTCGAGACCTGTTGATCCTATTCCACTTGATCTCGACGACACACGGCCGGCGAGCAGCGTCGATGGACTGGTATCGCAGTTGCCCTGAATAGGGTGCGGGCGCTCAAAGCTGAGCCGGGTGGTTCGCCAGTTCAGTCGCGGCCTTGCGGTGGCCGCGGCGTCGTAGGCCGAACCCCTCGGAACTGAGAATGATCCGGCTTCGGTGCGGCGCCCGCTCACGAGGTGTGAAATGTCGACGACGAGTGCTGCGCGCGGTGTTTGCGCTGCCTGTAAGTACGATCCGTCCTGCATCTACGAAGCCGATTCCGGCCGTGCGATCTGGCAATGTGAGCAGTTCGAACTGGGCCTCCGGCCCTCGACCCCTGGCAACGGTCGAGCACCGGCAATCTCATTTGAAACCGCGTCCCCGGACCTGCGGCAGTTGAGCAACCACCTGGGCCTGTGCTCGAATTGCGACAACCGCGAAACCTGCATTTACCCCAAACCGGAGGGTGGAATCTGGCGCTGCGAAGAATACGTGTAGGCCTATGATTACGGAATACGTTCCAGACATTGTCGACAAGCACAATGGCCATCGGGGCGGGATCATCGCCATCCTGCAGGACATCCAGGCAAGGTACGGCTATCTGCCGGCCGATGCGCTGAAAACCGTGGCCGAGAAAACCGGCCGCCCGCTGGTAGACGTCTATGGGGTCGCGACGTTCTATCGATCCTTCAGCCTGAAGCCACGCGGGAAGCACCTTTGTTCCGTTTGCCTGGGCACTGCCTGTCACGTGCGGGGCGGACCGGTTATCGCCGAGGAATTCGGACGCCGGCTGGGTGTCGAACCGGGGGACACGACCCCCGACAGGGAATTCACGCTGGAAACGGTGAATTGCCTCGGAGCCTGCGCGCTCGGGCCAATTGTGGTCGTGGACGGGCACTACGTTTCCAACGTGAGTCCCGTGGGAGTAAGAGACATTGTGGAGAAGGCCCGAACCGAGCTGGACCATGTCGAGGTCAAGACCGATCAGCGCATCTTTCCCGTCGAAGTAAGCTGCGCGCGATGCAACCACAGCCTGATGGATCCGGAGCACCTGGTGGACGGTTTTCCCGCCATTCGGGTAACGCTGTCATTCGGGCGCGAACACGGCTACATCTGGTTGTCGTGCCTCTACGGAAGTTACAACGTCGAATCCGAGCATGAGATCCCGAAGGACACGGTGGCGGATTTCTTCTGCCCGCACTGCCAGGCTCATCTCAAGGGCTCCTCGGGCTGTCCGGAGTGCCGCATGCCCATGGTGCCGATGGTTGTCCGCGGCGGAGGCATCGTCCAGATCTGTTCGCGGCGCGGCTGCAAGGGGCACATTCTCGACGTGAGCGGTCCCATCTTCTGAGCCGACAAGGAGACCACCCAGGCATGGAACGGCTTAACTCGATCGACGACTTCAAGGCCCTCCAGCATCGCATCCTGGCGGATCGGGACACCCAGCTCCCGGTGATCGTCATCTCGGCGGGGACCTGCGGCCAGGCGAGCGGCGCCAACGATCTGATCCGTATTGCCAAGCGGGAGATTCTGGCCCACGATCTCGCCGGGAAGATGTCCCTGCGGGTCACCGGCTGTCACGGGTTCTGCCAGACGGAGCCATCGGTGCTCGTCGAGCCGGAGGGCACCTTCTATCCCAGGTTGGGAATCAAGGAAATGGCTTGCATCGTCGACGCCGTGGGCCGCGGAGAAGTACTGCACGACCTGTTGTGGAGAGATCCCAAGACCCGCGGGAGGGTGCAGAAGCAAGCCGACATTCCCTTCTTTCGAAGACAGACCCGCACCATCCTTTCACGCAACCAAGAGATCGACGCCATCCGCATCTACAACTACATCGAGAATGCCGGCTATGCGGCTCTCGTCAAGGTGCTGGAGTTGGGCCATCCCCGGTGGGTGGTGGGCGAAGTCAAGACGTCCGGACTGCGCGGACGCGGCGGCGCCGGTTTCCCCACCGGCCAGAAATGGGAGTTGCTGGCCAATCAATCGAACGGCCGAGGCAAGCTTCTGGTCTGTAACGCCGATGAAGGCGACCCTGGCGCCTATATGGACCGGAGCGTCCTCGAGGGCAATCCGCACAGCATCATCGAGGGCATGCTCATTGGCGCTTACGCGACCGGCTCCACCGAGGGAGTGGTCTACGTGCGCACCGAGTATCCCCTGGCGATCAAACACCTGGTCATCGCGCTGCGCCAGGCGCGCGAACTCGGGGTTGTGGGCAAGGGCATTCTCGGGACAGACTTTTCCTTCAACATTGAGATCGTGACCGGCGCCGGCGCCTTTGTGTGCGGCGAGGAAACCGCCTTGATGCGGTCGGTCGAAGGAGAGCGGGGGGAACCCCGCCAGCGGCCTCCCTATCCCGTTCAGAAGGGCATCGAAGGCAAGCCCACCGCGATCAACAACGTCGAGACCTGGGCGAATATCCCGATCGTCATTATGAACGGCGCCGGCGAGTTCGCCAAGACCGGCACTCCCACCAGCACGGGAACCAAGATTTTCAGCCTGGTTGGGAAGGTCAGGAACACCGGGCTGGTCGAGGTGCCCATGGGCATCACCATAGGCGAAATCGTCGACGAGATCGGCGGCGGCGCTTCCGGGCGGGCGCACATCAAGGCAGTTCAGACCGGCGGTCCGAGCGGCGGCTGCATTCCCGCCGCCATGTTCGACCTCCCCATCGATTACGAGAGCCTGGCCAAGGCCGGCTCGATCATGGGCTCCGGCGGCATGATCGTCATGGACGAGAACACCTGCATGGTGGATGTCGCCAGGTATTTCATGAAGTTCCTCAAGGATGAGTCGTGCGGCAAGTGTTTCACCTGCCGCAAGGGAACCCAACGCATGTGGGAGATCCTGGACGACATCACCAGTGGCCGCGGACGGCCGGAGCAACTGGACCTTCTGGAGGAACTCGCCGAAGTGGTCAAGGATACCTCGATGTGCGGGCTGGGACAAACCGCCGCCACTCCGGTTCTCAGCACTCTGCGCTATTTCCGCGACGAGTATCTAACTCACATCGAGCGCAAGTTCTGCCCGGCCAACGTGTGCCGCGACCTGTTTACTTACCACGTCGTTGCGGAGAAGTGCACGGGGTGCGGCGTGTGCGTGAGGGTGTGTCCTACGGGCGCTATTACAGGGCCGAGGAAAGAGCTGCACAACCTGGACCAGTCCAAGTGCATCAAGTGCCGGGCGTGCCACGAAATCTGCAAGTTTG
This sequence comes from Bryobacteraceae bacterium, assembly GCA_049516835.1. GTDB lineage: Bacteria > Acidobacteriota > Terriglobia > Bryobacterales > Bryobacteraceae > Fen-178. The sequence goes on along the minus strand of JBEKSR010000117.1, from coordinate 7,908 downwards.
ACGCCATCGCCGGCGACGCGATTATCGCAGTTCCAATCAGGTGATGCGGCCAGAAAGGAATCGCATGATTACGCTGACCATGAACGGTTTGCCGGTGACAGTGGAGGAAGGCTCGACCCTGCTCGAGGCCGCCCGTTTCCTGGGCATCGACATCCCCACCCTGTGTCACATGGAGGGCCTGACGCCATATGGCGCCTGCCGCCTCTGCATGGTCGAGATCGGCGACTACCCGAAGTCCAGGTTGGTGTCCGCCTGCACCTACCCGGCCGGGAACGGGTTGAAGGTGCGCACCGGCTCGTCGCGCGTCATGCGCGCGCGCAGGATGGTCATCGAGCTTCTACTGGCTTCCTGCCCGCAATCCAAGGTCATCCAGGACCTTGCCTCAGCGTACGAAGTGCGCCGGCAACGATTCCGGCAGGAGCATGAAGATTGCATTCTCTGCGGGCTGTGCGTGCGGCTGTGCGCAGAGCAGATGATGGCCCACGCCATCGGCTTCCGCGGGCGCGGCGAAAAGCGAAGCATCGGCACACCCTTCGACACGCGTTCCGAAGTTTGCCGGTTGTGCGGCGGATGCATGTATGTCTGCCCGGCCTGCCAGTTGCGCTGCACTTATAACGAGCCCAATCGGGCGATATGCGGTGGATGCGCGAACCTCAGCCCGCCGTGTCTCGAAAAGAAGCAATTCGACGATCTGATGTGCTACATGACGCCCTGCGTCGCCTGTGAAATCCGGAAAGATTGAGAACCGCAAAGGAGAGATCCAGATGTCGCTTTCGAAAGTAAACGCCTCGGCCGCCACCCTGACCAAGAATCGGACCGAAGGCTCCGTCGTGCCGGCCTCCGGCATGTGTGTGACCTGCGTAGACGGGTGCATAGGCATGTGCGAGATCGGCAAGTCCGCGTACCGCGGCCACGAGGTGATTTATCCCCAGCCCTTCGGCGTAATTACCACCGCGGCTGACAAGTCCTACCCAGTGGACTACTCTCACTTCAGCATCATGGGCACGGCGGCGGGCGCGCACGGTGTGGCGGCCGACAGCGATCAGGCGATTTTCCCGGCGGTCAAGCTGGAGGTCGCCATCGGCCGCGATAAGGGACTCCGGTTCCGTTATCCCTGGATCATTCCCGGCATCGGCTCCACCAACATCGCCAAGAACAACTGGGAGGGCCTGGCCATCGGCTCGGCGCTGGCCGGCACGGCCCTGACCATCGGTGAAAACGTGGTGGGGATGGATGCCGAAGCCGTTGTCAAGAATGGCCGGGTGGTGGATACCGCGGATCTCAAGCGCAGGGTATCGCTCTACAGGGACTACCAGCGGGACGGCTATGGCGCCATCGTGGTGCAGGCCAACATCGAAGACACGCGGCTCGGAGTGCAGGAGTACGCCATCGAAAAGCTCGGGGTGTCATGCGTGGAGCTGAAGTGGGGCCAGGGCGCGAAGGACATCGGCGGGGAAGTCAAGATCAACTCGCTGAAGAAAGCCCAAATGCTCGATGAGCGGGGCTACATCGTGCTCCCCGATCCCACGGACCCGGTGGTGATAAAAGCCTTCGAGCGCGGCGCCTTCAAAGAGTTCGAACGGCACTCGCGTGTGGGCATGGTCACGGAGGAGTCGTTCGCGCAACGGATCGAGGAATTGCGCCAGGCCGGCGCGAAATGCATCTTCCTCAAGACCGGCGCTTATCGTCCGGCGGATCTGGCGCGCGCCGTCGTCTTTGCTTCGAAGTACGAATTAGACCTCCTGACGGTGGACGGCGCCGGCGGCGGCACTGGCATGAGCCCCTGGCGGATGATGAACGAATGGGGCGTGCCGCCCGTTGAGCTGCATTCCCTCCTGTACGGCTATGCCAGGCGGCTCGTTTATCAGGGGAAACACATGCCGGCCCTGGCGATTGCCGGCGGGTTCACTTTTGAGGACCAGATCTTCAAGGGCCTGGCCTTGGGAGCGCCGTACGTGAAGCTGGTGGGGATGGCGCGGGCGCCCATCGCCGCGGCGATGGTGGGCAAGACCATTGGCCGGGCCATCGATGAGGGCCAGTTGCCGGTCTACATCGAGCGCTTTGGCAGATCGCGCGACGAGATTTTCGTCACCGCCACCGCGCTACGCCATGAATTGGGCGACACAGTGTTTGAGACCCTCCCGGCCGGCGCGCTGGGCCTTTACACCTACTACGAGAGGCTGGCGCAAGGGCTGCGCCAGCTCATGGCCGGAAGCCGAAAGTTCTCGGTCGAGTACATTAGCCGCGATGACATCGCCGCCCTGACCCGCGAATCAGCCGCGATCAGCGGCATTCCATATATCATGGACGTGGACCAGGCGCAAGTGGAAGATATCCTCGATGCCGCTGTGCGCGGCGTGAGCTCTTACTGAGGCTCGCAAAATACCGTGACAGACCGGGGTGTCCACGCGGCGCAAAAGCGGCGCCTTGGGACACTCTCGTCAGTCACCATATTTTGCGAGCCTCAGTAGGTCCTACAGGCGCCGCGCCAACTTGATTCACAAACGTAAAACCACGAATCCTTCGTGTCGAATTCCGCATCACCTCTGTGTATGAACAAATTCCTTCTCACGGGTATGGTTATGACGGCATCCCTCTTCGGAGCATCCAGCGTGCATGAGTTCACCCTGAACTCGATTGATGGCCGACCCGCCCCCCTTTCGGCGTATCAGGGCAAGGTCGTGCTGATTGTCAATGTGGCCAGCAGGTGCGGATTCACGCCGCAGTACGCAGGTCTCGAGGCGCTCTACGAAAAGTACAAGGACCGGGGATTCGCGATTCTCGGGTTCCCGGCCAACAATTTCGGCGGCCAGGAGCCGGGAACCAATGAAGAGATCAAGACCTTCTGCAGCACCAAGTACAACGTGACTTTCCCCATGTACTCGAAGATCTCGGTAAAGGGCGACGACCAGGCGCCGCTGTACCGGTTCCTCACCGACAAGCAGGCGAATCCCGCCACCGGCGGCGAGATCCAGTGGAATTTCACCAAGTTCCTGGTGGACAAGAACGGCAAGGTGGTCGCCCGGTTCGAGCCTAAGGTGACGCCGGAATCGCCCGACGTCGCCAGTGCCATCGAGAAAGCGCTGCGGTAGACTACAGCTTCGCGCCGCACCAGGCGCAGTGAGACCAGCCGGGTTGGCCGGCACGGTGGCATTGCGAGCACGACGGCAGTATGCTGGCGCCGCAACCGGGACAGAAGGCGTGGCCCTGTTGCGCCCGTGAACCGCACTTCGAGCAGTAGCCGGGAATCGGGTCGCGGAGGATGAAATAGAGGATCACGCCGATGCCGTTGGGGATGAAAATCGCCAGCAGCGTCCATAGCACGTAGCGCATGCCCCGGCGGCGGGCGTCGCCGTAGACGTAGCCGATCACCAACGTCCAGGCTGCCAGGGCGAGTGGCGGGATGACGGGCACCAAGATCCGTACCGCCAGGGGTACGTCGCTTTGCCGAAGGACGATCCAGCTCATCAGCAGGAACATCGCCAGAAGAATGATGCAAGCAATCACCCAGGCCGTGATCGGAATCACGCGAGTGCGTTGAGAAACGGGTGTCATAATACGCTCCTTTCAAGACAGCGGCGGGAAGCGAACATAACCGCCACCGCCCCGGCCGCCAGGTACGCGGGGACGGTGGTCAACGCCAGCCACGCCAGCCAGCCGGCGCTGCCGGCGAGAAACCGGTAGAGGCCCCAGGTGGCCAGGGCCGCCATCCAGGCAAACAGGCCGGCGCCCACGGCCAGGAGTGCGCCGTGGCGGAGGCCGGCTTGAGCCGCCAGTTCCGCGGCCACGCGCGCTTCGGTGCGGGCCAGCAGGTCCGCCGGCGCCATGGGTGCGGGCAAGCGGCACAAATCGGCGGAGACGGCGGCCAGCTCGTCCAGCGCCGTCGAGCACTCGGCGCACTCGTGGACGTGCTCGCGCACGCGGCGCTCGCCGTCGGCATCCAGGAGGCCGGCGGCGCTCAGCGCCAGCAGTTGTCGGATGGTCTCATGCGTGGTCATATTAAGTCTTCCTTGCGATAGCGCGCGGTCATCTTCTCCCTCAAGGTTTCGAGCGCGCGCTGCACGCGGCTTTTCACGGTGGAAAGCGGCGCGCGGGTCACTTCGGCGATCTCTTCCAGCTTCATGCCTTCTTCAAACCGTAGCGTGAGGACTTCCCGGCACGGTGCGGAAAGTCCCGCCATTTCCGAGGCCAGGATGGCCGTGCGCTCGGAAGCCATGGCGGCCGAGAGAGCGTCCGGCTCCGCGGCGGCGAGTTCGTGCCCGGATTCTTCGAGGCTTTCACCGGTCTTGCGCCGCAGCAGATCCATGGCGGCGTTGTGGGCGATGGCGAACAGCCAGGTATCGAAGCTGCGGCGCGAATCGTAGCGGCCGATCTGGCGCACTACGCTAAGCCAGGTCTGCTGGAACAGGTCATCGGCGGCGGCCGGTTCCCTCACCAGCCGCCTCAAGTAACGGTAAAGACGATGCTGGTACTGGCCCACGACACACGCCAGAGCGGCGGAGTCGCGGCGCCGCAGCCGAGCGATCTCGTCGGGTTCCGCCACGGGCACGTCCTCGAAGTTGGCAGCTTGGTCAATCATAACTGCACTCGGGTATACGTGTCAGGCGGCAAAAAAGACGCACGTGGTGTTAACATGAGGAACTATTCTGTAGCCGTCTATGGACCACATCCTCTCGATTGTCCTGTTCACGCCCTTGGTTGGCCTCTTGCTGCTGCTGTTCATTCCCTCGTCGAATGCGCGCGCCATCAAGCTGTGGGCCAACGCGGCCTCTTTCGTGGGCTTTCTGGTTTCCCTCCCGCTCGTTTTCAACTTCGACCGCACGAAAGACTTTCAGTTCGTCGAGAAGGCCCCCTGGATTCCCACTTTGGGCGCTACCTATCACATCGGCATCGACGGGCTCGGATTGCTGCTGGTGATGCTCACCACCCTGCTCGGCTTCCTCGCCATCCTCTCGAGCTGGAACGCCATCCACGAACGGCTCAAGGAGTATTACTGCTTCTTCCTGCTGCTGCAGACCGCCATGCTGGGCGTTTTCATGGCGCTCGATTTCCTGCTGTTCTTCATCTTCTGGGAAACCGTGCTGGTGCCCATGTACTTCATCATCGCCATCTGGGGCGGCCCGCGGAAGGTGTATGCGGCCATCAAGTTCATCATTTATACCCTCATCGGCTCGGTCCTGATGTTTCTGGGCATCCTCACGCTGTACTTCCAGCACTACATGCAGTTCCAGGTATACAGCTTCGATATCGCCGACCTGATGCGCACCCAGGTCTCCGCCGGCGTCCAATGGTGGGTTTTCTGGGCCTTCTTCGTGGGCTTCGCGGTGAAGGTGCCGATGTTCCCGTTCCACACCTGGCTGCCGGATGCGCACGTCGAGGCGCCCACCGCCGGGTCGGTGATTCTGGCCAGCGTTCTGCTGAAAATGGGGACGTACGGTTTCCTGCGCTTCTCGGTGCCGCTGCTGCCGGATGCCGCCAAGGACCACACCATCGTCACCGTGATGGCGGTTCTTTCCATCATCGGAATCGTCTACGGCGCGCTGGCTTGTCTCATGCAGAAGGACTGGAAAAAGCTGGTGGCCTACTCCTCGGTGAGCCACCTGGGCTTCTGCACGCTGGGGATTTTCGCCCTCAACCCCGCCGGAATCTCAGGCTCCATCATTCAGCAGATCAACCACGGCATCTCCACCGGCATGCTCTTCTTGATCGTGGGCATTGTCTACGAACGCCGCCACACGCGCGAGATTTCCGAGTACGGCGGGCTGCTGAAAGTGATGCCGGTATTCACGGTGGTGTTCGGCCTGGCGGCGCTCAGTTCCATGGGGATGCCGCCGTTGAACGGGTTCATCGGTGAAATCACCATCCTGGGCGGCGTTTACCAGGTTTCCCTCAACTGGGCATTCTGGGCGGTAGTGGGCATCGCCCTGGGCGCGGCCTACCTGCTGTGGCTGTTCCAGCGGACCATGCTCGGCGATCTGAAGGAGAAGAACCGGGGGCTGAAAGACCTGAGCTGGCGTGAAATCGCGGTCTTCGCGCCGCTGTTGGTGTGGGCCTTCTGGATCGGTCTGAATCCCCAACCCTACTTCCGTGTGCTGGACCGCTCGGTAGCACAGATCGTGGAGCGCGTGCATCCCGGCTATTACACCGAGCGCCATCTACCCAGCCCGCTGGCAGCGCCGGGAACCCCCGCCGTCGCGCCGCGGTAGCGCCGGTGGCGTCGAAGACCCCGCTCGCGCCAGAAACCGGAAAACGTTCCGTCTGTCCCCGAATTTAATCTAGTAGAACAGGTACTTCCGCCACTGCGCGTCGCTCTTGCCCAACATGCGCATCAGGTGACGGCTGGTGTGCAGGCTGAACGGCCGCGGTTGCCGCACCAGTTTCATGCCGGCTTCCTCGGGAGTCCGGCTGCCTTTGCGGTTGTTGCACGGGTGGCAGCAGGCCACCAGGTTCTCCCAGGCCGATTCGCCGGCGCGCGACCGCGGGACCACGTGATCGAGGGTCAGCTCGCCCGAGGGCAGCGTTCGATGGCAATACTGGCAGGTGTAGCGGTCGCGCATCAAAATGTTCTTGCGGGAGAGCGCCCGCGTCTGATGGGGGATGCGCCGGTATTCCAGGAGCCGGATGACGGACGGCAGACGAATCACCGCCCGCGCCGAATGCACCGCGTTGAGGGATTCTTCCTCCGCCGACGCCACCCCCTTCAGCACCAGCACCAGGGCGCGGCGCGCGCCGCAGATGTTGATCGGCTCATAGCTGGCGTTGAGCACCAGCACGGGTCTTTGCAGTCGATCGCCGGCCATTCAGAATGCCCCCACGCGGCGGTCCACGCGGGCCACCGTCAAGAGCGCGACCTTGGCCGCGCCCGCCCGCTTGAGGGCCAGGGCACATGCCGCCGCCGTGGAACCGGTGGTCATGACGTCGTCGATGAGCAGGATGCGCTTGCCTTCCACCGCCCGAGCCCAGGGAGCGCGCCGGGGGCGGAAAGCGGCTGCCACGTTCTGGCGGCGGCCGGTGTTGCTGAGGCCGGCTTGCGCCACCGTGGGCCGCACCCGCTTCAGCGCATGGATGACGGGAATGCCGCAGCGCCGCGCGATGGTCCGCGCCAGCAACTCCGCCTGATTGAACCCCCTTTGCCACTGCCGGCGCCAGTGCAGCGGAACCGGCGTCACGGCATCGAACCGCTCATCCCGCGGCACTGCGGCGGCCAACAGGGCGCCGAGCGGGCCCGCCAGCGTCTTGATGCGCCCGTACTTGTAAAGGTGGATCAGTTCGCGCAGCACGCCTTCATAGGCGCCGAAGCAGTAAGCCGCGTCGAAGCCCCGCAGGCCGTAGCGGCACAGAGCGCAGCGGCCTTCCGCGTCCAGCGGAAAGGCATTCTGAAATGGGGTCCTGCAACAGACGCAGAAAAACTCCGCGCTCAGCGGCTCGGGCGCCTTCAAACATTCGCGGCAGACCGGGATGCGGGCCGCTCCAGCCAAAGGCCGGCCACAGACGCGGCAATCGCCGGGGAAGAAAAGGGAAAAAAGGGCATGAGAAGCTTCACGGACTACAGAAGTACCGTGGCTTGCGACTGCGGCTCGACTGCTACTCGAGAAGACCCACCTCCGCCAAGAGTTCATTGTAATACAATACAGACCGAGGGACCATGAGAGGCTCGCGGCGGCTGGTCGGGTGGGTGCTCGGGCTGGGGTTATTAGCGCCGCTCGCCTTCCACGGCCAGGTTGACATCCAGCCTCGTCCCAAACCCGGTACGCCGGAGCAGAAGCGGCCGGCCGCCACTCTGCGCGTCGATACCAACCTGGTGCTGGTTCCGGTGACCGTGTGCGACCCGTTGAACCGCCCCGTGACCGGCCTCGAGAAGGAGCACTTCAAGGTCTTCGACGACCACGTGGAACAGACCGTCACGCA
>JBEKSR010000116.1:0-17962 GCA_049516835.1 Bryobacteraceae bacterium | reverse complement strand
CGGCCGTCGCGCAGAACGGCGGCGGTGGTAGCCACCTGCTTGCGAATGTCCTCCACCGCATGTCGAGCCTGAAACTCCATATAGAAGTTGACGACGACGCTGAGCAGGACTATGGCGATGATAATGGCGCCGCCAACGTGATCGCCCAGCACGATGGAAATGGCGCTGGCCGCCAGCAGAATGAGGACCAGGGGATTGGCAAAAAAGCCCAGAAAACCGATCAGAGGAGCGAAGCGAGACTCCGCTACCAGGCTGTTGGGGCCGTGGAGACGGAGGCGCTGTTTGGCCTCGGCGGAGGTCAGCCCGGCTGGAGTTGCTTGAAGCAGGGTCAGGAGGTCCCGCTGGGGCATATCCCAGAAGCGGTCCAACGTCTTGTCCGGTTTGCTCATGCGCAGCCTCTCCCTTGAATTCTACACGCTGTCTGGGCTTGACACCCCCGCGCGCGCTGCCGGAAGTCTGACCCGCACGAACTGCCGGGCTCGGTGCAGATTCTGCGCCTTGCGCCAGTGGAACTCCCCGTCCGGCAGTGCGCCGGTCGGGCCGCAGTCCCCATGTAGCTCAACTCGCCGCTTGGGATCCGCGCTTGCAGTTCATGCATCGCAGAGGAGAGTGGAGCGCTGGTTCAATGGATGGAGTCTCCCGATTGCCGAGCGCTTCGACGCAGTCGCGTCCTGGCCCCATTTCCCGAACGTAAGGTGAGCTGGGTCGCCCGATGCTATGGGCCAGGCGCTCGACAGCGTATTCCCAGAATTGCTACTTTGAGAAGTCGCGGAAACCGCGACCGATGTCAACGGAAGGAGAAGATTATGACCGACAATTCGGTATCTCGAAGGTTGTTCCTGGCAGCCGCAGCCGCGGCTCCGGCGGCGCCCGCCCTGCTTGCCGCGGACACCTCGGACAGAATTAGGATATTCGACCCGCCGCCCGCCAGGGTCCGGATTTTGTGTACACGTGTCGGACTCACAGCCAGCTTCACGCCGGCGGAGCTTGAACAGCTCAAATCCGGGGGCAAGGACAACGTCGAGATCTTCATGCCCGCCAACCAGGAGGAAATGAGCAAGCTGCTGCCCGAGTGCGACGTGGTTTTCGGCCAGCTCAACGCGGCCTCGCTGGCGAAGGCCAAGAACTTGAAGTGGGTGCAGAACCTGGAAGCCGGACTGGAGAGGGAGCTGTTTCCAGAGCTGGTCGTCCATCCTTGTGCCATGACAAACATGGCGCGGATGTACGCGCCGGCCCTCGGAGAGACATGCTTTGCGATGCTGTTGGCCCTGACGCGCGGGCTCCAGAGATATTACATTCCGATGTACGACAGGAAGGAGTGGAAGCCCGCGCGGGATCTGGTGGAGATGGGGGGCAAGACCATGGGCGTCGTGGCCATGGGCGGCCTGGGGCAGGCCATGGCTAAGATCGCAAAATACGGCTTCGACATGAAGGTTCTGGCCGTGGATATCAAACCTATGGCCAAACCGGTGTTCGTCGACACGCTGCGCGAGCCGGAGTGGCTCATGGAGATGGTCCCGCAGGTGGACGTACTGGTCTGCTGCTGCCCCTCCACACCGGTGAGCCGGGGGATGATCGGCGATAAGGTGTTCCGGGCAATGAAGAAGACGGCGTACTTCATCAACATGTCGCGGGGACCGCTGATGGACGAGAATGCGCTCGCCGCCGCCTTGAAGGAAGGCCGCATCGCCGGCGCCGGATCGGACCCAGGGCCGGTCGAGCCGTATCCGCCCACTGGCGTTCTCTGGGGTTGCCCGAACATGATATTCACTCAACACAGCGGTGGATACTCGCCCGAACGCCAGATCCGTCACATCGGGCTGCTGGCCGAGAACATCCGCCGTTACGCGCACGGCTTGCCGCTCGTGAACGTGGTGGACAAAGAGCGCGGTTACTGATCCGCGAAGAAGTCTCATCGAAGTGACGAGCCACCACATGGTTCGCAACAACTCCCCGATTTCCTCGGCCGGCGACTGGTCCGGAAGCAGGTGGTCGGCGTATCAAGACTCAGCGCTCGTAGCAGTCTGAGGCCCTCGCAAGCCCATGAGAATGGTGGGCGCGACAGGACTCGAACCTGTGACCTCCTGCGTGTGAAGCAGGCGCTCTAACCAACTGAGCTACGCGCCCTGGCTCCTCCGAGAGCGGTATGAAATCTTCACCGGCCCTCGGAAGTACTGGCACGATCCACGCCTCACGCCGGATCGGGCTGACCTGCGGAACTTCCTGCGGGCGTGGCGGAGAGCAAGGGTGGCTGGCAAGGGGAAGTGCGCCGCCCCGGTCTACCCTACTGCATGAGGCGCCTTTTGCGCTAGAATCGGTACCGGCAGAAATGCCCTATTGAAAAGCGCTATGATTGCCGATGAGAAGAAAAGGCGAACAAAGGCAGTGGAACACCTACCTATCACCGAATCGGCAACAATGCTGGCAAGAAAGCGCGAGGCCCCAAGCACTGTTGGGCGCGGGCGCGTCGTGGCGAGGGCCGAAGCGCCCTCTGAATCGGAGTGGCACAACGATCTGGTCCACCTGTACCTTGGGGACAGCCTCCAGCACTATCGGAACTGGCCAAGCCCAACCGTTATCGTCTCGGATGGCGGATATGGCGTGCTGGGTTTCGACGGCGACAGCTCCGATCATCTCGGGTTGCCGCAGTGGTACGAACCACACGTCGCGGCTTGGGCGCGGCACTCCACGCCACAGACAACGCTCTGGTTCTGGAATTCCGAGGTTGGCTGGGCTGCCGTTCATCCGGTGCTGGAGAAATACGGCTGGCGGTACGTGAACGCGAACGTCTGGAACAAGGGCAAAGCACACATCGCCGGGAACGTGAACACGCAAAAGATACGACGCTTCCCGGTTGTCACCGAGGTTTGTGTTCAATATGTGCTAAGAGCGTGCGCGCAAGGCTTGCCGTTGAAGGAATGGCTATTGCAGGAATGGAAGCGAACCGGCCTTGCGCTTCGCAAGGCGAATGAAGCATGCGGCGTGGCGGATGTGGCCGTCAGAAAGTACCTCGACCAAAACCACCTGTGGTACTTCCCGCCACCCGAGATGTTCGCCAAGATGCAGGAATACGCCAACCTCCACGGTGTGCCCGAGGGACGGCCCTATTTCTCTCTGGATGGCGTCCGGCCCGCTACCGCAGAAGACTGGGCGCGGATGCGCTCGAAGTTTAATTGTCCGCATGGCTTCACGAACGTTTGGGATCGTCCACCGCTTCACGGATCGGAGCGCGTCAAACTGAACGGCAACAGCGGCAGGGCAATTCACCTGAACCAGAAGCCGGTTGACCTTGTGCGCATGACCATTGAGGCTTCGAGCGACGAAGGCGATGTGGTATGGGAGCCGTTTGGTGGCTTGTTCTCAGTGTGCGTTTCGGCACACTCAGCGAAGCGCCGGTGCTACTCTGCGGAAATCGACCCAACCTATTTCCACTACGGCGTGGAGCGCGTGAAGGCAGACACCTGCCAGCCGTACCTCAGCTAATATCGACGAGGTCGTCCACCTTGATTCCAAGCTGCGCCTCAAGCGCGTTCTTGAGCCGCAACTCTTTCTCCACCAGCTTGGCCTTGTTCTTGTGTTTGATAGCCAACAGATGTTTCCACTGCGCGATAGATAGGCCATTGACGGTCCGCGCATCCACTTTCTTCTTGAACTCCTCGATGCCAGGATGCACAATCCGGTCCATTTTCGCGTAGTTCGTATCACCGCGATAATTGAACCGCGCGCGAAGTTGGTGGACCAGTTCCTGATACTCGCGGGTTGGCTTATACACGCGCCCACCAGTCCCCCAGGATTCCACAATCCTCGTAGCCTCTTCCATCTGGGCACGTGACCCCTGGAACTTGAAACCGTTGGTGTTGGTTTGCTGGAGGTTTCGCGTGCGGGCATTGGTGTCCTCTGGCTCCAGCACGAGGTAGTCCGGCGGGTTGTGGTAGTGGTTGTCGCGCGCCTCGGCAACAGACTTCCCACTCGCAACGCACACATCAATGATGCGGGGCTTTCCGTAGATCACGTATTCAGGCAGCCACGCCAGCATGGCGACATATGTGTTGTCGTCGGTAAAGTGATTCTGCGAGTCCTTGAAGCGGGCGGTGATCTCGGTTGCCAACGGGAACCATGCCTTGATCTCGAATCCGGGCGTTGGCTCCACAGTGCCCATGAACACTGTGTCCGGGAAGCCGGGATCTTGGCGCCTCCACAGACCAAAGCCCTCGAACTCATCCTTGCTGTTCAAAAACTCAACCGTGTTGAACTCAATGAGGTTGCCGAGCAGTGGCGACAGCTTCGAGATGATATCGGACAGATTGACAGCAGCGTCCGGCGAAACCGGCTTGGTAATGGTGAGTACGTCGAACGTATGGTCGGCGAGCGACGCGAGATGTGCACTCGCCAGAGCGATTACTTCCTGCGTGGTCATGAGCAGAATGCCCATGATGCCACAGCCACAGACCGGATGCGAGCGCGCTGCGCGCGTTATCCCCACGTTTCTAGCGTAGAGCCCAAAAAATGGTGGGCGCGACAGGACTCGAACCTGTGACCTCCTGCGTGTGAAGCAGGCGCTCTAACCAACTGAGCTACGCGCCCTGGAACGGCGGGCAGAATTCGAGTTTAACCGAAAATGCGAGACGCCGCCACCGCACCGCTCCGCGCGGCTCCGCGCCCGCGCTCAAAAAGGCTGAGGCCCGCCAATCTTTAGTATCATGAACCTGTAATGTCCCAGCGGGAATCAATGGTCGCCCCGCCGGTTGGATTCTCGCCCGAAATCCTCGCCAGGCTGGCCGGGTTGGAGACGGCCCTCGGGAGGACCATTCGCGGCAAACCGGAAGTGGTCCGGCTCTCCGTGGTCTGCCTGCTGGCGCGCGGCCATCTGCTCATCGAAGACGTGCCCGGCGTCGGCAAGACCACGCTGGCACAGGCGCTGGCGCGCGCGGTTTCGTGCCGCTTCCACCGGCTGCAATTCACCAGCGACATGCTTCCCAGCGACGTCCTCGGCGTCACCATCTATAACACCCATTCGGAAGCCTTCGAGTTCAAGCCGGGACCCATCTTCAGCAATTTCCTGCTGGCCGACGAGATCAACCGCACCACGCCCAAGACGCAATCGGCGCTGCTCGAGGCCATGAACGAAGGCCAGGTCAGCATCGATGGGAAGTCGCACGCGCTGCCGCAGCCGTTCATGGTGATCGCCACGCAGAACCCCGTGGAACACCACGGCACCTACCCGCTGCCGGAATCGCAGCTCGACCGTTTTCTAATGCGGCTGCGCATCGGCTACCCGGACCTGGCCAGCGAGCGCCAGATCGTGCGCAACTCCGAACGCGGGCTGCCGGAAGCCGCGGCGTCGGGACTGCTGGCGGAGGATGTGCTGCGGCTCCAGGAGGCCGTGCACCGCGTCACCGTCGAGGAGGCGCTGGTGGATTACATGCTGGCCATCGTCGAGAAAACGCGCAACCACGAGTCGCTGGCGCTGGGCGTCAGCCCGCGCGGCTCGCAGGCGCTCTACCGCGCGGCGCAGGCGCTGGCATTGCTCGACGGCCGCGATTACGCCATCCCCGACGACGTGAAGCGGCTGGCCGTGCCGCTGTTCGCGCATCGCGTGGTCATCAATACCCGCACCACCCTGGTGCAGCGCCGCGCCGACTTGGGCGAGCGCATCATTGAAGAAATCCTGAGCCAGGTGGATGTTCCCCTGTAGATCATTCCAAATATGCGAACCGCCATTATCGGCTTGCCCATGACAGGCAAGACTTCCCTGTTCACGATCCTCACCGGAGTCCACCAGGAGACCCGCATCGGCTCCACGGCGGTGCGCACCGGCGTGGCGCAAGTGCCGGATGCGCGTGTCGAAGAGCTGGCGCGCCTCTTCGAGCCGCCCAAGGTCACGCACGCGACGGTGGAGTACGTGGACATGCCGTCCGTCTCCAAGGAGAGCCTGCGCGATCCCAGCTACCTGGCCAGCCTGCGGGTGGTGGACGCCTTCGCCCACGTGCTGCGCCTGTTCGAGGACGCCACCGTCCCGCACGAGAAGGGGTCGCTCGATCCGGTGCGCGACCTGGAAGACGTGGAGATGGAATTGATCCTCAGCGACCTGGTGGTGGTCGAAAAGCGTCTCGAGCGCCTGGAAAAGGACCGCAAGAAGATCAAGAGCGCCGACCTGGACCGCGAATTCGAGCTCCTCGAAAAATGCCAGGCCGCTCTGGAACAGAACCACCCGCTACGGCAACTGGAGATCGACGCAGAGGAGGAGAAGCGCATGCGCGGCTTTCAGTTCCTCTCGCAGAAGCCCATGCTCTACGTGCTGAACCTTGGCGAGAGCGAAGCCGGCAACCTGCACCAGCGCGAGCGCGAATATCGCGAAGGCGTGCTGGCTGGCCGCAAGCAAGTCTCGGCGACGGCGGTGTGCGGCAAGATCGAAGCGGAGCTGGCCGAATTGCCGGCGGAAGAGCAGCGCGAGTACCTGGCGAGCTTCGGGTTGCGGGAATCCGCGCTGGAGCGGCTGATCTCGGCCACCTATTCGCTGTTGGGCCTGATGAGCTTCCTGACGGCCGGCGAAACCGAAGTGCGCGCCTGGACCATCCCGATTCACAGCACCGCGCTGAAGGCCGCCGGCACGATTCACACGGATTTCGAAAAGAAATTCATCCGCGCCGAAGTGGTGAACTGGAAATCGCTGGTGGATCTGGGCGGCTACGCGGGCGCGCGGGAAAAGGGGTTGCTCAAGCTGGAAGGGAAAGAGTACATCGTCAAGGATGGCGATGTGCTGGTGATCCGGCACGGCTGAAGGTCTGGCATACGCGATGTGAACGAGCTTTTGACAACCATTGCACCCGGAGCCGCAATCCTCGACCTCGGGTGTGGAGCGGGCAGCTTCCTTTTGGACGACGGTTCCTTTGCCGTCGTCCGGGTTGACGTGAAACGTCCCGACGTTCACTCCACCAATTTCGCCCAAGCGGACGCAGCCAAGCTCCCATTCCCAGCGAGTCATTTTGACGTCGTGATTTCCAACCACAGTTTGGAGCACTTTCACAATCTTGCGGGTGCGTTGGAAGAGATAGGCCGGGTCGTCAAATCGAGCGGGGCTCTATACGTGGCGGTTCCGGACTCCAACACGCTGTCGGATTGGCTCTATCGATGGCTGGCCCGCGGTGGCGGTCACCTCAACCGCTTCACTACCGCGCGCGATCTCGCATCGATGATTGAGCGTACGACCAAGCTAAAACACGTGGCCACCCGTCCGCTATGTTCGTCGTTCTCATTTCTCAACCGAAACAACTGCCGCACACGTCCCCCCCGGCGATTGTGGCTCCTTGGAGGGGGGACAGAGACTTCTCTGCTTTTCGCCACCTATATTCTTCGGTTGTTGGACCGCTTCCTGGGCACCCGGCTGAGTTTCTATGGCTGGGCCCTCTACTTTGGCAATCCACCCGCTCACATCGACAGCGGCTGCTGGACTAATGTATGTATACGCTGCGGCTCGGGGCACCCATCGGATCGGCTTTTGTGCGGCCACAAACTCGTCCGCCTGCTTTCTTTTCTTCCGGCGTACCGGTGTCCGGCCTGTGGGACTCTGAACTTGTTCACGGATGACAAGCACTACCGGCGTCTTGGCAAGACATAGTCCCGCGCTCCGCTCACAGCATCCGCTCCCCCAGCAAACCCATCGCCGCCATCAGCGCGCACAGCGCCACGAACCAATTCCCGTATCGCGTGTACGGCGTCCGCTCGGAAATGTACGTGAACCCCGTATAGGACGTGGCCTCCGTGTACAACGGCAGCGTTCCCCGCAAGCGGCCGGCGGAATCGATGGTCGCGGTGATGCCGTCGTTGGTGGAACGCAGAATCCAGCGGCGGTTCTCGGCCGCGCGCATGCGCACCATTTCCAGGTGCTGGTAGCGCGCGGCGCTCTTGCCGAACCAGCCGTCGTTGGAAATGTTGACGAGCACTTCGGCGCCGCCGGCCGCGAACTGGCGCACGAAATTGGGCAGCACCGATTCGTAACAGATGAATGTGCCGATCTTGTGATCGCCCACGGGAGAGACCACTACGTGCTTGCCCGCCGCGAAGTCGCCGAGCTCGGTCGAAATCTTGTTGGCGATGGGGCCGAGCGGCCACGGAACATATTCGCCGAATGGGACCAGGTTCACCTTGTCGTAACGGCTCACCAATCCGCCCGCGGGCGAGATCAACGCGGCCGAGTTGAGCGGCGCGCCGCCTGCGGTGTGCGCCACCAGGCCAATCAGCAGAGACGCTTGCGTGGCGCGCGCCAGGTCGTCGGCGTAGCTCCGGAAGCGCGGGTCTTCCTCGTAATAGAGCGGCGCGGGGACTTCCGGCCAAACCACCATCGAGGGCGGCTGCTTGGTTTCCACCAGCACGCCGCGCATGGTGAGGGCCACCTGTCGGCGCTGCATCTGGTCGATGGATTCGGGTGTCCAGTCCTCGGTTTCGGAGATGTTGGGCTGCGTCAGCAGCGCGGTCTCACGGCCGCGCTGGGCGGGCGGCAGGGACGGCAGGAAGATCAGGAAGGGCAGCAGGATCAGCCACAGCAGTTCCAGACGCGAGCGCCGCAGGCAAGCCAGCGCCAGCGCAGCGGCCATCGTCATGAAGACGAACGAAAGCCCGTACACGCCGGTGACGGGCGCCAGCCGCATGGGCAGCTCCATATTTATCCCGGCATTGCCGAGCGCCAGCCACGCGAAGCCCAGAGATCCGTGCGTGGCTTCAATTGCCACCCACAGCGCCGCCACCGCCGGCACGGCCCACCAGCGGCGGATCAGGATTCCCGCCAGCCAGGCGAATACGCCCATGTGCAGCGCCTTGACGAACGAGAACAGCAGGAACACGGCCCAGCCGGCCAGGTTGCCGAGGCCGCCATGGAACGAGAGCACGAACTGGATCCAGTAGCAGACGCCGAACCAGTAGACCACGCCGGACGCCCAGCCCAGCAGGAAACGCCGGAGGGGCCGCGGTTCGCGCGCCAGGGCGATCAGCAGGGGCGTGAGCGCCACCGGCGCCAGCCACGCGATCTGGAATCGCGGAAAGCAGAGGACCAGGAGCGCCGCGGAGAGTAGTGCCAGCAGCCAGTTCAGCACGACGGCCGGCGCGACTCGTCGCGCACCGCCTCATCGGTCACCGCATCGGCCATATAGGAGCTGCGGACCAGCGGACCGCTGAACACCATGCGGAAACCCAGCGCCATGCCGTAGTCGCGATAGGCGTCGAATTGGCGCGGCTCGATGAATGCGGCCACCGGCAGGTTGCGGCGGGTGGGCTGGAGGTATTGCCCGATGGTGGCCACATCGACGCCCGCCGCGCGCAGATCGCGCAGCAGCGCCCGAACCTCTTCCTCGGTTTCGCCCAGCCCGAGCATGAAGCCCGACTTGGCGAGCATGCTTTCCGCATAGCGCCGTGCGAACGCCAGCACCTCGAGCGACTGCCGGTAATCGGCCTGCGGGCGCACGCGGCGGTAAAGCCGCGGAACCGTCTCGAGGTTGTGGTTGAAGACGTGCGGCCCGGCATCCAGCACGCGGGCGATGGCGGCGTGGTCGCCGCAGAAATCGGGCGTCAACACCTCCACCCGCGCTTCCGGGAGCGCGCGCCGCACTTCCCGCACGGTGGCGGCGAAATGGCGCGATCCGCCGTCCAGCAAGTCGTCGCGGTTCACGCTGGTGATCACCACGTAGCGCAGTTTCATTTCGGCGGCCATGCGGGCCACGTTGGCGGGCTCCGTGGCGTCGAGGCGCATATCGTGCCTGGCCGGGTTACCCTTGGGCACCGAGCAGAATCCGCAGCCGCGCGTGCAGCGCTCGCCCAGAATCAGGAACGTGGCGGCGCCGCGGTGGAAGCACTCGTGGATGTTGGGGCAGCGCGCCGATTCACACACGGTATGGAGGTTCAGGAGGCGCAGCCCGCGCTTGACCCGGTTGAGCGATTCGAAATCGGTGCGGCTCTTGCGCGCCCACGCCGGAAGCCGGGGTCTCAAACCCGCGCCGAGTTGCACCAGGGAGTCGCCCACGCTACTTCATCAGGACCGGATGGACGCCGGCGTTTTCCAGTTCCGTTTTGGCGCGGCCCAGCGACTGCTTATCGGTGTAAGGCCCGATCAGCACGCGGATCAGGTTGTTGGGGCCGGGCTGCAAAGACGCCGGGAAGCCCTTGTCCTTCATGGTCTGACGCATGGCATCGGCGGAGGTCTGGCTGGCGGTTGCCAGAATCTGCCAATACGACCCAGGCGCCGCTTCGGTTGGGGCGCCCTCTGGGCCCGGTGGCGCGGCGCTTGCCGCGGCGGGCGGGGCCGCCGGTGGCGCAGCCGGGCCCGAGGGGCTCCCCCCCCCGCGCTCGGGCTGCGTGGAAGGTTGCGGAGGAGTGTCGGCGGGCGGCGGCGCGCCCCGTGCGGCATCAGCCGGGGTGCCCCCTGGGCCCGAAGGTGCTGCGCCCGGCGCCTCGCCTGCCGCCGCCGGAGCCTGTGAAACCGGCTGCGGCCGGGTCTCCGGCGTCTGCGACGCGGCGCCCGCCGAGGAAGCCGTCTCGGTCTGCAATTTGGCCGAAGGCGAGGAGTTCCGCCCCACGATATAGCCCATGGAGAACGCCACGGCGAACAGCAGCACCACAATGAAGAAGCCGCTCAGCAGTTGCCGGTTGCCCACCAACAGTTCGAATTCGCCGGTTTCGCTGTTCCTCATGGCTTACGGCTGAGTTGGGCCCGCGACTGGGATAGTGCCTACGCGGTCCAGGGCGCGCCCCAACGACGTAATTATATCCAGCGGCAGCGGGAAAACGATGGTGGTGTTCTTCTCCGTGCCGATCTCGACCAGCGTCTGGAGATACCGCAATTGAAGCGCCGCCGGCTGCTTCTGCATCACTTCCGCGGCCATGGCCAGCTTCTCGGCGGCGATGTACTCGCCTTCCGCATGGATGATCTTGGCGCGCCGCTCGCGTTCGGCCTCGGCCTGGCGCGCGATGACCCGGATCATCGATTCGGCGAGATCCACCTGCTTCACTTCCACCATGGTCACCTTCACGCCCCAGGGCGAGGTGTGCTGGTCCAGAATGGATTGCAGCCGCACGTTGAGTTTTTCGCGCTGGCTGAGCAAGGTGTCGAGGTCCACTTCGCCCAGCACGCTGCGCAGCGTGGTTTGGGCGAGCTGCGAGGTGGCGTAGAGGAAATTCGAAACCTCCAGGATGGCCAGCCGCGGGTCGATGACCCGGAAGTAGATCACGGCGTTCACCTTCACCGTGACGTTGTCGCGCGTCACCACGTCCTGCGACGGCACCTCGAGGGTTTCGATGCGGAGCGAAACGCGCACGATGCGGTCGATGGGCGCGAACACCAGGATAATGCCGGGACCTTTTGGCTGCGGCAGCACGCGGCCGAGCCGGAAGATTACGCCGCGCTCGTATTCCCGCAGAATCTTGATGGAAGTCAGCAGGTACAGCACCACGATTATCACGCCAACGGTGGTGATATCGATCATTTCAGTCTCCTTTTAGTCCGGAAAGGGTTCTACCGTGAGCTTCAATTTGTCGATGGCCTTGACCTGGACGCGCGTCCCGGCGGCCACCGGCCGGGACGACACCGCGTCCCAATACTCGCCGTGAACAAACACCTTGCCCTCCGGCGCCAGGTCGGTGATAGCGGCGCCGGTCTCGCCCACCATGCCCGCGGAGCCGGTCTCCACTTTCAGGCGCCGCGCGCGCACCACCAGCGAAAGCAGCAAAACGGTGATGACGGAGAAGGGCAGCGCCAGGGCGATGGCCGTGCTCCAATGAATGCGCATTTCGGGAAACGGGCTGTTGATGAGCATCACGGCCCCCAGCACCATGGCCACCGCCCCTCCCACGCCCAGAATCCCGTGCGACGCCAACTTGGCCTCCAGCACGAACAGGGCGAAGGCCAGCAGCATGAGGGCCGCCCCCAGCCAGTTGATGGGCAGCACCGATATGGCGGAAAGTCCCAACAACACGAGAATGGCTCCAATCACGCCCGGAGCGATCAGCCCCGGCGAAGAGAACTCGACATACAGGCCCAGCGCGCCGATCACCAGCAGCACCAAGGCGATATTCGGATCCGCGATGGCGGCGATGATCGACTGGCGGAGCGACTTTTGATAGACCTCGATGACCGCCCCGGCGGTGTCGAGCGTCTGCGTGCTGCCGTCGAAGCGCGTGACGACGCGGCCATTCAGGGCGGAAAGCAGGGCCTGCTCGTTGGGCGCGATGAGATCGGCCAGGTGCTGTTCCAGCGCCTCGCGCTCGGTGAAAGACTTGCTTTCGCGGACGGTGGTTTCCGCCAGCGCGCTGTTGCGCCCGCGCTTGGCGCAGATGCTGCGCAGGTAGGCGGCGGCGTCGTTCTCCACTTTCTGTTTCATGACGGCGTCCATTTCGCCGCCCATCAGCACGGGGTGCGCCGCGCCGGTGTTGGTTCCGGGGGCCATGGCCGCCACGTCGCCGGACTCCAGAATGAAGAAACCCGCGGAAGCCGCGCGTCCTCCGCTGGGCGCGACATACGTCACGACCGGGACGGGCGAGGAGACGATCTTCTCGATAATCTCGCGCATCGCATCCATCAGCCCGCCGGGCGTGTTGAGGCGGATCAGGAGCAGCGACGCGTTCTCCTCCTTGGCTTGTGCAATGGCGCTGCCGATGATTTCCGCGGTGATGGGGTGCACCATGCCATCCACGTCCACCGCAATTACTCTTGGGGCGGCAAACGCGGCCTGCGCCAGTAGCGCAAGCGCCAACGCCGGAACTCCGCTCTTCCGCAATCTAACCTAAATATACACCAGTCGGACAACGCCGTCTGAAAAAGCGCTACACCGCCAGACACTACGGGGAAGAGACGGCGCGACTTCTGCTGGAGGACAACCCCCGCGCTGCTCTGACCGGCGCGGACCTTCCGTTCACTGAGATGGCGGTCAAGAAGAGAAAGTGGTTCTCGCGTTTTCACTAGCCCCCCGGTTCCGAGCGCCGCGCCGCCAGCCGTAAACCGGCTTATAATCACCCCATGTCGGTACACCGTTCCCTTTCCATTTGTCTCCTGCTCGCCCTGGCTCCGCTCGCGGCCCAGGCGCAGGCGCCCGCCGCCACGCTGCTGAAGCCGGCGCGCGTCTTCGACGGTGAGGTTATGCATGAAGGTTGGGCCGTGCGGGTGGCCGGCGATCGCATCGCAGCCGCGGGGCCGTCCGCCGGCGTCGATGCCGCCGGCGCCAAGGTCGTCGAGTTGCCGGGCGCCACCCTGATGCCGGGCCTCGTCGAGGGCCATTCGCACATCCTGTTACATGCCTACAACGAGACCGTCTGGAACGACCAGGTCTTGCATGAGGGCCTCGCTCTGCGCGCCGCGCGCGCCGTCAACCACCTGCTTGCCACGCTCATGGCCGGCTTCACCACCATGCGCGACCTGGGCACCGAGGGCACCGGCTACGCCGATGTCGAGCTCAAGCAGGCGGTCAACCAGGGCATCGTTCCCGGTCCCCGCCTGCTCGCCTCCACGCGCGCCATCGTGGCCACCGGCAGCTATGCCCCCAAGGGATTCTCGCTCGAATGGCGCGTCCCGCAGGGCGCTGAAGAAGCGGATGGCGTCGATTCGCTCAGCCGCGTGGTGCGCGACCAGATCGGCCACGGCGCCGACTGGATCAAGCTCTACGGCGACTACCGCTGGGGCCCGCTTCCAGGCGCGCATCCCACCTTCTCGCTCGATGAGATGAAGCTGGCCGTCGAGACCGCCCGGAGCGCCGGCGTGCCCGCGGCCGTGCATACCACCACGCCCGAAGGCATGCGCCGCGCCATCATGGCCGGAGCCGAAACCATCGAGCACGGAGACGGCGGCACGCCGGAAATCTTCAAGCTCATGGTCGAGCGCCACGTGGCCCTCTGCCCCACGCTGGCCGCCGGCGACGCCACCGCCCAGTACGCCGGATGGAAGAAGGGCCAGCAGCCCGAACCGCCCGGCATCGTGCAGAAGCGCGCCAGCTTCAAGGCCGCGCTCGCCGCCGGTGTGACCATCCTCAGCGGCAGCGACATTGGCGTGTTCCCCCACGGAGAGAACGCGCGAGAGATCGAGCTGATGGTCGATTATGGCATGTCCCGCCTGGACGCGCTGAAGTCTGCGACCTCGGTGGCCGGCCGCGTTCTACACATGAACATCGGAGAGGTGAAACCCGGCATGTTCGCCGATCTCATTGCCGTCGATGGCGACCCCGCCGCCGACATCTCGGCCCTGCGCCGCGTCAGCTTCGTCATGAAAGCCGGAACCGTCTACAAGCCGTAACGCCCCCTGGCCCCCGGCCCCTGGCCCCCGTTACAATGAAGGTACGCATGAGGGTCTGGAACCGGGCAAGGCTTCTGTGGGGCTACCTCGCGCGCCGGGCGAGGCTCGGGGCGCTACCCGTCGAGTACATTGTCGAAACCACCGCCAAGTGCAATCTCTACTGCCCCATGTGCCCGCGTGAAACCCATCCGCAACCCAAGGCCGACATGACGGATGAGGTCTTCGAACGTCTGGTGCGCGAAGCGGGAGACTCCGCCGAGCACATGATGCTGATCGGCCTGGGCGAGCCCTTCATGGACCCGCAGATCTTCGAGCGCATCGAGTTGTGCCACCGCCACGGCATCTCGACGCTGCTTTCGACCAACGGCACGTTTTTGGGCGAGCGCTGCGCCGGCCGGATTCTCGATTCGCCGCTGGACCAAATCACCCTGAGCTTCGATGGCGCGAAGAAGGAGACCTTCGAGTTCTACCGCAAGGGCGCCAAGTTCGAGAAGGTGCGCGACAACTTCGTCCGCTTCGCCCGCATGAAACACGAGCGTGGGTCGCGGCTCCAGGTGGTGGCGCAGATGGTGGTGATGGAGGGTGATGCGGCCGAGGTGGACGACTTCATCCGGTTCTGGAAGGCCGTGCCGGGCATAGACCAGGTCCGCATCAAGGAGGACGAAACCAACCTGATGCGTCCCGATGCCGGCCACTCAGCCGGCGATTGGAAGCACCCGTGCCACTACCTGTGGCGCGGGCCTATGTACGTCAAGCAGAACGGAGACGTGTACCCCTGCTGCCAGAGCTACATGCTGGATGGCGCCCCCGTGGGCAAAATCGGCGAGCAGCCGCTGGCGGACATCTGGAATTCCGAAGCGATGCAGGAGATGCGCCGACTGCATGCCGCCGGCCGGGCCGGTGAAATCGATATCTGTTCGCGCTGCTGCACCACGATTCCGCATCCGGCGCTGGTGGCCGGCAGCCTCATTTTGCACGGGCGGACAGTGCGGCGGCTGTTGCCGGCGATCGAGAGGCTGACCTACCTTTCGAAGCTGCCGGGGAGACTGCTGCGGCCGGCGCGGCGGAAGCCAGAGTGATGAGCTGCGCGCCCTGCTGCGCTACGGCGTGCCCCGTTAAGTTAGGGCCGTTGCCGAGATGGGTTCGGCCCGTACGGTCCAGACCCTGGGCGTCAAAAAAACACCCCCCCAATCCCGGTCGAGCACGTCGAGGATCGTGTGTGGAATTAGGCTAACTTCAGTGCGCGTTCCTCGGCCTCCAAGTTGGCTAGCTCCGATCCAACGTAGAGCTTCTTGATACGCTGATTATCTACAGGGCCCCAGCGCTCATCGAACGGGCCAGTGAAAATGTCCTCAGGGAGTCTTTTTGCAGCGTGTAGGTTTTCGTAAACGAGTACCCGAAGCACCCTTCTTTGGTACGTCTCCAGCCGACTTTTAAAAAGGTCGTAAGCCTCTTCCCCAGAAAAGCGCCGGTTTTCACTCCGTTGTTTTTCGGTGAGCGCGATACGAAATTCTTTCTGACCGACCTGAAGTTGTTCTAGGGCAATCACCGCACTGATTCGGGTGTTAAGTTGTGGCTGTAGCCTTCCGCCACCCTTCAAGATCCAGGCGCCCGAATTGTCGAGCCACGCGTTTCCCAGCATCGCAGCGAGCACCATTGCAGGAGTGCAGATAAGGCTTAGGTTGAGAGTGGAGTTATAAAGAACGAGAGAACAGCACTCTCCTTGATACTCCCGAAATTTCTCAGCGGCCTTGTCGATCTTTCGTCGAATCCCAATGTGCGGATCCTGGATCAGCCCGTAAGTCTCGGCCGATCCGTCAAGGCAGTTCGGGGCCTCCGCAAATTCCTTCACCTCGAACCAAAGCGCCTGGTTCTTGAAAGGTAGTCGGTAATCAATTCTTCTGCTCTTTCCGCGAATGAGTGGCTCATGGTCTGGCACACCCAGTTGGTGCAGACTGAGATAATCCTCGAACAGCAACTCCGAGACGTTCTGCGTCATGAATGAACGGACATCGCGATCGGCAACGCGCCACGCCTTCGGACTCATGCGCGAACCCCGGAGCTTTCCGCTGCGTAGCCAGCGATATACGGTCTCGACAGCTAGCTGGAGCTTCTCTGCCACCTGCTCAGGTGTCATGTAAGCATCATCTTGGTTCATCATAATCTACTATTGTAAGCTATAGTCATACAAAAGTCAACATTGCCTCGTTTAGTACAACATAACGTCCTTTATGTTAGATAATCCACGCAAACGTTTGAAACTAAAGGCCTTAATCACTATCATACTGGCCCGGCCCTCCTTGCGCGCAATCCACTTGGACACATTTTCGGCGAGCCGGACAAACGACGTCCGATGCATTTGCCCTGCGGCATCCCCCTCACCGTAATCCCCACCAGCGCCAGCGTCAACCCAATCATCACCACCACGGCGATCCAGGAAACCTGGTTGAACCAGCAGGGGTTGACCCACTCGCCCATGAGGTCCGGCCGGTTGATGAGGCGGATCATGAAGATCAGGACGAAAGGCAGGAGCACGCCGTTCAGGACCTGGGAGAGCAGAATCATGCGGACCAGCGGGAAGCCCGGGATGAGAACTACGCCGGCGCCCACCACGATCAGCAGCGTGTAGAGGAAATAGAAGACCGGGGCCTCGCGCATCCGCTTGTTTACCCCCGCCTCGAAACCCAGCCCCTCGTATACCGAGTAGGCCGTGGAAAGGGGCAGGATACAGGCCGCGAAAACCGACACATTGAGCAGGCCCGCGCTGAACAGAAGGAAGGCGTATTGGCCGAAGGGCTTCAGCCCCAGCGCCGCCTCCACGCGGCCGGCCGGGCCGGCGAAATCGATATCTGTTCGCGCTGCTGCACCACGATTCCGCATCCGGCGCTGGTGGCCGGCAGCCTCATCTTGCATGGGCGGACAGTGCGCCGGTGGTTGCCGGCCATCGAGAGGCTGACCTACCTTTCGAAGCTGCCGGCCAGGCTATTGCGCCCACCGCGAAGAAAGCCGCAATGATGAGTTGCGTGCGCCGATACGACCAAGTGGAGGATCACCACGTTAGAACAGCGCCATAATGAGGGTTGTGCGCAAGCAACTTCTGACTCAGGTTCTTCACGGTACTGCGGACGCCAACATCCGTTTCGACGATTTGCGATCGCTTCTGACTGCTCTCGGCTTTGTCGAGCGCGTGAAGGGCAGTCATCATATCTTTACCAAACCTGACGTCGTGGAAATCCTCAATCTTCAACCACGCGGCCCGCTGGCAAAGCCGTACCAGGTCAAGCAAGTTCGGGCTGTGATCGTTCGGTATAAACTAGCGGAAGGGGCTCAATGACGAAATACGAGATTATCCTGTACTGGAGCGATGATGACGGGGCGTTTATCGCGGAAGTGCCGGAATTACCGGGTTGCGTCGCGGACGGTCCCAGCAGGCAGGAAGCACTCGCGAACGCGGAGATCGTCATCTCCGAGTGGCTGGAGACGGCTCGTGAACTCGGTCGTCCCGTGCCGGAGCCCAAGGGGCGCCTCCTTTTCGCCTGAAGCTGGAATTGTTTGGAGGCCACTTCTCAGGGTCGGGCAAAATAACCGGCCAATGTTCTGAGTGAGGGCTCGCGGCGAACGTCGGAAAGCAGTATTCTTTTTTCGTTCGAACCTGACGTTGCCGGGAGGGTGAAGGCCCGGCAGCAGATCGAAACT
>JBEKSR010000115.1:0-18338 GCA_049516835.1 Bryobacteraceae bacterium | reverse complement strand
GCCACCTTCGCCTTGAACCTCGGCGTATACTGCTTTCGCGTCGTCGTCATCGCCCTTCTCCCTCGCGACCGCCGAGTCCGAAATTAACTTATTGCGTGGTCCAAATTCTGGGGGCCATTATAAACTTCGGGATCGAGCTAGTCTTAGCCGTGGCAGCCCCCTCGTCTGCCGTGGCTGGACTTTGGTTTTGGGACACCACATACGGCAAGATCGCTTGGCAGTGTCTCGGCATCGTCGCGGCCGCCGCGGCTATCCTTAAGCCGCTCCTGGGCCTTGCAAAACGAATCAAGGAATATGAGAGCGTGCTGTCCGGATATCGCATGCTTGAATACGACCTAATGGAAATTAAGTGCCTCATCGAGCAGAGGCAGAAATATGATTCCGGACTGCAATCCGAATTCAGAAAGACGCTTCAACGAGAGAGGACCCTCGTTGGGAAAACACCTGAGACCCGCGAAAGCAAGCGCGTAAAGAAGATATGCGAGATTGAAGTGAGGCGAGAACTGCCACCCGGTTCTTTCTTTATTCCAGAGGAGCACAACATTGCCACTACATGATGCCCGCTCCAGGCCAACGCCACCGCGCCCGGAGCCAACGCCGCCACGCCCGGAACCACCGCCGCGCCCCGAACGGCCGCCGAGTCCAGGTCCATTCGGACCTCCTGAACCCCAACCGCGTAGGGACCGTCCACTTCCCGAACATGTTGAGCCGGAGCAACCTTGGCCAAGGAGATAAGGCGCCCATCCTTGAGCTTCCGCGGCCCGTCCCGCTGCCTACGTCCAGATAGTAGCTCATCCTGAGCGAATGTCTCGTCCGGGTTCGGCCCATAAATGCTCCGGCATCCTGAGAACCACATGGCGGGTTCGTCCCCGTTCCGGACTTTCGCCACGTCGTGCGGATACGGCGATCTAAAGAACCCCACCCCGCGTTTCCGCCCATTGCCCGATTCCCGGTCACAGAAAATCGCGAAATATTTTTACCCCTCCTTATCAGTGACTTACAGCCGCCCCGCTCCTTCTTGCCCCCCGGCCCATCGCCCCTCGCCTGCTATTCTCCAATTGGATACAGGTCTGCGCCGCCACTGCCGCAGGCCCAACAGTTCTCTTCCAGGCCTGGAAGCGTTGCTTTTGAGGTGGTACTGAGTTCTCCGTAGGCCCGTGAACGGCCGAACGGCATCCACCCCCGGGAATCGGGGATGGGTGGACGGCGGGGAAATCTTGGGACTAGTCCTGAAACACTGGGGGGCGAGGCCGGGCGAACCCTTTGGGTCACACACCGACACCAGCCCCAACAGCTTCAGCGAGCACGCTATCGAGTTGGTATGAAGCGCCATCCAGCGCTTCCGCTGTCTTCGAAGATGCGGCTCCAACCATTGGCGGCCGGGCACGCACGGCGAAAGTCCGAAGCCCCCGGCCGCCGCAACGAGCCTCTTTCACCCCTTCCGCTCAGGACAAGTGTCTCCATCTTCGCCGGGCACGCCCGGCCGTGCCCCGGCCGCGCTACGATATTCTTATGCGCTGGATCACACTGACACTTGCAATCGCGCTGGGATGCGCGCCGCTGGCCGCGAAGGACGAAAAGAGTAAGACGGCCGGGAGGCTGGACGATGCGGCCACCCTGTTTTCCGAAATCATGGGGGCGCCGGACAAATCGATTCCGCAGGACTTGCTGGATAAGTCCTACTGCATCGTGCTGGTGCCCGGCTTGAAGAAGGCTGCGTTCGGCTTCGGCGGGAAGTACGGGCGCGGCTTCTCTATTTGCCGCAACCCCAATGAACCGGGTTGGGGACCGCCGGCCGCCATTCGCATTGAAGGCGGCAGCGTCGGCTTCCAGATTGGCGTCTCCTCGACGGATGTAGTCCTGCTAGTCATGAACGAGGGTGGAATGAAGCATCTCACCACCAGCAAGTTCACCATCGGGGCGGATGCCACGGCGGCCGCCGGTCCGGTGGGCCGCAACGCCACTGCCCAGACGGACGCCCTGATGAACGCCGAGATTCTCTCGTGGTCCCGTTCACGCGGCGTCTTCGCCGGCATCTCGCTGGACGGCGCCACGCTGCGCAACGACATCGACGAGAACCAGGCGATGTATGGCCAGCGCTGGGAGAGCAAGCAGATTCTCGGCAGCGGCGCAAAACCACCGGCGATGGCCGCCAAGCTGCTGGCCGTGCTGAACAAGTACTCGTCGCGCAGGACCCATTAGGGAAGGCGCCACTCTCCGCGACCACTGAATTCGACATGAGCACTCCATTCCAAATTGCGGTCTGTGGAGGCATTGTCCCCGACCCGCTGCAAACTCTGGAGCCGGTCATCGGCCCTTCAGGCCCGTCCCTCAAGAATGAAATGATGCTGCCGGCCGTGCTGGACCCGTGGGCCGGACATGCCCTGTTCGAAGCGGCGCACCTGGCGCGCTCGACGCCGGGGAGCAAGGTCTGGCTGGTCAGTCTCGGCCCCAAAGCCAAGCTTCAGCAGGTGATGATGACGGTGGCGCAGAAGGTTCCCTTCGAGCTGGTGGCGCTGGATGGACCGGCTTCGGGTTTCACCGATTCCTTCGAGACGGCGGCGGCGCTGGCGGCCGCCATCGCGGCCATTCCGGGACTGGACGGCGCGAAGCTGCTGGTGTTCGGCGGATGGGAATCGGCTTCGCGCGGCGCCTGCTCGACGTTGCAGATGGTGGGTGAGCGCCTGGGGATCGCCGAGCAGTTTCAGGGCGTCGATCAGGTGACCGTTCGCGAAGACGGCGGCCTGGAGATCCTGGAGCGCATCGAAGGCGGCCGGCACCAGGTTTCGGTGTGCGCCGCGCCGCCGGCGGTGCTGGGTTGGGCCACCGGCAACTTGCCCGAGCCGCGCAACAATCCGCAGATCGGGATGGCCAACATGCGCGCCATCATGCCCGCGCTGCAGCGCGCCAAGGCCGCGCCGATCCCCAACACCGGCCTGTCCTTTCACTCGGTGAGCCTGCCCAAACAGCAGAGGGAGACGCGCATCGTAAAGGACACTCCGGCCCAAGAGATTGCCCGCGAAATCGTCGCCTGGATGGCGGAGGAGTAACGTGGAAACCATACTGCTTCTGGCGCATACGGAACCCGATGGCGCATTGGCCAAACCGGCGCTCGAGTGTCTGACGGCCGCGCTGGCGCTGGGCGGCCCGTTGACCGTCGGGCTGGTGGGCGCGCGCGTGGACGCCGCCGCCAGCCAGATCGCCGCCTGCGGCGCCACGCGATTCCTGGCGGTTACCGGCGAGGCGTTCGCGCAACCACGCTACTCGACCGACACCGCCGCCGCCGAAGCGCTTTGCCGCACGGCCGGCGCGGCCATCGCGATGGCCCCTTCGACTTCGCGATGGGCGCGCGCGCTCCCCGGCGTGGCGTATCGCCTGGGCGGCCGCGTGGATACCCACGCTACCGGCCTGGCGGTGGAGAATGGAGCTCCGGCGGTCACCCGCTGGTTCTACCGGCAGCGCATGGAAGCGGTGCTTTCGCGCCGGGAGCGGCCTTGGGTGATCCTGCTCGATTCCGGCTGCTTCGCCCCGTGGAGCGGGCCCGCGGGAACAGCCAGCGTGGAACCCGTGGCGGTCGCCGTGCCCGAGACGCGCACCACGGTCACCGGCGTGCGGGCCCCCAAGGCCGACGAGCAAACCATTCGTCCCGACGCCAAGCTGCTGTTTGTGGCGGGCGCGGGCTGGACCAAGAAGCAATCCGACGGAGCCGTGCATGCGGCCGAGGCGGAGACCCTGATCCTGGGATTCCTGCGCGCGGCCCAGGCATCCCTGGGCGGCAGCAAGTCGCTGGTGGACCTGAGCGGCGAGGGCGAGGCGGTGCTGCGCTTCATGACGCACCTGAACCAGGTGGGCCAGACCGGCTCGACACCGCGCCATCCCAAGGGTCTTTCCACGTGTTGCCACGGCGAGGAGCCGCACGTGGTGGGTTGGCGCTTTGTCAACCAGCGCCGCGCCATCAACCTGGACGCCAACTGCGGCTGGGCGCGCGGCAAAGCCGACGTGCTCTACGTCGCCGACGCGTTCGAAGTGATGCGCCGCGTCAACCGGCTGCTGGGGGCGTGATTCCACGGTATGTGAAACTTAGCTCCAACCAAAAAGTCCATCGCGCCTATCGATTTTTTCTATTTGGAAGAATGGCGGGCTTGTCTTTAAAATTGAAAGGGTTCATGTGTGGCTCGTCCAAGGGTTTTCGAGCCGCCGCATCCAAAGTTCGTCTATCAGCAGAAATCCTAAGGAGATACAAGTGAGTCCTACTGAAGTGTTGGAATTTGCCAAGAAGAACGATGCCAAGCAGATCGATTTGAGGTTCACCGATATCCCTGGCTTGCAGCATCACGTTTCGTACCCGATCGGCGAGCTGGAGGAAAGCAGCTTCGAAGAGGGCTTCGGCATGGATGGGTCGAGTATCCGCGGCTGGGCGGCGATCCACGAGAGCGACATGCTCCTGATCCCCGATCCGGACACCGCGATCATGGATCCTTTCGCCGAGACCCCCACGCTGGTGATGATCGGCGACGTGAAGGACCCGATCACCAAGCAGCGCTACGAGCGCGACCCGCGCTGGATTGGTCAGAAGGCCGAGCTTTACCTGAAGAACAGCGGCATTGCCGACACCGCTTATTTCGGCGCGGAAGCCGAGTTCTTCATTTTCGACAATGTGAGCTTCGATCAGAATCAGCATGAGGGCTTCTACTTCATCGACGCCGAGGACGGACGCTGGAATTCGGGCCGGCGGGAGAACAACCTGGGCTACCGGCCGCGCTACAAGGAAGGCTACTTCCCGGTGCCGCCGACGGACCATTACCAGGACCTGCGCAGCGAAATGGCGCAGACCATGATCAAGTGCGGAATAACCATCGAGTGCCACCATCACGAAGTGGCCACCGGCGGCCAGGCCGAAATCGACCAGCGGTTCGACAAGCTGGTGAAATCGGCCGACAACATGATGCTGTTCAAGTACATCGTCCGCAACGTCGCCAACCAGCACGGCAAGACGGCGACGTTCATGCCCAAGCCGCTGTTTGCGGATAACGGCAGCGGCATGCACACGCACCAGAGCCTGTGGAATGGGGGCAAGGCGCTGTTTGCCGGAGACGGCTATGCCGGTTTCAGCCAGCTCGGGCTGCATTACATCGGAGGACTGCTGAAGCACGCGCGGGGGCTATCGGCGATCATCGCGCCCACCACCAACAGTTATAAGCGGCTGGTGCCGGGGTACGAAGCGCCGGTGAACCTGGCGTATTCGCGGCGGAACCGGTCGGCGGCGTGCCGGATACCGATGTACTCGGCGAGTCCAAAGGCCAAGCGGGTGGAATTCCGTCCGCCGGACCCGGCGGCCAACCCGTACCTGGCGTTCGCGGCGATGCTGATGGCGGGGCTGGACGGGGTGCTGAACAAGGTCGACCCGGGCGATCCGCTGGACAAGGACATATACGACTTGTCGCCGGAAGAGATGAAGAGCGTGCCGTCGATGCCGGGCTCGCTGGAAGAAGCGCTGAGCTGTCTGGAGGAAGATCACGCGTTTCTGCTGCGGGGCGACGTCTTCACGGAAGAACTCATCGAAACGTTCATCGACTACAAGCGCAAGAACGAAGCGGATGCGGTGCGTCTGCGGCCGCATCCGTACGAGTTCGCGCTGTACTACGATATTTAACGGAAGCCGCTCCGCGAGTCGTCGAACCGGATGTGCACCTACTGACTCAGCGTAAAGTTCACGTCGATCTGAGTCACCACCTCCACCGGCTCACCGTTCAGCAGCGTCGGCTGGTAGACCCAGTGTTTAACGGCGTCCAGGGCGGCCTGAACCAGAACAGGCTCTCCGCTGATCACCTCGAGATTCTGAATGGCGCCGTCTTTCCCGATGAGGGCGTTGAGCTTCACGACGCCCTGGATGTGCGCCAGCTTGGCTTCGGGAGGGTACGTCGGGCGCGGCTGGGAAACCAGCTTGGTCTGCTGCACGTTGCCGCCGATCCTGATCCTTTTGGTGTCGGCGGAGGCCTCCGGAATCGTTCCGGCCGTTGTCCTTATGCCGCCCGGGGCCATGATCTCCAGCATCACTTCATTACTGCCTGCGGAGGGCGTCGAGATTGACAAATGCTCGTCGAATGCCCTCGCCACCCGAGCGATGTTCACGAGCGAATCCACCGAGAGCGTGTCGCCTTCGTGTACCGGCAGTTGCGAAAGCAGATCGGCCCGCAACTCGTCCGAGAGACCGAACACGTTGATGGCCTTGACCTTGCGTCCCACCCACGGGAGCTGAGGCGCTGCCCGGCGGGCGGCGGCCATGGCAGGGGGTTCGGTGGGAGCGGCCGCCGCAGTGGCGGGGGCCTCGCTGGGAGCGGAATCCGGCAAGCGGAACGAAATGCTCACCTGCCGCGAACTCATCGCCAGGTTCTTCATCAAATGCCACTGCAACACGGATTGCAGCGCGGCGTTCCGCAACTCGTCCGGCCCGCTCACCACGTGCGCGTCGCCGACGTTGCCGTTGGCGTCCAGCTTCACCTCCACCACCACCGTTCCCTGCACGCCCTGTTTGCGCGCCGCCTCCGGATAGGCGACACCCGTCCGGTGCATGACCCCGGCGCCGCCCAGGTCCACCGTCACGCCGGGCGCGTCATTCACCACCTGCGGCGCCGCCGCCAGTGGGAAGGCGCCGGTTACGAACCAGCACGCCGCTACCAGAATTGCCAGCCCCGCGGCTAGCGCGGATATTAAACGCGTTCTCGACATACGAACCTCCTTCAAGACTGAGATGACTCTTTGCTTCAAGTGCCGCTTGCGCAGGAACAGCGGGGCCGGGGCCAGGTCCAGCCGCGGCCGGGCGCCCGCGATAGCCAGCAGCGCATCCACGTATTCTTCGCGCGAGCTGGTCATCTCGACCACCTGGCGATCCACCGCCTGCTCGCGCGCCAGGCCAATCTCGCCCAACAGCCACCAGATGGCCGGATGGAACCAGAAGA
Organism: Bryobacteraceae bacterium; assembly: GCA_049516835.1. Lineage (GTDB taxonomy): Bacteria > Acidobacteriota > Terriglobia > Bryobacterales > Bryobacteraceae > Fen-178. Next base: position 11,379 of record JBEKSR010000115.1, on the reverse strand, counting down.
CGGCGCGCACCAACTCCTCGACAACCGTGAAAAGCCAGTCGCGGCGCCGCACGTGCAGAATCTCGTGGCAGAGGATGGCTTCCCGCATGTGCGCTTCGAGTAGCGGAAACCGCGCGGGCAGCAGAACCACGGGTTTTCGCGCGCCGAACGTCACGGGGCTGGCCACGTCGCCGGAAATCCGCAGGTCGGCCTCGACGCTCCAGGAAGACGCCGGTTCGAGCGGCCGGGAATGGCGCCGGTATTGGCGCAGCTTCCAGAACCCCGCGGCCAGCCAGCCCAGGCGAGCCAGCGCGCCCGCCGCCAGCAGCAGCAAGGCGATCTCGCTCGTCGGAAGGCTTCGCCGCGGCGCCGGCTGCGCGGGCACAACCACCGCCACGGAGGTGGAAACCTGCACCGCGCCGGCCGCCTCCTGCTGCCACGGCCGCACCGCCGGAAGCAGCAGGCAGGCCGCCAGCAAAACGTGCCAGTAGACCAGCCTGGCGCCCGGCAGCCGCAGCCGCAGGGCCGCCGGAACAAACGCCGCCAGCCCCACCAGCAACCCGATTTGCAGGCTGTACGCCACCAGGTTGGCCCAGATCAGGTTGGCGCTCATGACTTCCTCCGCAGCCGCGCGATCTCTTCCCATTCTTCGCGGGAGAGGTCATGTTCCTCGACCAGGTGCACCAGCAGCGGCTCGGCCGAGCCGTTGAACACCCGGTTGACGAACTCCCGGACCATGGCGCCGATCACCTGGCGCTGGGGCTGCGCCGGCCGGTAAACGTACGCGCGGTCCGCCTGGCTCTTTTTCAGGTATTTCTTCTGTTCCAGGATCTTCATCATGGTCATGACCGTGGTGTAGGCCACTTTGCGCCGCTCCAGCAACGCCTCATATACGTCGCGCACGGTGGCGCGGTCGCGCTCCCAGACGATCTTCATGATCTCCAGTTCCTGCCCGGTAAGGGTCGTGCTCGGCTGCCTCATACTAATTAATTAGTACTAATCGAAGCGGATGTCAAGAAAAAAAAGAACGCCGAGACGAATCTCGGCGTGGCAGCCAGGAGTGGCTGCGCTACAGATGGCCGAGTACGACGGCGATGGCTTCCATCAGTTGGTTCACGGTGTAGGGTTTTTCCAGAAGACCGGCCATATCTTTCCCGGCGAAATGCCGCGCCGCCTCGATTTCGCCGTAGCCCGTCGAGACGATGACCGGAACAGCCGAGCGGATGGCTTTGATGCGGTCCAGCGCCTCCTCTCCACTCATAACGGCCATGGTCATGTCCAGGATCACGACGGTGATGGTGTCCCGGTGCTCCTGAAATAACCGAACGCCCTCGGCGCCATTTTCCGCCAGAAGCACACGCCAGCCGTTGCGCTCCAGCGCCGATTGGGCCAGGCGCCGCAGCGCTTCCTCATCGTCTATGAAAAGAACCGTGCCGGCCGCGGGGGTTTCGATGGGCAGCATCCGAGGGCCGCGGTCCGCCGCCTTGGCCGCAACCGCCGGGAACAGGACCTGAAACGAACTCCCACGGCCGGGGCTGGAGTACACGCGTATGGCGCCTTTTTGCGTCCTCACGATGCCGGAGACCGCCGCCAGCCCCAAACCCCTGCCCTGGAACTTGGTGGTGAAAAAGGGATCGAAGATCCTCTTCCTGGTGGCCTCATCCATACCCGAGCCGGTATCGCGAACCTCCATGCTGACATAAGAGCCTGGACTCAGTTGATCGTTGGGAAACTCTCTTCGAATCTCCTCCGCATCCAGATCGCGAGTTCCCGTTCGGATCAGCACCGCGCCCGGGTTACCCTCTCCAATGGCCTCGGCGCCATTGACGATCAGATTCATGACGAGTTGCTGAATCTGCCCCGGATCCGCCTCGATGGCGGGGAGGCCCGCTCCCAGGTCCAGTTGGATGTCCACCATCTTGTTGGGGATGGAAGTGTGTATCAGCGGCTCGATTTCCCCGACCAGTTGCGACAGGTCGATCCGCTCCAAGACAAACCGGCCCTTGCCCGCGTAGGCGAGCAACTGGCGCGTCAAATCGGCGGCGCGTTCGCTGGCGCTCACAATTTCCCGGAAATATCTGCGAATGGGAGCGGAGTCGGGGAGTTCCGCCAGTCCCAGGCTGGCGTTGCCCAGGATGCCGGTAAGCAAGTTATTGAAGTCGTGCGCGATGCCCCCGGCGAGCAAGCCCAGGCTCTCCAACTTTTGAGTGTGCCGGAGGTGACGTTCGAACCTTCTGCGGTCGGTAATGTCGCGAACGTTGAATTGAATTACGCTGCGTTCTCCTTCCGCGTACTGGTTGGCCACCAGTTCCACATGCACCGCGTGTTTGCTCTTGGATTTCAGCGGCAGGTCGGGGAAGCGGGCCACGTCTGGCGGACGCATCCGCTCGAGCGTGGATTTCACGTCGGGAAGGCCGCGGAGAGGTTCGATTTCCCACCATCTCCTGCCCACCAGTTCCTCGCGCCGGTAACCGAACAGAGCCTCGAGGTGCGGGTTGGCATCGGTGACTTCGCCGGTGCGCACATCCGCTATCAAGATGCCGTCTTTAGCGGCCTCGAACAAGCGGCGGTAACGGGCCTCGGCGGCGCGTTTGCGCTCGGTGATGTCCTCGAACGCGAGCAGGATCAGTCCGGCCTCTTCCTGCTCGATGCGGCGCGCGTTCAACAATATCGTCTTGCGGCCAATCCGTTCGAAATCGCGCTCGATCTCCACATCCTCGATGCTGGAATTGGTTTGAGCCGCGCGAGCGAGTAAATCGCGGAGCTTGGGGAAATCGAACTGGCCTCCGCCCACCTCGTAGATCGGTTTTTTGAGGTTTTCTTCCGGCGACGTGCGGAAGGTTTGAAAGAAGGCCCGGTTGGCCGTCTCGATTTGCAACTCCGGGTCGAGCACGATCAAAGGTTCGCGGACCGTCTCAACGATGGCCGAGGCGTAATCCCGCGCGTGCCCGACCTGCTCGAGAGTCTTCTTCGACTGATCGATGTCGATCAACTGGAGGACGGCGCCTTCGATGCGGTTCTCGCTGGTGCGATAGGGCCGCACTCGAAGGGAGTACCACCGTCCCTCCCGATCCTGCACCTCCCGCTCGTCGGGAGCGAGTGTATCGACGACTTGCGAGACGATCTCTTCCAACTGGGGCAAGTTAATCCTGGGCTGCAGGTCGGAAACCGGTCTCCCGATATCGGTCGAGATCAAGTTGAGCAGGTTTTCCGACACTTGCGTGAAGCGCCGGATGCGCAGGGATGCGTCCAACATCAGAATGGGAGTTTGCAGGCTGGCCAGCAGGTTGAGCAGGTCGTCGGTGAGGATCTTGAGTTCCGCGTTACGGCCCTCCATTTCCGCATTGAGCGTATGCAGTTCCTTGTTGGAGGCTTGCAGCTCCTCCTTGGCGGTCTGCAACTTCTCGTTGGAACTCAGCAGCTCTTCATTGGTAGACTGCGCTTCTTCGTTGGCCGACCGCAGTTCCTCGATGATGGATTGCAGATACCGGCGCGTGGAGGTCAGTTCCGTTTCCAACTGGGAAATGCGCCCCAGGGGATCGGGCTGCTCCTCCGGAGCGGCCGTCCCATCCGTCGAGGCCGCCCCGGCTCGCGGCTCGTCTTCGAAGGAGATCAGGAAGTGCCGCCCTAGATCGGCGGTGGAGAACGGTGTAACTGCCAGAGCGATGGTTCGCGGCCCGCCTAGGGAGACGGGGATGCCTTCCACCCGGACGCCCATGTTCTTTTGCCGCGCCTCTTCCAGGGCCGCGCCCACATGCAACACCACATCCTCGCGCAGCATGCGGAACAGACCCAGATCGGCTTCGCCCGCGTGCGGGGCGAGGTACGGCCCCACGCGGCCGCGGAACTCGACAATGCAAAGACTGTCGTCGATCAGCACTGAAGGTGGCGCGTATTCGGCCAGCAGCAAACGATCCACCTGCTTCTGCAGAGGGCTGAGCGGAGCGCCTTCCCGCACCTTGGATGCGCCAGCCAGGGAATTATCGTCCTGCTTGAAGACCGGGAACATGGCTACGCGGGCGGGCAACTCGAATGCATGCCGGTCCGCCGGCGGTTTCCGCGTGTAAATCCTGTGCTGGCTATCGAGCGGAGTAAAGTACTCCGCCAAACTCCCGGGAGTCTCGGTGCTGCCGAGCACCAGGCAGCCGCCGGGCTGCAATGCGTAGAACAGCGTACCGAGGACACGTTGCTGCAAAGCCGGTACCAGATAGATCAACACATTTCGGCAACTGATCAGATCCATGCGGGAAAACGGAGGGTCGGAGGCCAGGTTATGAACGGCAAACACACACCGGTCCCTGACCGGGCGGACGATCTGGTGTCCCGCGTCCACTTCCACGAAAAAACGCTTCAACCGCTCGGGAGATATCGCCGTCGAACTGCCAGGACTGACAATGCCAGCCCGGGCCCTCTGGATGCTCCTCTCACTGGCATCGGTGCCGAAGATGTGCATCGGAAAGTCCAGTCCGGCGTCCTGCATGTATTCGATGAGGCAGATGGCGATGGAGTAGACCTCGTCGCCCGTGGAGCATCCCGGAACCCAGACCCGGATTGGCTGGGCCGGTTGCCGTTCCCGCACAATCGCGGGGAAGACGCTCTCTTTCAGCGCCTCGAAGACGGCTGGGTCGCGAAAGAACTCGGTGACACTGCTGAGGAGGTCCTCGGAGAGTGCCCGGACCTCGACGGGGTTTTGTTGCAGGATCCGAAAGTAGTGATCGGGATCGCCGGCCTTCTGCAATACGATCCGGCGCTCCATCCGGCGCAAGAGCGTGTTCGGCTTGTATTGTGAAAAGTCTACTCCGACGGTGGTCTTGAGCAGCCCTAAGATCCTCTGAAATGCGCGCGTCTCCTGGAAGTCGGGCGCCGCGCCACCCCTGCGGTATGGATGACCTGCAATAGCGGCCAGCTCCCTGGCAATTCCATCCGGGGGCAGAACGAAATCCACCACTCCCGCGACGACGGCGTTACGCGGCATCCCGTCGAACTTGGCGGATTCATCCTGGGCAAACGTGATCCCTCCCTCCGATTTGATGGCCTTCAGGCCAAGAGTGCCGTCGGTTGCCGCTCCGGACAGGATGACTCCAATAGCCTTGCTCTTCTGGTCCACCGCCAGAGAGCACAAAAAGAAGTCGATCGGCATGTATCGTTCGCCGGCTTCGGGACGCGGCGTCAGGCTGAGAGTGCCTCGCGCGATGGTCATATTCGCGTTGGGAGGAATCACGTAGATCCGATTCGGAAGCACCACGGTCCCCTGCGATACTTCGAGCACGGGCAATTTCGTCCGGTGACCGAGCAGCTCAACCAGCGCGCTGGTGTGGTGCGGGTCGAGATGCTGAATCAACACGAAGGCCATCCCGGTGTCGCTCGGGAGGACATTCAGCAGCTCGCCAAACGCCTCGAAGCCTCCGGCCGAAGCTCCTATCCCGACCACCGTGCATGCCGCGGCGGGCGACGAATCGGGGTCGCCGGCGATGTCACCCGCGGACCCTGGGCCGGGATCGCTCTGGGCGGCCTCATCTTCTGGGGGTTCATCCGTTTGGGCCGTGGGGTAGCCTCTTCCGGTCGGGGTGACCGTAAGCCATCGTAACGCACCTGACGCCGCGGTGGGGCGGACACAGGTTCTCCGAGTGCTTAACGGTTTGGGGCTTTCGGGGCTTGGACGCGGAATCTGCTCGCTGGCAGCAGCCGTGGTCATGGGTCTTTCACCATGGGGAAACACCGGGGGCCGGCGCGGTCAGGCGGGCCGAGCACGCCACCGGGGAGACGCATCTGGCCGGGTATGTGGAGTTGTAATTCATGGCGTTGTAAGCCGCTGTTTTTCAATGGGTTGCGGCAGTGGCTCGAAGTTGGGAGACGCATCGGGAGGGCTTTTTTTGCAAGATGCGTCTCCCGGGTGGTAGGGATCTCGACGATTTGGGTGGGTTGGTGTAAGTAGCTTCTGTAAACACCGGGGACCGACGCGGTCAGGCCGGCGGAGCACCCCGTCCGGGTGACGCATCTGTTCGGGTGTGTGGAGTTGTAATTCATGACGTTGTAAGCCCCTGTTTTTCAATTGGTTGCGGTGGTGGTCCGAGATTTTGTGACGCATCGGGAGGGTCTTTTTTGCAAGATGCGTCACACGGAGGGCACGGGGCCGGGGGCCGGGGGCCGGGGGTCGGGAGCCGGGGGTCGGGGGCCGGGAGTCGGGGGCCGGGAGCCGGGGGCCGGGGGCCGGGGGCCAGGGGCCAGGGGCCGGAAACAGCGTCAGCCTGGGCGGGCAAGAGGCCGCCAGCACGGCATCCGGCGCGACGACAGACGGCGTGGCGGTGGGCTGGGTGGTGGTTGGTTTCGGCTTCCAAGTGATTGAGGATAGCATTGGTTCCCCCTAATCCCGGTATAGCAGGCCGAAAGTGGCTAACGGGCTTTGAAACCCGGAAGTGATTGAAATGGTTCAGAAAACTTTGGGGGGAAGTTTGGTGAACGGGATATTCTGGGGGGGGCGGATTCGAGGTGTTTTTGGGTGGTGGGGCGGGTTGGCGAAGGAGAGTGCTGGCTTCGTGGAGGTGAAACGGTGTCCGGCCCGCACCAGCCGCCGGTGCTGGTTCGATGGCCGGGAAGAGGGTCGGATGTGGTTCCCGTTGAACAGCGGGCCGGTGCAGTAGCAGACGGGGCCTGAGGCGCCGGGAACGCGCCGCTCCGTGCGATGCCGGCGACGCTTGCGCCGCGAGCGGCGAGTCACGGGAGGGGAGGGATCCGCGCAAACCGATGGAGGTTGTTCCAGGATGCGAGGCGACTGCCGCAATCAGGTGGACCAGGCCGCTGGCGGCAACTATCAGAGCCTGATTAACGACGCCCTCCGCCAATTCATCGCGGGCGCCCAAGAGCCTTTGGAGGAGACGCTACGCCGCGTGGTCCGCGAAGAGATCCGCCGAGCCAGCTAGGACTGGCGTCGCGCCGCACATCGTGGGACTGAAGCGGACTTAATCCGGCCAGACTTCCCCGAACGCGGTATCCGGGGAGTTCACCGGCGACCGGTCAATTCAACGAGTCGGCGACGTTTCCTCGGAGTGAGCAATAGACGCTACGGCGTCGGTGGTGGGCAATCCGGGCAGAGCACGCCGGACGCGCGATTATCGGAAGCCCAGGTGCGCAAGGATGCCGGTCTTCGCGTTGAAACCTTCCAACAGCCAGAGATTGCTCTTGGTTTTGCCAATACCGTAGACGAAGCTCTTGCCGTCCGGCGCCAGGCTGAAGCGGATGCCGGGACTGAGAGAACTGCCGGGACGAAATTCGGCGCCTAAATCGCGGATGATTTTTTCAGTGTTGCCGGCGATGTCCACTGAAAACAGCAGATTGCGGTCGCCTTCCGGCCGGATGCCATAGACCAGTTTGCCGTCGGCGGAGAACATGTAGTACATGCTGCCGTGCGTGCCCAGGGGCCGTACGAACTTGCCATCGGGCGAGATCAGCTCATCGCGAACGGCGATCCATTCACCAGTCGGCGACCACGAAGGTATCCCTACGCGTACGCGCGATTTGACCACCTCCGGCGCTGCCTGACCCGTGGCCCTGACCTTCATCAGTTCGGGCGAGTCTTCCTTTCCCCGGATGTACGTGAACCAGGCTCCGTCCGGGGACCAGGAGCCGGGGTACTCCGCGACCGTGTCATTAGTAAGCGGGATGAGAGCGCCACCCGCCGTCGCGGAAATCCAGAGACGCGAGTTGTCGCTGCCCATCCGTTTGTAGACGACCCGTTCGGCTTGGGGTGAAAGCGCGGGACCCATGAATCCAATCGTCGTGCCCGGCGGGAAATCGCGCGCCGTCACCACCGGCCGGTCGGCGTTGCCGCTTCGAACCCAGATCTCCTGGGGACCGTTCCGATCCGTGACGTAGACAAGGACGGGCTGCTTCGCCGCCCAGGCGGGCATCAGTTCGTTGCGCTCGGTAGCGATCAGCGGCGTTGGGGCAGACCCGTCCAGGAAGGCGGAAACAATGTCGTAATTGGTGACTTGTTGGGTAAAGAGAATCCGCCGGCCGTCGGGTGAAACCGCCGGTTGAATCGCATGGCCCGTTTCCCCCAGAGCCAGGCGGCGTTTCCCGGAGACCACGTCAGCCTCCCACAGTTGCCCGAGGGTCATCCCCAGCGAAAGTACGATATGGCGGCTATCAGGCGCCCAGCCAAAGGACGGGATGAAGCCATACCCCGGCAACTTCGGAAGTACGGGCCGCGGGGGGCGCTTCGGATCGGCGGGGTACGGCAGGAGCCAGGCCTGCCTGGTCTTGCTGATGAAGTCGTCGAAGAGGAGAAGGATGCTATCGCCGTGCGGCGAGAAGCTCAACGCCGGGCGGTTGGTCACCTCGGCCGTGGCGAACGGCTCGGGAGAGTACCTTTTCAGCGGCGAGCCCAGCGGCGAGCTGATGCACAGGCCCCAGACTCCACGCTCGTCCCGGCAAAACACAGCCGCGGCTTTTCCATCCGGCGCCACGACGACGGGGGGCTGTGTAGGATTGAAGTCGAATGCGAACACCGGTTCCGGGTCCCCGCCCACCGCCGCGACCGACCAGATGCCGCCGGGCCGGCGGGAACTGACGAACAGAATGCGATGGCTGTCGGGCCTCCAGGCAAGCGGACTGAAAGGATTCACGGCTTCCGGGATATGCGTGACTTCGACCGGCACATCGGAGTCCAGTCTCCGGACAAACACCTGAAGGGAACCTTCGCCACCCCGCGCGCGGTACGCCACCGCCTTGCCATCCGGGGACCAGACCGCGCCGCTCTGACCGCCCGGGTCGAACGCGAACGGGGTGAAACGGTATTGCGATTGGTCCGGCATGTCCGAACTTGCCACGAAAACGCCGGCCGCGAACGCCAACAGCAGGGCGCCCAGGCCCGCGGCGGCCAAAGCCCAGCGGCGCCGGGCGCGGGGCCGCTGGACTGCCTCCGCATGTTGTGCGGCCGCTTCCGAAGCGTGGTCGCGGATGTCCTCCAGTTCCAGCTTGACGTCTGCCGCCGACTGCCACCGACTGGCGGGATCGCGCGCCAGGCATAGCTTCACCAGGCGTTCGAATCGCGGCGGCACACCTTCCATCGGGCGAGGCTCACCACGCATCACTTCCGCGACCGTCCCCGCCTCGCTCCTGGCCTCGAACGGCTTCCGGCCGGCCGCCATTTCATACAAAAGCAGCCCAAGCGCGAAGATGTCGGTGCGGGGGTCGGCGGCTTCGCCTTCCAACTGTTCGGGGGCCATGTAAGCCAGCGTGCCGACGAAGGCGTGGCTGCCGGTCAGCGTTTCGTTCGATGCGGCCGGATGGTCCTCGCGGCTTTCGACCTTGGCCAGACCGAAATCGAGGACTTTTACGCTGGATGAGCCGCCGGAGGTCCGGCCAAGCATGATGTTGGCCGGCTTAAGATCGCGATGGACGATTCCCCGGGCGTGCGCCGCCGCCAACGCGTCCGCTACTTGCGCCCCGCAGGCCAACACCTGTTCGAAGGGCAGCGGTCCCTTGCGCAACCGCTCCGCCAGCGTCCTGCCGTCCACATACTCCATCACCAGGTAGAGAATGCCGGCCTGCTCTCCGACATCGTGCAGCGCGCAAATGTGCGGATGGTTCAATGCCGAAGTGGCGCGGGCTTCACGTTCGAAACGCCGGCGAAACTCGGGCGCCTCGCTCAAAACGCCGCGCAACAGCTTGATGGCGACGGTGCGATCGAGCCGCGGATCGCGGGCCTTGTACACTTCACCCATACCGCCGGCGCCGATCCTTTCCAGAACCTGGTAACGCCCCAGTTGCGCCCCCGGCGCCGTGAGTTGTTCGACTACCGCCGCGTCCCAGGCGGGCCGGTCCAGCGGGCCATCGCTGGAGGATTGCCGAAGCAGGCGGTTGATTTCGCCGCGGAGCGCTTCATCGCCGCCGCAGGCCGCCCAAAGAAAAGCGTCGCGTTTCTCGGGTCTGCGCTCCGCGGCCGAACTGTACAGCTCTTTGATGCGCTGCCAGCGGGCCGGGGATGTGGGATCGGACGGGGTCACAGGGTGCGTTCCGCAAGCTCGGCGTGCAGCCACGCGCGGGCGACCGCCCAGTCGCTCTTCACGGTGCGCGACGAGACGCCCAAAACCTCCGCCGTTTCATCGAACGACATCCCGCCGAAGTAGCGCATTTCCACGATCCGCGCCTGGCGCGAGTCGAAGCGGGCCAACCGGCCGAGTGCTTCGTTGACCGCCAGAATGTCTTCAAACTGGATGGTCTTTCGAGACAGTTCCAGCGGCTGTCCGCCGGTGGCGTCGGGCACTGCTCCGCGTTTGGAGGCGGCACGCCTGCGCGCATGGTCCACCAGGATCCGGCGCATGATCTGCGCGGATACACCCATGAACTGAGAGCGGCTCTGCCAGGCGGCACGATCCTGACCGATCAGACGCAGGAAGGCTTCGTGGACCAGCGCCGTGGGCTGAAGCGTGTGACCGGCGCGCTCTTTCCGAAGGTAGCCACCAGCAAGCCGGCGGAGTTCCGGGTAGACCAGCGGAAACAGTTCGGCGAATGCGCCCTCGCGGCCGAGCCTCATTTCGGCCAGCAACCTGGTCACCTGCCCGGAAGAGTTGGTCATGGGTCGATGGTTAACCGAACGGTATTCTACATCACTTTCGGGTTCTTTGCACCGAATCTCTCGTAATTGCGCGTTAAGTTTGAAAGGATCGGCGGCTGCCATCGACGGCAGCCCCAAAAAAAGGAGACTCACATGCGATTGGCGATAGCGACGATTTTCATGACACTGGCGCTGGTGCCGGCGTGGGGCCAAGCGTGCTCGAATGTTACCACCAAGGGAGTATACGGCTTTGTGTGCTCGGGGTTCATCAGCCCGGCGCCGGGCGCGGCGCAAGTTCCGTTCTCTGCCTTGGGGACGGTATCCGCGAATTACGCGGGCGTTTTCACGGGCGGCGCCAAGGCGAGCGTTGGCGGCGCCATAGTCGATTGGAGTGTGGTTGGCACACAGAATCTCAACAACGACTGCACGGGAACCATTACCTACGCCCAGAAGTTCAACGGCCAACCCGCGGGCTCGATCAATATCAACTTCCAGGTACTGGACAGCGGCAGGGAGATCCGGGGCATGCCGGTAGACCAGGGGACTACGATCATCTGTAACCTGCGGGTGATGACTCATCAGGACTGACGGTCCAACCTGGCCGCCGGCCCGGTGAACTGGCCACCTGGCTAATTAACACCCTCTCCGCACCGACAACCACTCCCTGACGGCCGTGGCTTGGAAGGGCCTCGCCGTCAGCGAGCGGGTCAACCGCCAAATCAGACGGATCTTACCCCTGTGCAACTGTCTTGTGAGTTGATCTAACTCATTGACTCCTCGGCCAGAAGGGATTCCACAGACTGTGGTATATGTACCCATGTAAATATGACAATTTCCCTTGT
>JBEKSR010000114.1:0-18574 GCA_049516835.1 Bryobacteraceae bacterium | reverse complement strand
ATTATGCCACCGTAACGGTATCATCCCAGCATCCGACGATGAGTTGATCGTCGCGCCGGCCTCGATCCGCCGCGATTGGGGCTCACGCGGTATCTCGGCCCAGCCAATTCTTTCTCACGTCCTGCGTCTCTGCGTCAAAATGGAATTTGATTCATTCGCATCAAATTTGCGGGTCTACTGCCGGGGCGGAGTACACCATTTGGCCGCCGACGTAGGTCGCCTCCACCCCAATGTCTTTGATCTGATCCGGCACCACCTTATGCGGATCGGTTTGCAAGACCACGAAGTCCGCCAGCTTGCCGGGGGTGATCGTACCTTTGATCTTTTCTTCGAAGGTAGCGTATGCCCCGCCCAGCGTCCACACTTCGATCGCTTCGTCCACCGTGACTCTCTGGTTGGCGCCGTACAGTTTGCCGTTGGAACCCTGACGCGTCACCATATCCTGGATCCGTAGCAGTGGAATGGCTGCCGAAACCGTGGAATCGGAGTGCCCCGCAACGTGGATGCCCATATCTAGTGCGGTGCGATAAGGATGCATCATCGCCAGACGTTTCTCGCCAAACGATTCGAGTTTTTGGCCGTGCTCCCACATGTAAGAATGAAAGACCAGAATCACGCCGTCTTTCTTCGCCCGATCCAGCAGCGCCTGGGTCATGACGCTGGCGTGTTCGAGACGATGGCGCGGGTCGGGCCGGGGATTTTTCGCCTGAGCGCGCTCGATAGCGGTCAGAACCATGTCGATCTCGCGATCTCCGTTAGTGTGCGTCGCGATCTGCCAACTGGCGTCGTGCATCTGCTGGAATGCCTTATCCAGATCCTCCTGCGAACGCGCCGGCGGAATGCCGTAGTAGCCCGGCCGGTCCGAGTAAGGCTCGCTCAGCCAGGCGGTTCGTCCAGTGAGCGAATTGCCGTGGAAAACCTTGATGGAAGTCAGGCGCAGAAGGTCGTCGCCAAAGCCGCTCTTCAACCCGAGCGCCTCCACCGCGGGAAAATGCGTCTCGTAGAACATGAACCCGACGCGCACCGGATTTCCAGCGTCCCGCACGGCTTGCATCCGGCGTAGCGATTCGGGACTGCCCCCCGCCATCCCAACGCTTGTGAGGCCGCGGCCGGCGTATTCGCGGAAACAACGCACCAGCCCCGCGATCTCCTCATCCTGGGGAACGTTCGGCGCGGACGCGTGCTTAAGAAGTCTGCTCGCCCCTTCGCGAATCACTCCGTTTGGAGTACCGTCGGGATCGCGATCGAACGATCCACCGGGAGGGTCCTTCGTATCTTTCGTGATGCCGGATGCCGCCAATATGTACGAATTGACTGAGGTGACGTGTCCCGAGGCATGGGAAATGCTTATGGGGTGGTCCATCGAAACCTTGTCGAGGTCATGCCGGTTGGGATAACGGCCAAGCGAAATATCGTCATAGCGGCTGCCGCGGACGAGCATGCCTTTCGGGGTCCGATCGGCTTTCTTCTTCAACGCCGCGATCAGATCGTCCATGCTCTTGACTTTTTCCGGTCCCAGCCACGGCACGTAGTAAGGCGAATCCTCCCCAAACACCGCGGTCGGGTGCAGGTGTGCGTCGTTGAAACCCGGCGTAACGGTCATGCCCTTGAGGTCGATGACCCGCGTCGCGGGAGTAGCCAGGCGGCGGATCTCGGCGTTGGTTCCGACAACCGTGAAGCGGCCATTGTCGATGGCGAAGGCCTCGGCTCTTGGCTTGGAGTGGTCCACCGTGATGACGTTGGCGTTGACGACGATCAGGTCGGCGCCAAAGGCCGCACCGGCGGCAAATAGCAGAAAAGCGACGCGCAACATGGTTCGTCCTCTCGTCTTAGAAGGTTGTCCGCAAGCTCAACTGCACATTGCGCGGGGTGTTGCTCTGAGTGAGCGAAATGTACCCGAAACTCGTCGAAGTGACGCTGATTGTCGGCCCGCCCATTCTCACCTCGTTGAGGGCGTTCAGGAACTCGGCGCGGAAGGTCACCCGATAGCGCTCGCTGAAGGCGAACCGTTTCTCGAGCAGCATGTCCCAGTTATAGCCGGCGGGATTGTTTACGTCGGGAAGATAACGGCTCACGTTGCCGACGGCAAATTGCGGAGTGCGGGAAAACGCCGCGGGGTTGAAGTACTCGCAGTTATCGCAGATATTCGGACCGCCGGACAGCGCCGCGGAGACTCCCGTCGCGTTCGGTCGTATGTAGTTGCCGGTGCCATCGTTATGCCACCCGGCGCCCAGAAGGCTTGAATTGTTGGTGGAGGTGACATAAATCGGCCGGCCGGTATTCACGGTAAAGAATGCGCCGAGTGCCCAGCCGCCCAGCGCGCGCGATGCGAGGCCGTGGTTCAAAAGGGACTTCCCTGGGCCGAAAGGCAGCTCGTATTGCGTACTCCATCGCAGCGATTGGGTCACGTCCTGATCGGCTCGGGACCTGTCGCAACTGAAACACTCGTAGTTTTGGAATCCATGTTGCGCGCCGACCACATCGGTCATGTCGCCGGTGTTGTCCAGTATCTTGCTGAACGAGTACCCCAGCAAAGTCGCCAGGCCGTTCCCGAAGCGCCGTTCCACGGTGAGCTGCCCGGCGTGATAGGAGGAGTGGCCTACCCCGACATACATACCGCCGACGTCGAGGAATTGGGGATAAGGGCGCATGAGTTGTTCCGCCTGCACGGTCGGCAGGCCCAACGTCGAACTGGGATCGGTGATGATGCCGTAGAACGGGTTGCTTACTACGGCTAACAGAGCGTTTCCAAGAGCGAGATCCTTCGTGGGAAGCTGGTTGTAATCGACCGGGCTTGGCAGATGAACGCCCGAATTGCCGGAGTAGGCCGTGGTGACGACAAAGTTCCAGGGCAATTGCCGTTGAATATCGAAGGACCACTTATTCATGTAAGTAACGGTCTGGGTCCGTATCGGCCCCTCGATGGTCTGTCCCAGAGCGATCGCCAGCCCGGCACTCGTGCCCCAGGCCGCGGGCAGCCCTTGCGGGAACGGGTTGCTGAGATTGAACAGCGGCGTCACTCCATTCGCCTGTGCCACGATGGAGTTCGACAGACGCGTGGTGCCCAACGCCGGCGGGAATTGCTCCAAAGCGGAGACGGGAAGGTGAAACATACCGTATCCCATGTGGATGATGGTCTTCGAGTTCAAGGCATAGCTGATGCCAAGCCGTGGATCGAAGTGCGATGTGGCGAGCTGCCGCTGGCGGCTGGTCCCGTTCAATCCCGGAATGCCGACGCCGCCCTTCAGCCCGGGAAATTGCGGAACCTGGGAGGCGATCGGCGACGGCGAGGCCAGGTCGATGTAGTTCATCTGGTTTTGCGCTTCCACTTCACCGGATTCATAGCTCCAGCGCAAACCATAGGTCACGGTGAGTTTCTTAGTGAGCCTTACGACGTCTTGCGCATAGGCGCCGTAGTAAAAATGATGGGAGACCGTCTGCGGCTCGTAGCCGCTTTGGACCTGCGCCGCACCCAAAAGCAGGGCTGCGATGCTGCTGCCGGAGGCCGCGGCTGCCGCATTGGCGTTCGGACCTCCGGTGAAGGCGGTGGTCGCGGTAATCGACATTTGCTCCGGATCATAGAGGGACGTGGGGTAATATCGCAAATCGCCGCCGAACTTGAAAGTGTGAGACCCGCGCAGCCAGGAGAAATCGGCGCGGTACTGATAGACCGAGGATGTGTTTCTTTCGTACGGGTAGGAATCGCCCAGGCTGCTGGTTGAGCTGCTGGACAGATAAGGCGACATGTCGGCGGTCAGGCCCGGCAGAATGCTGCTTGGGAACCCGAGCGAGGCAGGAGTGACGTGCAGCGCTTCATTCCGTTGAGACTCGCTATGCGCGTACGAGAAATGCTCCTCAAGAACCCAAGACGCTGAGATCGACCAGGTATGGCCGACGGCAAGATTGATTCCAGGGATGCGGTCGGGGGCCATCACCGGCGCTAGGCCGTTTCCGTAGTAGTCGTTGGCATAAATGTGGTTGGCAAAATGGCTGAAGTGGCCAAATAGACTTTGCCGGCTGGACAACTGCTCATCCATGCGAATGTCCAGCCGATCGTTGGTATCCGTGGCGGGGGCATTCGAAAAAAAGTTATTCGAATCGCTCTGGCCGATTCCCGGCTGGTTCGGCAGAGGATAGTAAGAGAGCAGTTTCTGCGCGATCGGGTTCATCGACGCGGCAGGAATTATATTGCCGGGAAACGCCGTGCGGATGTAAGCGCCGGCCGAGTTCAGGGTCGTCGTGCTCGGATCGTACATGACGATTGGGGTTCCATTGGATTGGAAGGTTTTGGAAAAATTCCCGGCGCGCTCCAGGGCCGTCGGCATGGTACCCGTGAACGAACCCTGGGTGGAATCGCGAAGACCGTCGTATGACACAAAGAAAAAGGTCTTGTTGCGTCCGTTGTAAAGCTTCGGGATGAAAACAGGACCGCCCAGCGTGCCGCCAAACTGGTTTCTCCGGAAGGCCGGCTTGAGCAGGCCCGCCTTGTTACCATTGAACCCCTCCGCATCCATGTCGCTGTTGCGAAGATATTCGAACGCCGACCCGTGGATCTGATTGGTTCCGGATTTCAGGGCATAACTGACCATGCCGCCACTGGTGCGGCCGAACTCGGGAGCGTAGGCATCCGTATATACGCGGTATTCCCGGACTGCGTCGACTCCTGGAATGCCAGCCGCCTGATTGTAGTAAGCCGTGGTATCCGTACCGCCATCGATCAGGATGTCCGTGGTGGCTCCCAGTGCGCCATTGATCCGGAAGGTATTGGTGCGGCTTTGGCTGCTGGTATTGGTTCCGGAAAGGCCGTCGTCCCCGGCAGTCACGCCGACGCTAAAGTTGATGAGCTGCAGCGGATTCCTCACGCTCAGCGGAATACCGTCGACAAAGCTGTGCTCGATGAGGAGGCTCCGGTCCGCACGGTCCAGGGTCAGCTCGGGCGCGGTATCGATCACGCTGATGGTCTCCTGCAGCGCCGCCGGCTGCAATTCCAGTTTCACGACTCTCGATTGATCCACCTCCAGCGTCAACCCGGCCACCCTTGCCACGGCGAAGCCACTGGCCCGCGCCGTCATTTCATAGCTGCCCGGAGGCACCGGCGGCAACTGGAAGTAGCCCTCCCCGTTGCTCTGTGTCTGGATGGCGCGGCTGGTAGCGGTATTGGTCAAGGTAATCGCCGCTGCCGGCACGCCGCCGCCTTGCGAATCCACAACTTGCCCGCTGACGTTGGCGTTTTGCCCGAACAGGCAGCTCGTCAGCAGCATTCCGAGAACGAACGCACGAATCGAAAGTGTTACCGAGTTTCGCATGGTAACCTCCTCAACGGAATTGTCGGTATCGAGGCCACTTCCTGGCCGCGGGCCACCGCTCAAGCGCCATGAGCGTCGGCGGAAGGGGAGACCAGTTTAGAGTTTACGCACCCAAGGCGGGCAAGTCAAGGATTTTTTGGCTCTACTGGCATTTCACTGTTTCAAAACCGTTACGAAAGCGTTTGCAGATTGTTACTGGAGTGGCCGTGAAGTCTGTCGTTGACAGGAAGCGCCCTTGTGCTTTATACTTGCGCTTAATCAATTTGGCATGGCAGTATTGGCCGGAGATTCTGTGGCCCGCAGGGTTGTAGAATGATGGCGGCGTCGTTTGGCGGCGCCAGATTCCCAATGCCAAACACCGACGCGAGCGGGGATTCGACAGTGACGAACTGGCGTAAACAGCAGAAGTTGTGCCTGCCGGCAGGGCGCTGAAATGGCGTGTGACCTCGACCGTTCCCAACGTATCTGGCGTTACCGCATCTTCGCCATTACCTGGCTGGCGTACGCCGGTTTCTATCTGTGCCGCCGCAATTTCAGCGTAGTCATGCCGTTGCTCGAGAAGGACTTCGGCTATTCGAACTTTCAGCTCGCCAACCTCATTTTCGGCTATAGCCTGTTTTACTCCGCCGGCCAGTTTTGTTTCGGGCCGTTGGCCGATCGCTTCGGCAGCCGGCTCACCGTTTGCCTCGGGTTGCTCCTTTCGATTGGCGCGACAGTACTGATGGGGTTCATGCCGGCGTTGCTGGCGCTCATGGTGTTGTGCTGTGCCAACGGCCTCGGACAGTCGGCGGGCTGGCCTGGCTTGGTCAAGAACATGGCTCCCTGGTTCCGCCACAGCGAGCGGGGCGTGGTGATGGGCTGGTGGACCACGAACTACGTGATCGGCGGTTCTCTGGCTGTGGTCTTTGCTACCTTCGCCGCCACGCGCGCATGGCCCGGTGCCGGTCCTGGCTGGCAGCGTGGATTCTGGTTGCCCGCGGCGCTTCTTTTCGCGATCGCGCTGTTATTTGTCGCAATCGCTCGCAACCGCCCCTCCGATGCCGGCCTGCCCGAGATCGACGATGGCGCTGCGGAGGAGAAGAATGCGCCCGGCCTGCCTGCGCCGGATGGGCGGAGAGCGGCCGAGCCATGGCTGTTTTTCAAAATGCTCGGCGACCTGCAGGTGTGGACCATCGCCCTGGGCTGCGCCTTCTCCAAACTGATTCGCTACTCGTTCCTGTACTGGCTGCCCCTCTACATGACCCAGAAGCTCCACTACTCGCCCGCTGAAGCCGGCTACACCTCCTCGCTGTACGAGTTCGTCGGCTTCACCGGAGCCATCCTGGCCGGCTACGTCTCCGATAAGTTCGTGCAAGCCCGGCGGCTCCCGGTTGCCGCTGTCATGTTTTGGGGATTGGCCTTGATGTGCTGGATCCACCCCACGTTCGCCGCCATGGGGCGTGGCGGCGTCGCCGTCGGCATTGCCCTCATCGGAATCATGAACTTCGGCCCGGACACTTTGCTGCAGGGCGCCGCGTCACAGGACGCCGGGGCCAAATGGGGCGTCGGGACGGCCTCGGGTTTCATCAGCGGCTTCGGCTCCGTGGGCCAACTCTTTTCGCCGTACTTGGTTGCGTACGTCTCTGGGAAGTATGGCTGGGACCGCCTCTTTTACGGTTTCGTCGTGATTGCGTTAGTCGGTGGCGCGCTCCTGGCTACCCAATGGAACCGGGAAGCCCGGCAGACCCCCGCCCCAGGGATCGAGACGGCAGGTTGAAGTGGCAAGTGGAGATGACCTATGACTGACAAACAACAACTCGATCATTCGAAGGACAAGATACTGTTTACTCCCGGCCCGCTGACCACCAGCCGGACGGTCAAGTTGGCCATGTTGCGGGACTTGGGATCGCGCGATACCGAGTTCATCGGGGTGGTGCGGGAGATCCGCCGCGAACTTCTGGCGCTGGGCGGCGTCGAGGACCAGGGCTATGAAGCCATCCTCATGCAAGGCAGCGGCACCTTTGCCTTAGAGTCCGTGATCTCCTCGACCGTGCCGCCGCATGGCAAGATGCTCGTCGTCGTCAATGGAGCCTATGGCCGGCGCATCGAGCGGATCGCTCGCGTGCTCCAGATCGGCGCCGTCCCGCTTGTCTCGCCGGAGACACAGGCGCCGGATGCCAACCAGGTTGCGGCCGCGCTGGAACGGGATACGGCGATTACGCACGTCGCCATCGTACACTGCGAAACCACAACCGGCATCTTCAACCCGATCCGGGAGGTGGGCGCTGTTGCCAGGCGGTTCAACCGCTGCTACTTTGTCGACGCCATGAGCAGCTTCGGCGCCGTGCCGCTGAACCTGGCGGATTGCTCCATCGACTACCTGGTCTCTTCGGCGAATAAGTGCGTGGAAGGCGTGCCTGGCTTCGCATTTGTGCTGGCGCGGCGGGAAGCGCTGCTCGCCACCGAAGGCTTCGCCCGCAGCGTCAGCCTCGACCTGCTCGCGCAGTGGAAGGGCCTGGAGCGCGATGGCCAGTTTCGCTTCACGCCGCCGACCCACGCGCTGCTGGCCTTTCACCAGGCCCTCCGGGAGCTGGAACAGGAAGGAGGCGTGGAAGGGCGTGCCGCCCGCTACCGCGAAAACTATCGCACGCTCGTCGCCGGTATGCGGGCGCTCGGTTTCGAGGAGTACCTCGACCGGAAGAACCAGGGCTACATCATCACATCCTTCCGGTATCGGAACCATGCGAACTTTAGCTTCGACGAGTTTTACCGCCGGCTCAATGAGAAGGGATACGTCATCTATCCAGGGAAGGTGACCGAAGGCAACTGCTTCCGGATCGGTCACATCGGCCGGATCTTCCCCAGCGACATCTGCGATCTGCTGGCGGCCATCCGCGCCACGTTGGGCGAGATGAGGGTCGATTTGAGCCAGCGAGCCGAAACATGCATGGCTGTTTCCTAGCCGGCGTGTGCGGCAGAATCGAGGAAGGAAGGATACTACATGGACTTCGTTTTTCAGCGTTCATACCGTGGCCCGCTCAAGGCGGTTCTGCTCGATTGGGCGGGGACAACCCTGGATTATGGCTGCTTCGCCCCGGCGGTTGTCTTCATGGAGGTTTACAAGCGAAAAGGAGTTGAGATCTCGATCGAGGAGGCCCGAGCGCCCATGGGCGCCCACAAAAAGGTCCACATCCGGCTCATCTCGAAAGACGAGAATGTCGCACGGCGGTGGGTGGCCGTCCATGGGCGCAAGCCGGACGAGCGCGACGTGGAAGAGATGTTCCGCGAGTTTATCCCGCTCCAACTGGCATGCCTGGGGGAGTATGCCGATTTGATTCCGGGAACCCTCGAAGCGGTTGCCGAATTTCGCCGCCGCGGCCTGAAGATCGGTTCCACCACCGGATATACCGAGGAAATGATGAACGTTTTGCTCGGGGAAGCCCAACGCCGCGGCTACTCGCCGGATGCCACCGTTTGCGCCACCCAGGTTCCGGCCGGGCGGCCTCATCCCTACATGTGCTTGCAAAACGCCATCCAGTTGCAGACCTACCCCATGGAAGCATTCGTCAAGATCGGTGATACCCTGCCCGACATCGAAGAGGGCTTGAATGCGGGGATGTGGACCATCGGGCTGGCCAAGACTGGAAACGAACTTGGCCTGACGGAAGAACAGGTTGCCGCGCTCGATCCTGAGACTCTCGACGCAAAGCTGGCGCGGGCTTACCAGCGGATGAGCCAGTCGGGCGCTCATTACGTAGTGGATGGCATCGCCGATGTGATGCCGGCGCTGGATGATATCAACGGGCGGCTGGCGCGGGGCGAGCGTCCATAGAAGAGCCAAGGCTGCCGCGGGCGGCGCCAAACAAAAGGAGAAACTCGTGTCGGTAGCAACACTATCTTCAGCGGACCACCGATATTTCTGCGACGATACCGAATTCCAAATCGATCCGATCGGCGGAGAACGCCCTCTAAAACTCAAATACTATGCCGGCGGCAAGTGGCTGGAGTCGAAGGCCTCCAAGTACATGCCCTGCTACAACCCTTCGACTGGCGCGGTCATCGCCTATGCTCCGCAGTGCACGGCGAGCGAAGTGGAAGAGGCCATCCACGCGGCTGTGAATGCTTTCCCTGCGTGGTCGGATACGCCGGTCGGCAAGCGCGTCCAGGTGCTTTTCAAAATGAAAGCCTTGGTGGAAGGACACCTGGATGAACTGACTTGCCTCCTGGCGAAAGAGATGGGTAAGAAATGGGACGAAGCCATGGGCGACGTCCTTAAGGTCGTCGAAGTGGTGGAGTACGCCTGCGGTGCGCCTCACATCATGAAAGGGGAGGCGCTCATGAACGTCTCCCCGGGTTATGACACCACACGGTACAACCATCCCATCGGCGTTTTCGCCGGGATCGCACCGTGGAACTTCCCAGCCATGATTCCGCATGGATGGATGGCCCCGATTTGCATCGCCGCCGGGAACTGCATGGTCCTCAAAGCCGCCAGTTTCGTGCCTCAATCCGCTATGCGCCTGACGGAATTGTGGCAGCAAGCGGGACTCCCGGCCGGGGTTCTCAACGTGGTCACCACCAGCAGAAACGAAGCCGAGATCTTCCTGCGCCACCCGGCGATCAAAGGGGTCAGTTTCGTCGGCTCGACGAGCGTCGGCCGGCACATTTATGCCACAGCCGCCGCTAATGGAAAACGGGTGCAAGCCCTTACGGAAGCCAAGAACCACGCCCTGGTACTGCGCGATTGTAAGCTGGAACGCACCGCCCAGGGCATCATCAACGCTTTCTGCGGCTGCGCCGGAGAACGCTGCATGGCTCTGCCCGTCGTCGTGGTCGAGAGCGCGATCGCCGATCGGCTGGTCCCGCTGCTCGTCAAGTATGCCTCGGAAATCAATCTGGGACCGGCCTATGACAAAGCTACCGGTATGGGGCCGGTTGTGAATCGGGGCCACAAGGATTTCGTGCTCAATTGGATCGAGACGGGGATCAAGGAAGGCGCTGAGTTGATTCTGGACGGGCGTAACCCCAGCGTTCCCCCCGGCTGCGCACAAGGCTTCTTCATCGGTCCTACGATTTTCGACAAGGTCGCCGAAGACATGGCCGTCGGCCGCGAAGAGGTCTTCGGTCCGGTGTTGTGCATCAAGCGTGTGAAGAACTTTGACGAAGGCCTCAAAATCCTGAATGCCAGCCGGTTTGCCAACGGATCGGTCATCTACACCCAAAGCGGATACTATGCACGGAGGTTCGCCAAAGAAACGCACGGCGGCATGGTGGGGATCAACGTGGGGATTCCGGTCCCGGTCGGCATCTTTGGATTTACCGGGCAGAAGCAGTCGTTCTTCGGCGATTTGCACATGATGGGACGCGATGGATTCATTTTCTACACGGAGAGCCGCAACGTCACCCAGACCTGGTTCGCCGAAGATCAGGAGGATCACGGAAAGGTCGACACGTGGGATGGAACCATGACCGCGCTGTCCAAGTGAAGACCTGTGGGCCACGAAACCAGCCGGGTATCGCCGGCACGGCGCGATTGCTGTGGCATTCCAATGCTGTTACCAATACAATAGTTTTGTGGGACAGTATACGCTCATGAACGGTTCTCCGCCGGCGACGCTCTCCGAAGATGCCTACCAGGCGATTCGGGACCGCATCTTACGAGGTATGTTTCCCATCGGCTCTGGCCTGTCGCGGCGCAAACTCGCCACCATGCTCGGCATGAGCCAGTTGCCGGTCTCGGAGGCCTTGCAGCGCCTGGAATCCGATGGCCTGGTGGAGACTAAGGCCCGCGCCGGCACGCGGGTTCGCATACCGGCCCCCGAGGACATCCGTGACAGCTACATCCTCCGGGAGGCGCTCGAGACCCAGACGGCGCGGCTCTTCGTGGAGAACTCCACGTCCGAACAACGCCGGGAACTGCGGCGTATGGCGGGGCACACGGACGTGCTGTTCAATCGCTGCGTTGGGGGCGATACCGATCCCGAGTTTCTCTTCGAGGTCCATGCCTACCATTTGGAATTCCACATGCACGTTGCCCAGTGCAGCGGATCGAAAGCGCTCATGCTGGCCTTCGAAAAGAATCAGGTGCTGATCTTCAACTGGCTGTTCGATGTCGCCGTCCATCATCAGAAGCGGCCGCCGCGTTCTCACCGGGATTTGAGCGAGGTGCTGTGCGGCGGCGATCCGGAGGCAGCCGACCGCGCGATGCGCAACCACATCCGGTATGGGCTCGAAGAGATTATCAGTTCCATCGTCACCCGGACGCATGCGAGGTGGCGGGCCAACGGCGGCGAGCGCGCCGCGGCGACACTGGCACCGGTTGAATAGCACAGGTGCGGCGCTAATCTCCACGAATTTCGTGGCTAGCGAGGCAGCGAGATTCCGATTCAGAGCCGCACCGCTCTGCGCCATCAAACGCTACCATGGTCTGTACGTTGACGCGAGGTGGCCCACATGAGACCCACAAGAAGAGAAGTGCTGCAAGGCATCGGCGCGGCCTTCGCGCTCCGGTCCGCGGTTGCCCAGCAGAAGCAGAATCGTGACGGCGCACAGGCGCTGTGGTACTGAAGCCCTGCCAACGAATGGACGGAGGCCCTTCCGATCGACAATGGCGTTCTCGGAGCGATGGTGTTTGGGGGCGTCGAGCACGAGCGCCTTCAGCTTGACCCGCACACCCTCTGGTCGGGCCACCACGTGGAGAACGACAATGCCGACGCTCGCGAGGCAATCCAGAGGATCCGACAACTGCTGTTCGAGGGCAAGTATGCCGAGGCCAACGCAATGGGTCGCCCGCCCGGCCCTCCTTCCAACCCGGCTCGCCTTGCCGCGCGAGCTTCCTACCAGACGCTGGGCGACCTGCTGCTCGACCTGCATCACTCAGGCCAGCCGGAAGAGTACCGGCGCGAACTCAATCTGGACACTGGCATGGCGCGTGTGGACTACCCCGTGGGCGGCGAGCGGCTCACGGCCGTGAAGAACGGCGGCGAAGATCCGCAACTGATCGCCCTCTACTTCCAGTACGGCCGCTACCTTCTCATGTCCAGCTCGCGTCCCGGTACCATGCCGGCCAACTTGCAGGGAATGTAGGCTGAGGGGTTGAATCCGCCGTGGCAGGCCGACTACCACGTCAACATCAATATCCAGATGAACTATTGGCCCGTGGAGGTCTGCAACCTCTCCGAGTGCCACGAACCACTGTTCGATTTCACCGACAGGCTGCTGGATCCCGGCCGGAAGACCGCCCGGACCTCGTACGGTTGCGGCGGGTTTGTGGTGCATTTCACGACCAATGCCTGGCACCAGACCGCCCTCGGAGTCCCCGGCGGGATCAACTTGTGGCAGGGCGCTGCCGGATGGCTCGCGCGGCACTACTGGGAGCATTACCTGTTCACCGGCGGCCGCGAGTTTCTGCGGAAACGTGCCTATCCGGTCATGAAGGAAGCGGCCCAATTCTATCTCGACTACATGATGGAGGACCCGCGCACCGGGCAGCTCATGGCCGGCCCTGCTTCTTCACCCGAGAACACCTACCAGACGCCCGATGGGGGCCGCGCCGCTGTGGACATCAATCCGGCCATGAGTGCGGAGATCATTCGCGACCTCTTTAGCAGCCTCGTACGCGCGGGAGACATCCTGGGCGCCGACGCGGAATTCCGCAAGAAGATTGCCGGAGCGCTGGCGCGCATGGCGCCGCTCAAGATTGGCCGGTACGGACAGATTCAGGAGTGGTCGCGGGATTTCGAGGAAGTGGACGCTGGTCATCGCCACATGTCGCAGCTCTATGCGTTGCATCCCGGCTGCCAGGTGACGCCGCGCGGCGCGCCGGGTTGGCCGTGGCCGCCAGGAAGACCATCGAGCGCCGCCTGGCGAATGGCGGCGGCCAGACCGGCTGGAGCCGCGCGTGGATCGTCAACTTCTAGTCGCGTCTCGAGGATGGCGGCACTGCCTACCAGCATGTGCTGGTGCTGCTGCGCAATTCCACCTTGTCGAATCCATTCGACACCCATCCGCCCTTCCAGATCGACGGCAACTTCGGCGGCACGGCGGGCATCGCCGAGATGCTGCTGCAAAGCCATGCCGGTGAGATCAGCCTCTTGCCGGCGCTGCCGAAGGCTTGGGCGGAAGGGCGCGTCACCGGGCTGAAGGCGCGGGGCGGCGTCGAAGTGGATATCGCCTGGCGCGGCCGGAAGCCCGCATCCGCCACGCTGAAAACCGCGCTGGCGGGCGAGCACCGAATCCGCGCGCCCCGCGGGACGCGCATGGCCGAGGTCCGCTCGGGCGGCGGGAAGATCGCACTCGCCCCTCCCGTGGATGAGACCGTCAAGCTGGCAGTGAAGCCCGGGCAGATCTACCAGATCGCCTTCGCGTGAGACGGCTGGCAAGCTGCGTGCCGGTTGGCAACCGGCACGCGCGGCGATTTCTAATCGCCGCGCAGGATGCCATCCTGCCCCACAGAAATCGCACCTTTCCCCACGGTCATAGTACTGGCTCGGACAGCGGCGAATTCACCGCGGGTTCTCGATCCGGTGCTGCTCGGCCACCCGGCGAAGCAACGTCAGGACCTTTCGCGCATCGTACTGGCGGGCCGGTTAGTTGCGACTCTGGCGCTGGCCGGCATTCTCATGGCTTCACGAACTTCTGCACGCGCTGGTTGGCCACCTCGGCCACGTAGATGGCGCCGGCGCTGTCCACGGCGATTCCGTGCGGCTGGTCGAACTGCCCGGGACCCTTTCCCGGACCGCCCAGCGCTCCCACCACGTCGCCATTCATGTTCAGCTTCACCACCCGCATGTTTACGCCGTCCGCCATGTAAACCGCATCCTCGCGCGTCACGTAAAAGAGGCTCCAGGGCGCGCCCATGCCGGTCCACTTGCCCAGGAGTTTGCCTTCGAGATCGAAGATCTGGATGCGCTCGTTGGTCCGCTCGGCCACCAGCAGCCGGTTCTGTTTGTCGAGCACGATGTCGTGCACCAGGTCGAACTCTCCGTCGCCGGTGCCCTTGTGGCCCCACTGGCCGATATACTTGCCGTCCTTGCTGAAGCGCACCACGCGCGAATTCACGTAGCCGTCGGAGACGTAGAAATCGCCGTTGGGGGCGAAGGCCACGTTGGTCGGACGGTTGAATGCGCCGTGACTGTCGTTATTGCCGGGCTTGCCTTCCTGGCCCACCGTCATCAGCACGCGCCCTTCCGGGGTGTACTTGCGCACCACGTGCCCGGTCACATCCACGCCCCATACGTTGCCATCGGCGTCGATGCGGATGCCGTGCGCCTGCCGGATGCCTCCCTCGCCCCAAGTGCGCAGCAGTTTGCCGTCGCGGTCGAACTCGGCCACCGGGTGGGCGCCCCGGCTGAAGATCCACACATGGTCTTCCTTGTCCACGGTGACGGTCGAGCAGGCGCCGAAGGTCCAACCCTGGGGAAGTTTGGCCCAGTCCGCCACCACCGTATAGGGCATCGGCGGTCCGGATTTCAACTCGGCCGCCGGCGCGATACCGGCCCCGAGCAGGCAGAGGGCTATGAAGGTCTTCATGTGGCTGAGAGTATCGGAATGCGCCCCGGAAGTTAAAGACGGCCGGAGGTGGGGCAGATAGCTTTACGGCTCGAACGGCCACACCGCCGTGGTGGTGTACCCGCCGTCCACCGCGATGATCTGTCCGGTGATGTAGTCGGCGCCGCGTCCCGCCAGAAACACCGCCAGCGGGGCGACGTCCTCCGGCGTTCCGGGTCTGGGGTTGGCCTGGCAGCCCTTCAGCCAGTTCAGCAACTTCTCCGACTGCCACATTTTGCGGTTCAAATCCGTGACGATGATCCCCGGGGCGATGCAGTTCGCCTGGATGTTGTAGCGTCCCCATTCCGCCGCCAGAACTTCGGTCAACTGGGCCAGCCCGCCTTTGGTAATCGCGTAGACCGCCAGATACGGCAGGGCCCGAATCGACTGTATGCTTCCGATGTTGATGATCTTCCCGCCCGTTCCGCGGGCGATCATCCTGGCGCCGATCTTTTGCGTGAGGGTAAAGATTCCGTTCAGGTTGGTCTCGAGAATCCGGTCGTACTCTTCCCGGGTGAAATCCTCGGCCCGCTTGCGGATATTCATGCCGGCCACGTTGACGAGGATGTCCGGCGTCTCGATGCTGTCGACGGCGGCCGCGATGGAGTGCGGGTCCGCGACGTCCAGCACCAGCGCGTGCCCGCCTATTTCCGCGGCGTGCGCCTCCAGCGCGTCTTTCGACCGCGCGGCCAGAACGACGCTGGCGCCCGCGGCCGCCATGTGGCGCGCGATCTCGAGGCCGATGCCGCGGCTCGCGCCGGCCACCAGCGCGGTCCTTCCAACGAGCGAGAAAGTATTCACAATCCTTCGATTATACCGGGCGGTGGTACACTGGTATAGGCACTCAACTTCGAAAATGCAGACACATCCGAAGGGCGCTGGCGCCCGTATTCTGCTCAGTTCCGTGTTTGGTCCGTACGCGCAAGACGACGAGTTCGGCAGCCGCAAGATCAATCCCATGGAGCTCTATCACAACCAGGTGACGCGTGAGCAGGGGCCGTTCTCCCTCCGCATGTTTCACCGCTCGTGGGGCATCTTGATGATCCAGCAAAACATCTCGGCGCCCACCACGGTCCTGGATTTTCCGACGCGCGAGACCTTCGAAGCGGAATTGCTCGCCCACGATTACGACATCGTCGGTATTTCCTCCATCATCACCAACGTGGGGAAGGTGCGGGAAATGTGCCGGACGGCGCGGCGCGTGTCGCCGAAATCCGTCATCGTCATCGGCGGGCACGTGGCCGCTATTCCCGGCATTGAAATGATGGTCGACGCCGACCACTTCGTGCGCGGCGACGGCATCTCGTGGATGCGCCGCTACCTCGGCGAAGACGACGCCGCGCCCATCCGCCACCCGGCCATCATTTCCGGCTTCGGAGGGCGCACCATGGGGATGAAGCTGCCGCAAGACAAGGGCCGCACCGCCGCCACCATCATTCCGTCGGTGGGCTGCCCCATGGGCTGCAACTTCTGCACCACTTCGGCCTTCTTCGGCGGCAAGGGCAAGTTTCTGAACTTCTACGACAGCGGCGCGGAACTCTTCGGCGTCATGTCGGAGATGGAATCGAAACTGAAGGTGAAATCGTTCTTCATGATGGACGAGAATTTCCTGCTGCACAAACGGCGCGCCATGGAATTGCTCGGCTGCATGAAGGCCGGCCGGAAACCCTGGTCGCTGTACGTCTTCTCATCCGCCAACGCCATCCGCCAGTACTCCATGCGGGAGCTGGTCGAGTTGGGGGTTTCGTGGGTCTGGATGGGCCTCGAATCGCCCCACTCCCAGTACACCAAATTGCGGGGAGCGGACACGCGCAAGCTCACGGCCCAACTCCAGCAGCACGGCATGAAGGTGCTGGGGTCGACCATCGTAGGTCTCGAGCATCATACCCCTGCGAACATCCAGGACGAACTCGAGCACGCGGTGGCGCACGATACCGACTTCCACCAGTTCATGCTCTACACGCCGGTGCCCGGCACGCCGCTGTTTGCCGAGATGACCGAGCAGGGGCGCATGCTGCCGGGAATCGACCTGGCCGACATTCACGGCCAGGACCAGTTCAACTTCCAGCACGCCGCCATTTCGCGCGAGGATTCCAAGCGCTGGCTGGATTGGGCCTTTCGCCGCGATTTCGAACTCAACGGGCCCAGCATTTACCGCATCTGCCGGACCACGCTGGAAGGCTGGCTGCGTTACAAAAACGACCCCGATCCGCGCGTGCGGGCGCGCTTTCAGTGGGAGGCGCGCTCCCTCAGAGACGGCTATGCCGCGGCGCTGTGGGCCATGGAGAAACATCTCCGGCGCACCAACGAGGCGGTCAGCGAACGGATTCGCGCGCTGCGCAAAGATGTGGGCCGGGAATTCGGACTGCTCAGCCGCGTGGTGAGCCGCGCCATCGGGCCGGTGCTGTTATGGTCCGTGCGGCGCGAAGAGCGGCGGCTGGCCCACGGGCAGACTTACGAGCCGCGCACCATCATCGAACGCCGCAACTGGGACTGGGCCGCTCCCCTGGTGTCGCCCGCCCCGGGCGTCGCCGGTCTCACTACTCAAGAACAATCCTCTGGTGGCTGATCACGCCGTTGCGGATCTCCACCGTGGCGCTCGCCTGCTTGCCATCCTTCGCGACGGCGATGGTGTAGGTCCCCGGCGCGAGCGGGATCTGCGCCGGAGTGACCTGCGGGATCGGGCGCCCGTTCACTGAAATCGTCGCGCCCGCGGGCACGCTGGCGAGCAGCAGGGTTCCGCCCAGCGGCCGTAAGATTACGGGGAGCGTTTCCACCGGGCTGGATTCCACGTCCACTTCGCGGTGCTCGATCTGGTAGCCGGGCATGGTGACGGAGATGGAGTGGCGCCCGCGCGCGGCGTCTAGCGAGCAGGGCGCCTTGCAGGCCTTTTCGAGATTTCCGTCCAGGGTCGCGGTGGCCCCCGCGGGGCTGCTGATGATCGACACCGGCTGGGTGGCGGCGATGGCCGGCGCTGTGGGTTTGGCGGGCGGTTTTTCCGCGGGCGGTTTGACGGCGTCGGCGGCCTCCGCCGGGGTAGCGGCGGGCGGCGGCATGGGACTCGGTTTCTTTTCGTCCGGCGCCGGAGCCGGAACCGGAGCCGGGGTGGTTGCCGGCGGCGCCGGCTGGACCGGAGGCGGGGTTGGGGTCTTGGTCGTCTGCGCCTGGTTGGAAAGCCACGGCGCAGCCTGCCAGCCAATCAGCGCCAGCAGGCCAGCCGCCACCAGGATCGCCAACAGAAACGGCAGAAAACCCGCGGTCCGTCTCTGCCCGCGTTCGGCTGTGGTAGTGGCTTCGGCGAGGCGGGCGCGCCGTGCCGGCGGCAGGGTCACCACGGGCTTGGCCGAATCGGCCATGGTCGGTTCGTTCAGACTGCCGCCCCGCGGCATGGTCTTCCAGCCCTTGCTGGCCGCGCACGCCTTCTCCAGCGCCCCGGCGAACTCCTGGCAGGTGGGGTAGCGCGCGTCCGGTTTCTTCGATAGGCTCTGGCGCAGCACGCTCTCGATGGCGCCGCCGAGCGTGGGGTTCAGACGGTGTGGCGCAGCCGGTTCTTCCGCGACAATCTTATAGACCACGGTGGTCAGGTGCTCTCCGGAGTAGGGCTTCTCGCCGGTGAGCATTTCGAACGCGATCACCGCCAGCGAGAACTGGTCCGAGCGCCCGTCCACCGGCTGGCCCTGCACCTGCTCGGGAGACATGTAGTGGGGCGTGCCGACGATGTTGCCGGTCATGGTGAGCTG
>JBEKSR010000113.1:0-18628 GCA_049516835.1 Bryobacteraceae bacterium | reverse complement strand
GTTCATCCAGCCACGCCTCCAACTGGGAGAAACGCTGCTTGATCTCACCCTCGCTGGCCACAAGAACATTCTAGGCCAAAAATGGTTTAATTGCCACACTTATTTTCTTACAGTCGCTAAGCCTATTTCGAGCGGTGTTTGCCGGTGTCGGTGAGATAATCAGAGTGTTCGGCGGCACTCGACGGTTGTGCCGCCTGAAAGGGACCAGATGATCGATTCAAGCTGGTTCACCACAGATTATGACTATTCGGGATCTGCAGAGGCGGTTTTTGAAGATCCCCACGCCGAGTTCTTCGGCCCGGCTTCTGTAAGGCCTGACGAATACGGGCGACCTATCGTGGAGATCACTGTTGAGCGATCAAGCCCGGCCATCCGGGAAGACTTCGACCTATTGGAGATCCAACTTGGATCACAGGCCCTTCCTGGCGGGGAAAGAGTCATCTCATTTGGAGGAGGCGGTCTGAACAGGGCGCGTGTGACGGTCCATGGGAAAGAAGGAGTGTTTGATAGCACACCAGGCTGGGAGTACAGCTTTTCAAGCGTAGCATCCGGCAGGCCCTTGACGTTGCGACTTAATCCCACAAAATCAGAATACGCGGTTGCCGCGTCGGCGCACGAGAGATTCTTGGTTCTGCCGCTATCTGGTTTCGTCTCGGAGTTTCCTGCTCAGTCGCCAGTGATTCGTGGGCACCCCTTGAGCCTTCGGGGAGGAGCGGATTTTTCGCCGGCGAGGTGCATCCCTTTCCAAGTAGATGGGGAGACAGCTTTCATCGAGCAGCTTCCCGGTGTCGAGGAGGGCAGTGTAGGGATCAAGCCTTGGAGCGGCGAAACCGTCCTGACCGCAGTCGCCGTGGTTCCACTCGCCGACTCTACGTTGACTGATCCACGGGGCTGGTTTCTAAACGTTTTCTCAAGACTACTCAATCTTGCGACCGGAGGCCAGGTCGGCAGGCCCTGGATCGAAGTGCGCGATGAGGACGGTCGCCTACTGCGGAGATTGCACTTCGCCATTGGTCAGGCTCAGCCCACGGCCCAGGGCTATGGCCTGATCCAGAAGTCATTTCACTGGCGCAACGGGGAGTTTCTCACCGCTGCCCTGTCGTCGCCAAGGGTAAGGGAGCCGTTCTTCTCAATTGCGGTCCTGCATTGTTCCAGGGCTGGCTTACCCGGCCTCAGCCTTGAAGACCAGCTTACTCACCTGGTTCGTGCCTTGGAATGCCTGTGTGCGCGTTATGGCTTCAGCAAGCAGGACCTCACGGGCGGACTCGACCCCGAATTGAAGAGTGCAGTTGGAGGGGTCCTCGATGGTGCCAGCGCCGAAATTCAAAGGCTTGCGGGCTCGGTGGCCAATCCGTGCCGCCGCGGCCAATTATCGACGATTGCCGCGCGGGCTCGGTCGGCTGCACACATAGACCGGAAGTTTGGCGTAGCGGTGAAGAGCTTGGCCGGCCACTTTGGGTTGCTCGATTCCGAGGTCCTTGAATCCTACTATGCGACCTACCCGGGCCCTGCCGGCCGGGATTGGGTCGAGTCGCTTTCGTACTATCGTGGAGCAGTCCTCCATGAGGGGTTTATTGACCTCGACTCCCCGGGGACACCCGTGGGACAGGTGCTCGGTTTCATTCTTCACCTTCATGATCTCTTGGTTCGGATTTTGTTGAAGATAATCGGCTACCGTGGAACGTACCAGCCCCGATTGGTTCGCGCCACGGCGGCCGAAACCGCTGACTGGTTCCGGCCCGGAATCAGGGTGGAGGGCTTGCTCAGAGTACCCACGATGGGCCTGAAATAGCAGTTACGGACATCCTTGCGGCAAAACCGGCGAAGGAAGGGGGCTGAATGGCAACCCTGGCCGCATGCATCGGCTTCGGCGTTGACTGGCGTGGTGAAAAGCCTCGCAGAGCACCCGCGGCGGCGGCTGTACGATGCGGGCGTGCCGATTGTGCTGAACACCGACGACCCGGCCATGTTCGGCTGCACGCCGACCGGCGAATACCGGCTGGCGGCGCGGCAGTTCGGGTTCAGCAGTGTTTCCAGGAGGTGTGCCATGAATCGGAGATCGTTCTTTGAGTCGATGGCTGTGGCATCGGTGGCGGCCGCCGCTCTTCCCCGCCGCGTGGAAGCCGCGCTTCCCCAGGCGAAAATCACCCGTGTCCGGATCTACCAGCCTCCCAACCTCCAGAATGAATCTGCTGGAGACGGCGTCAGCTCGGCTTTCGTCCGTCGGGCTCGCGACCCGTTGACGCTCACGACTCGCGCCGCGCGCGGGCTGCCGCTAATGAGCTGCCACGCCACACGCCTCCAGCACTTCAGCCGAGTCCGGCAGGTCGAACTGCATCTGGATCTCCGCGCCCAGGTATTCGGAAACGCCCAGGATGATCTTTTGAGTGCGCGGCGTGGCTCCTTCCTTGGGCGGGTCCTTGCGCCCGTATATGATCGTGTTCAAGTTGCAGTCCCAACAGTTCGGCGCGTTCAGAAAGAGGCCTGAACGATCCGTGCTGACATCCCAAGCGGCTCGTTGCAGCTTTGCATCATCCAGCCGGTACTCGACCACACCCGAGTCCAGGACGGCCCCCGTTGCGATCCAGCCCTTGAGGAAATGGTCGTTCATGTGGGCCCTGCCGTGGCCACGCGCATCGGGACGGCACTGGAGCACCAGAACCGGGGCGGTAAACGTCGATTGCCTCGGCGCGACAAGGAACTTCCCGGCCAGTTTGAATTCCGTGAATGATGTGCCGTGCAGCGCGTCGGATCTGTCGGTCTTGGCCCACGTCGGCGGCTGGGCGATCAGGTGTAACTGGGAAACGAGGGCCAGCAGCATAAAGGCGATGGCCGGAGCAAAAACCGTCCGCTTCATGCAAACAAGGATACCCCTTTGTCCGATTCGGCGCTACAGGTACGTTACGGGTAAACGAGCGGACGACTGGCACCGAGCTGGCACCCAATCGGCACCCAAATTTCACATAACCAACCGGGAGTTCGCCGCCTGCCTGCAATAATAAAAGCGTGCGAGTTTCGATCCTCATTGCCCTTCTGGCGAATGCCGCGGCGATGTCTGCGCAGAACGCGGGCGGCCAGCCGTTCCGTAACGAGGCGGAGCGGCTCGCCAGGTGGAAGGCCGTGGAGATGCCGTTCCATTCCACCGGGCTTTCCGCGCGCGAGCGCCAGATGGTGGAGAAGCTGGTGGAGGCCTGCCGGCTGCTCGACGGCGTTTTCTGGCGGCAGAGCGATCTGGGAGGATTGGCGCTCTACCAGGGCACTCGAAACCCAACGCTGAAGGACCTGCTCGGTGTCATGGGCAGCCGCTGGGACCTGGCCGATCAGAACCGGCCGTTCATCGGGGAAGCCTTGATGCCGCCGGGGCACGCGCTGTATCCCGACGACCTCACGCGCGCCCGCCTCGAGCAGTACCTCCGGAAGCATCCCGAAGACCGGGCCGCCATCTACAACCCGTACACGGTGGTCAAATGGCAAGGCGACCGGCTCGTCGCCGTGCCGTACCACGAGGAGTACAAGCAGTTCCTTGAGCCGATGGCGAAGGCGCTCGGCGATGCCGCCGCCCTCAGCGGAGACGCCGCCTTCGCCAGGTTCCTGCGGATGCGCGCCGCCGCGCTGCTCAGCGACGACTATTATCAGAGCGATCTGGCCTGGGTGGACCTCAAAGATCCCAAGTTCGACGTGATCTTCGCGCCTTACGAAACCTACCTGGACGACTTGCTGGGCGTGAAAACCTCTTACGGCGCCTCCATTCTGATCCGCAATGAAGAGGAGAGCCGCAAGCTGGCCCTCTACCAGAAGTACGTGCCGGACATTCAGGATGCGCTGCCGCTCGACGCGACCGACCGTCCCTCGAAGCGCGGCCGCGCCAGCCCCATGGAAGTGATGGACGCGCCGTACCGCGCGGGCGATCTGCGCTACGGCTACCAGGCCGTGGCCGACAACCTGCCCAACGATCCGCGGGTTCATCAGGAGAAGGGCAGCAAGAAGATCTTTTTCAAGAATTTCATGGACGCGCGCGTCGCGAATATCATCCTGCCGCTTGCGAAGAAGATGATGCAGCCGGGCCAGGCCGAGAAGGTCTCGGCCGAGGGATACCTGACGGGCACGGTTCTGCATGAGATCGCGCACGGCCTGGGGCCGGCGTTTGCCCGCAAAGACGGCCAGCAGGTGGACATCCGCGAAGCCCTTGGCCCGGTGTGCTCGGGACTCGAGGAGGCCAAAGCCGACGCCGTGGGAATGTTCGGCCTGGCCTGGCTGGCGGATCATGGCGCGCTGCCCAAAGGCCGGCTCGAGGAATATTACGCTTCCTTCGCGGCGGATTTCTTCCGCGCGCTGCGGTTCGGGACGGGCGAAGCGCACGGCCGGGCGGAGATGATGGAGTTCAACTATCTACTGGAGCAGCGGGCGCTGGCGCGCGCGGACGGGCGGTACGCCATCGACTACGCGCGCATGCCCGCGGCGCTGGCGCAGCTTTCGAGAGAGCTGCTCGAGACGGAAGCCACCGGCGACCGCGACCGCGCGGAAGCCTGGTTCGCCAGGTACGACAAGATGCCGGCGGAGCTGAAGAGCGCGCTGGCCGCGACGGCCGACATCCCGGTCGACATTCGACCCATCTTCTCTTTTCCGGAAAAATGAGGAACTTATGATCAGACTTCTTCTAGCGGCCGCCCTGGCGTTGTTCCCGGCTGCCGCCGCGGACATGTTCGTCTTCTTCGGTACCCACACGGCCGGCCCCGGCCACGGCTTCTCTGTGTCGCACTTCGACAGCGATAGCGGTGTTCTGACGAAGCCGGTCTATCTGGTGGACGCGCCGGCGCCGGCGTTCTTCTTCATCCACCCCGATGGCAAGCATCTCTACACCGTCAATTCACCGGGGTTCGTAAGCGCGTATGCCGTCGATACCGCCACCGCGCACCTCACCCTCATTAACCAGCAGCCGTGCCCCGGCGACCCGAGTTATATCAGCCTCGACAAGACCCGCCGCTACGTATTCGTCGCCAACTACGAGGGCGGCAATTTCGCCGTCTACGCGCTGAAGCCCGATTTCAGCATCGGCGAGCGGACGGCCCTGGTTCAGCACACCGGCAGCAGCGTCAACCCCCAGCGCCAGAAGCACGCGTATCCGCACTCCATTCGGATCGATCCCGCCAACCGCTTTGTGCTGGTGCCCGACCTTGGCCTCGACAAGCTGTTCGTTTACCGCTTCAACGAACGGGACGGCACGGTGGTGCCCAACGACCCGCCTTTTGCGAAGGTCGCGCCCGGTTCCGGCCCGCGCCACATGGTGTTTCATCCCAACGGACGGTGGGTCTACCTGGTCAATGAGATGGGGAGCACGGTCATTCTCTTCGACTGGGACTCCGCCCGCGGCGCCCTGACCGAGTTGCAGACCGTCTCCACTTTGCCCGCGGACTTCAAAGAAACCAACAACTGCGCGGAGATCGACGTGCATCCCAACGGCAAGTTTCTCTACGCCTCGAACCGGGGCCACGACAGCCTGGCGGTTTTTGCCATCGATGCCGGGACGGGCCGCCTGACTTTGGTGGAGCGCGTTCCCACACAAGGCAAGCTGCCGCGGAACTTCGCCTTCGACCCCACGGCGCACTGGCTGGTGGTCACCAACCATGGCAGTGACAACGCCATGGTCTTCCGCGTTGATGAGAGCACCGGCAAGCTGACGCCGAAGGGCGAGCCGGTTTCCGTGCCCTCTCCGTTCTGCGAGCGATTCCTGGCGGTTGGTGGCGGTGGGGGCCGGTGAGGGGCGAATTGACAGGGTCGAAAAAGCAGGCCGCCTTTCAGGCGGCTGGACCCGCTGAAAGCGAGTCCGCAGGCAAAATTGCCTGCCCCACAAAATCGTCGCAGGCTGTGAAGGCTTGAGAGTGTAGCCCCGCGCGTGGCTGCTTGCCTGTAACAGCGAAATAATATAAAAAGAAACACGGAGGTTGCATGATGCACAACTTTCTGGCGGGGAACGGCCGGCGACTTCTCTTTGCGTTATTGATGGCCGGGCGCCTGGCGGGCCAGCCGGCTTCGCAATGGCCGGCCGACGCCGCCGGTTTCCGCATTCACATGATCGGGAACGGGCACATCGATCCGGTCTGGCTCTGGCCATGGCCGGAAGGCGTGTCGGTGGTCGATAGCACCTTCCGCTCTTCGCTGGACCGGATGAAGGAGAACCCCGGCTTCAAGTTCACCGCCAGCTCCGCACAGTTCTACGAATGGGTGGCAGCCAACGATCCCGCCATGATGGCGGAGATTCGCCAGCGCGTGCAGGAGGGCCGGTGGGGCCTGGTGGGCGGCTGGTGGGTGGAGCCGGACGTCAACCTGCCCAGCGGCGAAGCGCTGATCCGGCAAGGCCTGTACGGGCAGTTGACTTTTCAACGGCTCTTCGGCCGGGTTGCGCGGGTCGGATTCAACCCCGATTCGTTTGGACATCCAGGCACGCTCCCGCAGATTCTGAAGCTCGAAGGCATGGATTCCTATGTATTCATGCGGCCGGCTCCGAATGAGAAAGAACTGCCCGCCGACGTTTTCTGGTGGCAGGGACCGGACGGCACCAGGACCCTGACTTACCGGATCCCATTTTCCTATAACGACGTTGGCTCGGTGGCGCCGCGCGTTCGCCGCATGATCACGGAACTGAAGGAGCCGACCCACACCCTGATGTCTTTTTACGGGGCCGGCGACCACGGCGGCGGCGGCACCAAAGAGAACCTCCGATCCATCGACGAGTTGAAGCAGCAGGCGGGCGCGCCCAGGCTGCTCTACAGTACGCCGGAGCAGTACTTCACCGAGATCCGCGCGGAGGCGGCGAAGTTTCCCGCGGTGGAAGGCGACCTGCAACATCATTCAGTGGGATGCTACACCGCCGAATCGCAAGTCAAGAAACTGAACCGGGCGGCGGAACTGGCGCTGGTCACGGCCGAGAAGGTGGCCGCGGTCGGCTCGGTGGCGTGGGGCGCAACCTATCCGAAACCGGAGCTTACGGCTGCCTGGAAGCGCGTGCTGTTTCTGCAATTCCACGACAGCCTGGCCGGCACCGCCCTGCCGGTGCATTACCAGACCACCGTGCCGGAAGGCTACGGGCATGCTCTCGATGCCGCCCGCCAGGCGATGTACCTCGCGGCGCAGAAGCTGGCATGGCAGGTCCCGGCCGAGGACCCGGACTCGCAGTACCTCCTGGTGTTCAATCCGCACGCCTGGGAGACCACGGCCGCCGTCGAGTACGATATCGGCATCGCGCCGGACGTTCCGGTGGTGGTGGAAGACGAGAAGGGCCAGCCGATCGCCAGCCAATCGAATCCGCCATCGAGCGAGGTCAACGGGCGGCAGACGCTGCTGGCGCGAACGGCGCTGCCGGCCTTCGGCTATCGCCAGATCCGCATCCGCAGAGCTCAGCCGGCGGCTCCGGCCGCGGCGGCTCACGCCCAAGGGCGTACGCTTGAAAACGATCATCTGACCGTGACCTTCGGGCCGGATGGCGGCCTTGGCATCTTCGATAAAGACGCCGGGGCGGCGGTGTTCGCCGGCGGCGCCACGGGGGCGCGGGCGCTGGTGCTGGACGACCCCAGCGACACCTGGAGCCACAACGTGAAGGCCTACTCGACGCAGATTGGCTCTTTCGGTAATGCCACCGTGAAGGTGATCGAGAACGGGCCGCTACGGGCCAGAGTGCGCGTCCGGACCACGTACGGCGCATCGGCGCTGACCATAGACTGGCTGCTCTATGCGGGGGTCCGGTCACTTGAAGCGCGCGTGGCTCTCGACTGGCACGAGCACCAGAGAATCCTGAAACTCTCATTCCCGGTGGACGCCGGCGCGCCGGTTCCGACCTACGAAGTGCCCTACGGGCATCTGGCTCGCAGCGCCAACGGCGATGAAGATCCGGGCCAGCGCTGGATCGACCTCACTGGCACGCGGGCCGGCAACCCTTACGGGCTGACGGTGGTCAACGACGCCAAGTACGGGTACAGCGTGGCCGGGAACGACATGCGAATCTCGGTTGTGCGCGGCGCCCCTTATGCGCACCACATTCCCCATGTTCTGGCTCCCGATGTCGAGCCGCTGTGGCAGGACCAGGGCACGCAGACGTTCCGGATGCTGCTGGTCCCGCACAAAGGGAACTGGCGGGATGCCGGCGCGCCGCGAATCGCGGAAGAGTTCACCGTGCCGCCGCCGGTCGTCTATCAGGGAATCCATTCCGGCACGCGGCCGCAGGCGGATTCGTTTCTGGCTGTCGATAGTCCGAACGTCATTGTGGCCGCGATCAAGCAGGCGGAGGCGGGGGACGATCTGATCATCCGCTCGGTGGAGACCGCCGGACAGGCCACTACGGCATCGATCGACCTGCGATTCGCCAAGCGGAAATGGTCGGGCAACTTCCGGCCTTCCGAAATCAAGACCTTGCGCCTGAACCCTCGCACCGGAGAAATCCGCGAGGTGAACGCGTTGGAACAAGAGGCACCATGAGCGGCGGCTTCTGGGCGGGCGTGGATATCGGTGGGACGAAGACCGCCGTTGTGCTGTCCTCGGAGCCACCGTCGGTTCTCTGCCGGACCGAATTTCCGACGCTTCCCGAGAGGGGCCCGGAATGCGCGCTGAGCTCCATCGTGCGGGCAATCCACCAATCGATATCCGGGCATGGCTTGGATCGCGGCGGGTTGACCGCCATCGGCGTAAGCTGCGGCGGGCCGCTCGATTCCGCCGCCGGCGTGATCCAGGCTCCGCCGAATCTTTCCACGTGGGTGGACGTGCCGATTACGTCCATCCTCGGGAAGGAATTCGGTGTACCGTGCCGGCTGGAAAACGACGCCAACGCGGGCGCCGTGGCGGAGCACAAATTCGGCGCGGGGAAGGGAACGCGCCACATGGTGTTCCTGACGATGGGGACGGGCCTGGGAGCGGGCATTATCGTGGACGGGCGCCTCTACCGGGGAACCAACGATGCCGCCGGCGAGATTGGGCACGTGCGGCTCACCCGAACAGGGCCGGTGGGATATCACAAGGCCGGCTCGGTGGAGGGATGGGCCAGTGGCGGCGGCCTGGCGCGAGTAGCCACGGCCGCGGTTGCCTCAGCCAGGAGGCGGGGCGAAAAAACCCTGCTGGCCGGACGCCTCGCGCGGAACCATACGCTGACCGCGCGGGACGTCGCCGAGGCTGCGCGCGCTGGCGATGCGCTGGCGAAGCGGCTCATCCGAGGGACGGGACGCAGGCTGGGCGAGGCGCTCGCCATCCTGGTCGACATTCTCAATCCCGAACGAATCGTAATCGGCGGCCTGGCGATGCGGTTGGGCGACGATCTCCTCATGCCTGCGCGGGCCGTTTTGAACAGAGAGGCGCTGAGTTGCTCGGCGTCGGTCTGCTCCATCGTGCCGGCCGCGTTGGGCGAGCAGATCGGCGATCTCGCGGCATTGTGTGTGGCGATAGGGGTGGAATGATATGGCGCGTGTTGTTTCGTGGTTGATTCCACTCGTGCTGGCGGCGGCTCCGGTAAAGGGTCTCGTCCGGACCACTGTTTCCTTCGACTCCGATTGGCGCTTTCTCAAAGCCGACGCGCCGGGCGCCGAAAAGCCCGAGTTCGCGGACGCCACCTGGCGCGCTTTGAACGTGCCCCACGACTGGAGCATCGAAGGTCCGTTCGACCAGAAGAATCCCGCGGGCGGCGCGGGCGGCTTTCTTCCCGCCGGGGTCGGCTGGTACCGGAAACATTTCACCCTTCCCGCGGATTACGCCAAGCGGCGCGTCTTCGTCGAGTTCGACGGCGTCATGGCCAACAGCGAGGTCTGGATTAACGGCTTCCGCCTCGGAAAACGGCCCTATGGTTACGTCAGTTTCCGTTACGAGCTGACCGGGCATGCGACCTTCGGCGCCCAGAATCCCAACGTGCTCGCCGTGCGCGCCGATAACTCCGGCCAGCCGGCATCGCGCTGGTATGCCGGCGCGGGCATCTACCGGCACGTTCGCCTGGTGGTCACCGACCCGGTCCACCTGGATCAATGGGCCACCTTCGTGACCACTCCCCAGGTGGCCGCCGGCGAAGCCACGGTGCGCATCCAAACCAGCGTCGTGAACCAGTCCGATGCGGCGCGCACGGTAACGCTCGAGGTTGCCATCCTCGGTGCCGACGGCAAGACCGTCAAAATCGCCGAGACCGCGCTGCAAGCCGTGGCCGCCGGGAAATCGGCGGACTTCGAGCAGGAGATCGCCGTCCAGTCTCCCGATATTTGGAACCTCGACCACCCCGCGCTCTACCGCGCCGTGGCGAGCGTCCGCGCCGGAAAGACCACGCTGGATGACGAGGTGGTCGCGTTCGGCATTCGCGAGTTTCACTTCGACGCCGCCACGGGCTTCTGGCTGAACGGCAAGAATTTCAAGCTCAAGGGCGTCTGCCTGCACCATGACGGCGGCGCCGTGGGCGCGGCGGTCCCGCTGCGCGTTTGGGAACGCCGACTGGAGCAGTTGAAGCGGCTGGGCGTGAATGCCATCCGCACCGCCCACAACCCGCCCGCGCCCGAGTTCCTGGACCTCTGCGACCGCATGGGCTTCCTGGTTATGGACGAAATGTTCGACTGCTGGACGGTGGCGAAGAACCCATACGACTACCATTTGTACTTCCGCGACTGGTCGCTGACCGACACCCGCGACACCGTTCTGCGCGACCGCAACCACCCCAGCATCGTGGTCTACAGCGCCGGCAATGAGATCCGCGATACGCCCAATGCGGAACTCGCCATCGGCATTCTCAAAGGATTGGTGGACGCGTTTCACAAGACGGACCCCACGCGCCCCGTCAGCCAGGCGCTCTTCCGGCCCAACGCCAGCCACGATTATGAAGACGGCCTGGCCGACCTGCTGGATGTGATTGGCCAGAACTATCGGGAGAACGAGATCCTGGCCGCGCACGCGGCCAAGCCCACGCGCAGGATTCTCGGCACGGAGAATCAGCACGGCCGCGAGGTCTGGCTGGCCCTGCGCGACAACCCGCCCTATGCCGGCCAGTTCCTGTGGAGCGGCATCGATTACATCGGCGAATCGCGCCTCTGGCCGGGCGTCATCGCCGGTTCCGGCCTGTTGGATCACACCGGCGCCGTCAAACCAGTGGGGTATGAACGGCAGAGTTGGTGGTCGGACCGGCCCATGGTCCACATGGTCCGCCGGGTGGCGCCGCGGCAGGGCCCAGGGGGCACCGCGCCCACCGATCCCGGTTATGAACAGACCGTCCGGCGCCAGGCGCAGACGCTGTTCGACGACTGGACGCCCGCCGGCGCCGCGGCCCACGCCGAGAACGTCGAGGTGTACAGCAACTGCGAAGAGGTGGAGCTGGCGCTCAACGGCAAATCGCTGGGATCGAAGCCGCACCCGGCCGATGACTCGGCTCGCGTCTGGAATGTGCCATTCGAGCCGGGGACCATCCGAGCCATTGGCAAGAACAAGGGGAAGATTGCCGCCACCCATGAGCTTCGCACCGCGGGCAAGCCCGCCAGGATCATGCTGGCCGCCGATCGCTCCAAGATCGCTCCCGATTGGGACGATGTCGTGTATGTCACCGCCAGCGTGGTGGATGAGAACGGCGTGCTGGCGCCCGGCGCGGACCAACCGGTCGCGTTCCGGGCGACGGGTCCGGGCGTCATCGCCGCCGTGGACAGCGCAGACAACGCCAGCCACGAGCCGTTCCAGGCATCCGAGCGCCATGCTTTCCAGGGCCAGTGCCTCGCCATTGTCAAAGCCAGCGGCGCGGGACGGATCGCGGTGACCGCTGCCTCGCCGGGCCTGGCCGCCGCGACAGTTCATATCGAAGCCGGAGGAAAATGATGCAACCGAGAATCGCGCTTTGTTGCGCCTTTTTGACACTGTGCGCCGCCCATGCGGCCGAGTTTCGCGCCGGCACTTACGGAGCCAAAGGAGACGGGAAGACGGTCGATACGGCGGCGATTCAGAAAGCCATCGACGCAGCCGCGAAGGCCGGCGGCACCGTTGTCTTCGCGCCCGGAGTGTACCTGACCGGATCGTTGTTCCTGAAGTCGGGCACCGAACTGCGCGTGGATGCGGGCGTTGAGATCCGCGGCGTACAGGACCTGGCGGCCTACCCGGTGATGCAGACGCGCGTCGCCGGGGTTGAGATGAAGTGGCCGTCGGCGCTGATCAACGTGTATGAGCAATCCCATGTGAAGATCTCCGGCAAGGGCGTGATCGACGGCGATGGCAAGATCTGGTGGGACAAGTACTGGGCGCTTCGGAAGGACTACGAGCCTAAGGGCCTGCGGTGGGCGGCGGACTATGACTGCCAGCGGCCCCGCCTCATCGTGATTTACAAATCCTCGGACGTGAATCTGGTGGGCCTGGAGCTGAGGCGCTCCGGTTTCTGGACGGTGCACATCTGCTACTCGCAACAGGTGCATGTGGATGGGATCGAAATTCGCAACAACATCGGCGGCAAAGGTCCCAGCACCGACGGAATCGATATCGACTCCTCTTCCAACGTACTGGTGGAACGCTGCGACATCGAGGGCAACGACGACGACATCTGCCTCAAGGCCGGCCGGGACGCCGACGGTCTGCGCGTCAACCGTCCCACGGAGAAGATCGTGATCCGCGACTGCACTGTGCGCGGAGGCGCCGCCGGAATCACCATCGGCAGCGAAACTTCGGGCGGAATTCGCGACGTGGAAGCGTACGGCATCCATGTGCTGCGGCCCGTGCCGAACGGGATTCTGTTTAAGTCGGCCAGCACGCGCGGCGGCACTATCGAGAACATCGTGATCCACGATGTTGACATGCAGGGCGTGGCCACGCCGATCAGTATCACTTTGAACTGGAACCCCAGCTACAGCTACGCCAAGATGCCGGAGGGGATTGAGAACCCGCCGGACTACTGGAGGGTGCTGACCGAGGTGGTGCCGCCCGAAAAGGGTCTCCCGCATTTCCGGAACGTCAAGATCTCCGACATCAAGGCGGTGGAGGCGCAGCGGGCTTTTTCCGTGAGTTCCTACAAAGACTCGCCGCTGGAGAACTTCGAATTCAAGAACCTGGAAATCGACGCGAAGTCAGCCGGCAGCATTGAGTACGCCGATCACTGGACGTTCGTCAACACGCACATCAAGACCGCCGACGGCAGCGTGGTCACTCTGAAAGACTGCCGGAGCGTCACGGGGCTGGGGGAAAAGTAGCAGGAAACGCGGTCAAACTCCAAAATCAAGCTCGACAAGCTCGCAGATGAGATGCAAGATCAGGCGCGGGTCCATTATGGGAAAGGGCACGTGTGCTTGGCTGTCGCCGATGTGCATGTGGCAGCGTGGAATTCTTAACGGATCGTGCCCCACCTCAGCGTTCAGGTGGATTAGGACCATGTTGATGCTGCGACCCGGTGGGAGGTGTACATGGAATCGGAATCGCTTCACGAGCCAGCCACGCTGCTTTTG
Source organism: Bryobacteraceae bacterium (assembly GCA_049516835.1). Lineage (GTDB taxonomy): Bacteria > Acidobacteriota > Terriglobia > Bryobacterales > Bryobacteraceae > Fen-178. The sequence continues at coordinate 5,210 of JBEKSR010000113.1, read as the reverse complement.
TTCGAGTTGAATATTGAATTGAAGGCGAGCACCGGCGGAGAATCCCGCGTTCGGGCAGGCCAGCTCAGTAACACCACCCTGAATTGCGGCGAGCTGGGGAATCTTCTCGTCCGTGCGCTTCATTCGTCCGCGATCAACTTGCCGAGAGAGATATACCCGAAGCTGTCGTCGCAGTCGGTCCGGCTGTTCCATGAGCATCTCCGCTAATGCACCCTCGGTTTTGTCCTCGCGCTCACGCGCAAGCTGCAACAGCTCATTGTCGATACTCACGCCGGCGGGTCTCCGAAGGTCTCATCCGGTGTGATCAGGAGGATGTCCGTGAGCCGGTTCCGCAAGTTGGGAGCCGCCGCGAGAACCCGTTCGGCGATGTCGCGGCCTGCAACGAACAACACTGTTCCTGATCTCGCCAACAACACAATGTTGCGGTCGAACGAATCGGCCAGTTTGGGCAGCCAACGATCTAGGGTGATGAGGATAACGGGCCATGCGGTGCCATGTGAGAATACGTCGCCCAATCTTTCAGGTTGCACCTCCGCCGAGGAGAGCGATCGGAGGTCGACGCCGAGCTGAACCTGCACCTCCGCCTCCAGGTCTGTCCGGACCGCACCCATCGCGGCCGTTTCGCACACAAGTAGGTATATGGATGGTGCATCTCGCCCTGCGACCGCGAGTTGTCTGACCAGCCGGAAAGCCGTTGTCGCTGAGAAATCGATCATGCTGGTGGTTTTGGCAACACCTTGGCGAGGGCAGGGTGAACGGCGAAGAATTCTCGGCCGCGGTCAAAATACTCAAGGACCTGCCGGTTGACAAGCAATTCCTGCGCAGTTGGGTCTTGGATCGAAAACTCGTTGCTGGCCGCAAGCCGCCGTAGGCGAAGCCTTTTAGTCGTGCCCAAGCCGGCGAGATAACGGTTTCCGAGTTGTTTGATGGCTGCGAGTACATGCTTACGCCCAATGCGATCTTGATCGTCGCGGTAAGCGTATGCGGCCGCCGAACGGGCCAAAGTTAAGAGGTCGCGCAAAACTCCGCCTGAACACCTCGCAATGGAGGTGACCTCTGCACGATCCATCAATTCTAGGGCACCGCGACGCTCCAGAATCTGCTTCAGAAAAGCCAAATCGCCCGGACCGGCTGCAGCGGCAGGTATGTGCTTGACGAGATCGAAGTAGTCTTGGAGAAACCGGCTTGGGTCGTACCAGAGCAGCAAGGGAACGGCGACGATGATCGTCAGTTTCGTCCCCCTGAGTGCCTGGAGATCTTGATCGGCGTATTCACGGAAGCGCTCCGGTCGAATCAAGCGGTCGAGGCCATCAATAAGGAGCGTGATCTGAGCGTCATTGTCAAGTAGCGGCGAAGCAATATTCAGGAGCAGCTCCTTAAGCTCCTTGACTTCACGTCGAAGTGCAGGAAACCTCAATCGCATCAACCCGGGAACATTGACACGGATCGCTTCTGGCTCCTCGTCGTTATCGTAATCCAGCCATTGCTCAGCTGGCACCCAAGTCGTCTTCCCGAGAGCAAGCTCTCGCAATCTCGTATGTGCCGACGTGACCTCCTCGGGCGGCTTTTTATCCCGCTTTTTCAGCAACGAATATAGTCGCATGCCAACGGTGGCGAGAATTGCCCCGGTATTCAGCTCGTTGAGGTCCGTGTAATTGGCCAGATCTACGAAGATATTCACTGCATCACTGTGGCGACTCAGGACCTTCTGCGTCAGCAACAACTCGGTCGTCTTGCCAGAGCCGATACCACCCACAAGTGCCATCTGCGTGCCGCGGCTCAGCTCGGCAGCGTCTGCGAACGCAACATGGATTGGGGCTTGTCCTGCGTCACAAGGATCGTGATCGCGGGGGACTATCACGTCACGATCAGCCAGATCACGGAGAGAAGCGATGGGGTTCAGGCGCTCGAGGAAGGGTCTGTAGACTTGCCTCCTGTCAAAAGCGACCGTACCCGACCTGAGATCCGTTTTCGTCTGCACTCAATGCTCAGTATAGAAGATCTTCGCGCCGGGGAGAAACGCGAGGTCAACGGACCAGTATGTCCGCGTCGCGCTCGGGATGCGCGGCCTCGCCGACGAAGCCCGTGAGTTCCAACCCGGTCACGGCTTCGGCTTCCAGGGCGTGCGTGAAGTAGTCCGGCCGGTGGTCTCCCCACTTGACGCTCGAATGCTTCAGCACCACATTGTCCGCGTAGCGGATGCTGAAGCCGGGGTTGCCGTGCGGCTCAATCCCCGGATAGACCGTCGTAGGCCGGTTGTCGAATAAGCCTCCGGGGTATTGCGTCCACCGGTCGAGCGTGACGGCGACGTTCTCCAGCGTGACGCCGCGAATGCGGCTCTCCTTGGCTCCCTGGACGCGCACGCTGTTCTCGGCGCGGCCGCTCACGTTCCGGATGCGCACGTCGTGGATCGTTCCGATCTTGCCTTGAGCGGTGCGCGGAATGGCAGTCAGAGAAATGGCCTCGCCGCGGCCCCACCACGGGTCCGAATGGTAGCGCGACACGAAATGGATGTCGCGGAAATCGATGTTGTAAACGCTGCCTTCGTCGCGGGCCTGGATGCACAGGCCGCGCGAGCTGGAGCGGATCTCGCAGCGTTCGAAGCGGATGTCGTGGACGTCCTGGGTGGTCTCGGTCCCGATCTTCACGCCCGCGTCCTGCGTCTGGATGACGCAGTCGTGGATCGTGATGTTGGCCGAGGGCCCATAGTCGGTAGCTTGCCGCGTGGCCTTGATCACGATGGCATCGTCGCCGCAAACGATGTTGCAGTTGCGGATCTCCACGTCGCGGCAATGGTCGGGATCGATGCCGTCGCAGTTGGGCACGTCCAGCAGGTTGCGGATCTTCAGATTGTCCACCAGGACGTGCTCGCAGCCGATCATGTGCAGCCCCCATTCGGGCGCCTCGCTGAAGGTAATGTCGTGGACCTCGAGGCCCTTGCAGGCGGTCAGCACGAACATTTTCGGCCGGAAGCCGGCAGGCAGCCACCACTCGTTGGGCTGGTCGTAGCGGCTCATGAACTCGCGCGCCCGGCCGTTGATGTTGCCGGTGCCCGTGATGCGCAGGCCGTCGGCACCGGTAGCGGTGATGACACCGCCGCCGGTGTAGTGCTGGGGGTTGGCGCTCACCAGCAGCTCGGCATCGTCGGCCAGGTGGAAATCGATGCCGCTTTTCAGAACCAGCGTGCCGATGAGATATTTCTTGCCGCCGCGGATGAGCACCTGCGCGCCGGGCCCAGGGGGCACCCCCGCCGCGGCGGCCTGGTCGATGGCGCGCTGGATGGCGGCCGTATCGAGGGTGCTTCCGTCGCCCACCGCGCCGTAGTCCCGGACGTCGAAGACGCGAACTTCCCGCCGCGCGTTCTGCGCCGATGACACGGCGGACCCGAGAGCTGTCGCGGCGGCGAGACGCAGGGCCTCACGACGACTGAGATGGCTTTCCTTCATTCGTTCCTCCTTCCCACAGTGTCGCCTGTTTTCCGATGCATTGCGGTCTCGCGCCGCCGCGCGATACAATCGTCACTACTTGCAATGGTTAGGCCATCGTGAAGTGGAGGAGTGGCGTTGCGGGTCCTCGACAACGTCCAGATCCCCGAGAATCATGGCCTGGCTGACCAAGCCGTCTTCCAGTGAGCCTCCCGCCGGTGAATCTCATGAATTCTGACCTGAAAGCGTGGCAACGGAGCGCGATCCGGAATACCATGGCCAACTACCGCCGCGCCCAGGATGACTATTACGTGGGCGGGAAGCCCCTGGTCGAATTGGACGACGGCTATAAAGCTTTCTCCCTGCTCACGCCACCGCTCGGCTCTCCCGCGGCCAAGCGCAGGGTCAAACTCATCATGGAGAACATGCTGCGGTCCAATAGCGCCGCCGCCGGCCCCGTCAATTTCGCCTCGGCCGGACGCACTCCGCATGTCATCACCATGGCGGTCACGTACAACTGCCAGTGCGACTGCCTGCACTGCTCGGCGGCCGATTACCAGGAGAAAACCCGGCGAGAGAACAGCGCCCTCACCTTCGAGGAACTCAAGAGCGTCATCGACCAGACCCTCGATCTCGGCACGACTTGCGTGGTCCTCACCGGCGGCGAACCTCTGCTGTACGAGAGAATCTACGACCTTATCGCCGCCGTCGACAAGCACCGCAGCGTCTGCACCATCTTCACCAACGGCGAGTTCCTGCGCGAGCATACCGTCGCCAGGCTCAAACAGGCGGGAGTTTACGGCGTGTTCGTCAGCCTGGACCACTTCGACCCCGAGCGGCACAACAGCCACCGCCGGCGCCCTGGTCTGGCCGAGAAGGCCTACCGCGGGCTGAGACTGTGCCAGGATGCCGGCATCCTCACCGGCGTGTCCACCTACGCAACCAAGGAAAACATAGGGAACGGCGAACTCGACGCCATGATGGACCTCGCCCGTTCTCTCGATGTCCTCGAGGTCTTTCTGTTCGATGTCATCCCCACCGGGCGCCTCTCGGCGCGGCACGACTGCATGTTGAGCGAGGAAGACGCCCGGCACATCGTCGAGTTCCGCGCGAAGTACACCGCCAAGCCCGACTACCCGCGTATCATCCACCAAACCATGTTTTCGAGCATCGCCTATCCCTGCGTGGCCGAAGGCTGCCCTGCCGGAATGGTGCAAGTTCATCTGCGCGCCAATGGTGACGTCTGTCCCTGCGATTTCACGCCCTACTCGTTCGGAAACATCCAGAAGCAGTCGCTGAAGGAGATTTGGGAGTCGATGTCCGCGCATCCGCTCTACGCCGAACCTTCGGCGCGTTGCCGCCTGTCGCAGCCCGGCTTCTGGGTCAAGTTGGCGGAACTCGCTCCCGGCTGTTGAATTGGCCGGGCGGCGAGCCGGAGGTCGCACGACATGGGGTCGGCCCAACTGGGGCGGGCCCTGGGGTGAGACAAACAGTTAAGGCACTGCTTTCCGTTCGATGATAATGGCAACCATTCGCGAACATTACGGATTCCTGCATGGACAAAACAGCCATTCATGCCGCGCTACCCAACTTTAAACGTGTTCGCAGTACCGCTTGACATACTCGCGCAGGGCGGAGTTCATGCGGGTTTGATAGCCCTGTCCCTAGCGGGAGTTTACTGCCGCGAGGTTGCTTGAGGGGCCGCGCGCATCAGCAATCCCTTTGTACACCAGCACTTACACCGTAGGATTCCGGTTGTTTCTTGTATTACCCTATTCCAAACAT
>JBEKSR010000112.1:0-19733 GCA_049516835.1 Bryobacteraceae bacterium | reverse complement strand
GTGGTGTTCGAGGTTCAGGAGAACAGCGACGTGACGTTTCGCCTGTACGACTGGAACCATGTCGACGCGAAGACAGGCAAACCACGCGCACTCCAGGTCGATCGGGCGCTTGCCTGCATTGACTTCGGGGAGTGTGCGGGCGGGCTGGTGGCGCCCGTGGTGGAGGCAACGGAGCCTGTGGAACGCGAGCGGCTTTTCCGCTGTGAACACTTCCGGCTATCCCGCCTGCGCGGACAATCGCCGTTTACCGTCGGCGCCTCGGGTGTGCCGCGCGTCCTGGTATGTATCCAGGGCGCCGGCCAGGTCGAGCACGGCGGCGCCACTTATGCCATTGGAAAAGGCGACGTATTTCTGTTGCCGGCGGTGGTCGGAGCGTGTACTTTTCGGCCGTCGAGTGCGGTGAGCGTGTTGGAACTGGCGATACCGGAATGATCGCAAGAGCTCAAAGGATGGAAGCGCATTGAAAAAGCTGATTGTTTTCGATCTGGACGGCACACTTGCCGAAAGTAAATCGTCTCTTGATGCCGAAATGTCACGACTGCTGCATGACCTTCTCGGCATTGTCAAAGTAGCTGTGATTTCCGGAGGAGATTGGCCGCAGTTTGAAAAACAGGTGCTCTCCCATCTTCCTCATGACGAAAGCCTGGTGAATCTATCCCTCCTTCCTACATGCGGAACGAAGTTCTTCCAGTACAAAGGGGATTGGAAAAAGATCTATTCGGAAGATTTTACCGCGAATGAAAAAGAGAAAATAACCAGTTCTCTAAAGAAGGCGGTCGAACAAGCGGGCTTCAAGGTTGAAAAGGTCTGGGGAGAGGTAATTGAAGACCGGGGAAGCCAGATCACGTTCTCCGCACTAGGTCAGCAGGCCCCCTTGGTATATAAAGACAAATGGGACTCCGATTTCACCAAGCGGAAGAAGATCAAAGCGATCCTTGACACTCTTATTCCCGAGTTCTCTGTCCGAATGGGTGGCGCGACATCCATTGATGTCACCAAACCTGGCATTGACAAAGCTTACGGAGTCAGAAAGTTTTTCATAGGCGATGCCCTGTTCGCCGGGGGAAACGACTATCCGGCTGAACAGGCAGGTGTTGTTTCTATTCCGGTTCAGGGTCCCAACGAGACTAAGCGGGTTGTCGAAACAATCATCGCTTCTTTATCGGATCTTGGTCAGGAAGCGTGAATCTATGAGGGAAATCCGATGAGTAGATTTAAGTTGCGGCGCCTGGGCATCGTGATGGAGCCTGAGCCGGGCAATCCCCAGGAGGTCGAAGGCGTCCTGAATCCGGCCGCCATTCGTGGCCCCGATGGCGAGCTCTACCTGTTGCCGCGGCTGGTGGCGAAGGGGAACTACTCGCGCATCGGGATTGCACGAGTGCGGTTCGATGACGCCGGCGATCCGGCAGGCGTCGAGCGGCTCGGCATCGCGCTGGAGCCGGAAGCCGATTATGAGCGGCGGCCCGGCGGCGGCGGTGGCTGCGAGGATCCCCGTATCACGTTCGTGGAACCGCTCCAGCGCTACTTGATGACTTACGCGGCATTCTCAGCCCGAGGCCCACGAATCGCTCTGGCAATATCGGCAGACCTCTTCCACTGGAAGCGCCTGGGGCTGGCGGCCTTTGGTCCGTATCAGGGCATCGAATTCGCCAACGTGGACGACAAAGACGCCAGTCTTTTCCCTGTCGCGATTCCCAATCCATCCGGGCATCCGGAACTGGCCATCATCCACCGGCCGCTTTTCCCCGGCACTCGTCCCGAGGAAACCGCCTGCCACCCCGCGTCGCGCGAGGTGGATCTGGATCGGGAAAGCATCTGGATTTCCTACTGCCCGCCGCCTGTGGAGGGCCGTGAACCAAATCGCCTCGGCAAGTTTGCCTTTCATCACCGGCTGGCGGCTCCCGTGTCGTCCTGGGAGCGGCTCAAAATCGGCGGGGGCACTCCGCCCATCCTGGCCCGGCACGGCTGGCTGATCGTTTACCATGGCGTGAGCGAAATCGTGGAGCCGGGCAATGCCGGGCACCAGTTGTGCTATTCGGCCGGGGTGATGGTGCTCTCGAAGGAGCATCCGCGCGTGATCCGCTATCGTTCGGCGGAGCCGGTGTTGACGCCGACGCTGCCGCAAGAACGCGACGGCACCGTTGCCAACGTCGTGTTCCCCACCGGCATCGACCGGCGCGACGATCTGGGAGCGCCGGACCGCTTCGACGTCTACTATGGGATGGCCGACAGCCGGGTTGGCGTGGCACGCCTGGACGTGCCGGATTGCGGCACCACCGCCGCCCGGCTGGGATTCCAGATAGGCCGTAATATCCCCGATCCTGTAGCGAATCGTCGTTCCGTTGATTCGCCGGAACGGGCAGCCGATGTTCAGTCGCCGTTCGTTCTGTAGCACCCTCACGCTGCAGCCGCGGATGGCGGCGTATACGTGCTCATCGACCCATGCCCATGGAACCGGAGGCACCTGCGTCAGATCGACAGGCCGAGGAACGCTGCTCATATCGCGACCGCCATGCCAGTCTCGCGCTGGCAGAGATAGAGCTTTTCGCGCGTGCGAGTCACACCGACATAAAACTGCCGGATGACCGAGTCGCGCGCCGCGCCGCTACGCGCGTCCTGCGCGGCGCCAGCCGGCGACAGGTCCGGGAAGAGATACACCACATCGGCCTGGCCGCCCTTGACGGAGTGGATCGTGCCCACCATCACTTGCGGCACCTGGAGCAGCGACAGCGGCCCCCGCTTTGCCGCGATCTCGGCGGGGAACTGTACCCGGGTGCTCACGTCGGCGGTCACGCGCGAGCGCCACCAGCCCAGCAGCTCGCGGTAGCCGCTATCCCAGGCGCCCATCAGGGAATCGAGAGCGTCTGGTTCGAAGATGTCGTTCAGCCGTTCGATGGTCGCCGGCTGCGCGATGTCGTAGCTCTTGAGCCTGGCCTTCATGCCGAGGCGCAGGACGCCTTTGGCCTGGAGCCATTCCGCCCACAGCGCGACGTCGCCCATGGACCACGGGCGGTGACCTTCTCCGAAGTCCGGATGGCCGACGAGCAGCGACACGATGCGGTTGGCCGTCGAACCGGGATTGGCAGTGCGTAGTGGGTTCCAGAAGCCGTTGGACCTCCGGTACGGATTATGGAACGGGACACCCTGCTTTCGGAGTACTTGGATCAAGGGCCGGAGCATGTAGGAGCAGGACGCCAGGAACATCACGGTCTTGCCCTGCTCGACCTGCTTCATCGCGTCGGGAACGATGGCGATCTCCGTGCGCTTGTAGCCATCGCGCGAGAACCGGTCGAGCGCGCCGTCTTCCGGCCTGGGCAGGTATTCCTTCGGCTGGCGCCTGGTGACGCGCCGGATCATCTCTTCCGCGAATCGGTGCACCGCGCGCGGCACCCGGTACGACTGCTTGAGGACGATCTTGTGATCGTCGGGGATATCGGGATCGAGGAACGCCTCGGGCGTCGCGCCCGTAAAGGAATAGACGGTCTGGTCGTCGTCGCCGGCCACGATGAAGTAATTGGCGCGCTCGCCCCACTTGCGGACCAGGGACAACTGCATCCGGTTCAGGTCCCGCGCTTCGTCCGCGAAGATGACGGATGGAGCATGGGGCGCCAGTGCAACGTCGCGGAGGCACGTCTCAATCAGGTCGGTGAAGTCGAGCAGCCCGTTTTCCCGCTTATACTGCCCCCACTTTTTGTCGAAGCCGATCAGCGTCTCCGGCCAGGATTGGCGGGGCAGGATGAGCCCGCGGTACCGGCTTAGCCGTTGGAGCAGCTCGTCGCCGCCCTTCTCCATATCGGAATCTTCTCCGGCCGCCTTCTCGCCATCGAGCCGGCCCTGTTTCCTGGCGGGCGTGATGGCAATCTCAGGGTTGTCCCGGTTCTAGTCGTCCACGTTTGCTTCGGCGAGCTCCGGGCCGCCCAACGCGTGCCAGCAGTGGGAGTGCAGCGTGCCCACCCGGTCGCGCGAGATCGGTAGATCGCGGCCGGCCAGCTCCGCGGCGGCCGCGCGGGAGAAGGACGTGACCAGAATCGATTGCGGGCCGTAGCGGTCCGCCGCGCGGCGGATCTGGCGGGTGAGATTGGTGGTTTTGCCAGTGCCCGGCTACGGGGGGCCGAAGATGCGGAACTCCCGCGTTTCCTCGGCCCCCGCCTCCTTCTCCGCGATCTCGTGAATACGGTCTGGTCGGTGATGCGGATGACCTTGCCGTGCGCCGATTCCGCTTTTTTCTCTCGAAGCTGTCCAGGCCGGCGTTGGCCTGGTCGACGACACGGGTGGCCTGGTCCTCGGCTTCGAGAATTACGCGTTCCGCCTGATCCGCCATCACGCCGCCATTGGAATGCTGTTGATGTACTGCCCAAACCCGAACTGCCGCATGCCGCGGAAATATGCACCCTGCTGGAGGTCTTGAAGCGTGACCATGGGGCGGTACTTGAGCATCACGGTCAACACTGCCTGGCGGTCACGCGGCAACACGCCCCACTGCCGCTCGCGCTGGTTCGGATGACGGTCTGGAATCGGGGCATGATCGAACCCTCTTGCGCAGTGGTTACCGTTTTGGTAACCTAAGACTTGAGGATCATCAGTAAAGCGGCAATCACCGAATTCAGCAAAACGCACAAGGACGCGGTGGAGTCGCTGTTGCACTGGTACGGCGTAACCAAGCGAGCCGCCTGGCGACATTTGGTCGATGTCCGCGCCGACTTTCCGCACGCAGATGCAGTGGACATTTTCACGGTTTTCAACATCAGCGGAAACAAGTACCGGCTCGTCTCGGTGATCAAGTACCGATGGCGGATCGTCTACATCCGCCAGATCCTCACGCATGCCGAATACGATGAGGGGAAATGGAAGCTATGAACGCTACGCTACTCGATGAACGTCAATATCGGAAGCTTCTCGAGGGAGCTCTGCCCGTCGCCATTCGCACGGAGGAGGAATACCATCGTCTGCTCGGTGCCGCTGCCGACCTCATGGAAAAACCGGAAGACGAGATTTCCGAGGAGGAGGGCCGGCTCCTGGAACTGCTCAGCATCCTGATCGAGGAATACGAAAATCGGGCGCACCCACTTCCAAAGTCCGAACCGCCCAAGATGCTCGCTTATCTGCTCAAAGAGAAGAACATGAAGCCGAGCGACCTCTGGACCATACTGCCCAAGAGCCGCGTATCCGAAATCCTGAACGGCAAGCGCAGCATCAGTAAGACGCAGGCCAAGCAGCTCGCGGAACTCCTCCGCGTGCCCGTCGATCTGTTCGTGTAGCTTACATGCCCCGCCGGCTACCGGCGAGAGAGCTTACGGATCGGAAGCTCCTGGAAGCTTTGTATGCCGCTGTCCTCGGCTGAGATCTGCTCCTGGCGCGCGGCTTCGATCATCTCCATCGCGCGGAACTCTTCCTCCGTAATATCGGAAAGGGTGATGGTCAGGCATGGACTTGGCGCCCATGATCCGGAAGCACCGGCGCACCAGGACACCATTGGGCGTGTCCATGGCCTCATCGAGCAGGTTCCTGGGGCAGGCTGGACCGTGGCTGACATCGATGGCCTTCCAGCCGGCGCCGCATGCCGGGCATCCGTCCAATTCCGTCTGCGCCGAGTAGCCGCACTCCCGGCAGCGGAACACCCGGTCCGGGCACTCTTGCTCTGGCCCGCAGAGCGTTCCCTGGCGCAACACCGACCGGATCAGGAACTGCACGCCCGGTCCCTCGGGGGAATCGGGCGTCGCTATTCCGGGTCGTCGTCTCCCTCAATCGCCAGGTACCCGATCACCTCGGACACCGCCGCCGACTTGTGCACGATTGGCACCGGGCCGGCATACCCATCGTGCGAGACATGCAGCTTGTCGTAGAGCGTGCCACTCGGCTCCAGAAAAGCCCGGGTCTCGACCGAGCGCCGCGCGGCGACCACGCTGGTCGACGCCCTCTCGTGGTCCTGCATCTCCTTGGCGGTCGGCACGCGCAGTACATGCGTCACTCTGGCGCCGGGGACCTCTGCAAAGCACTGGGGGGATTCTGGGGGGACCCCGGCGTCCACGGATGGGTAAATTCGGGTAAGGATGGGTAAATTTACAGAACAGCCCCAGCTTGGGCGTGGCGCGGCAACTGGCGTGTTTTGTATGGGGTGCGTTGAAACTAAAGGACTTGTTTTGGCTCCTCAGGTAGGACTCGAACCTACAACCCTTCGGTTAACAGCTAGAAAGCGAGTCCCTTGCAGGATTGCTCGGCAGTGCGCTTAGCTGCTCGTTATCAAACGTTTACGGACGGTGCTCGAATCTTTGTCGACAGCAGGAGTGCTCGCCATTTGTCGCCATTTTGATGCACAGTACCCACAAAAGTCCCCACAGTCCAAACACTCCTTCCTTTCCCGGCAAGGGTTGCTCACCTCTTTACCCCTGTGTTGGCCACCGAACCCTCGCACCAAAAGCTGCTTCCAGGGGTTAGCGCCCAAACGCATTTTCGCCTGAAATTGCCAACTCGGCAAAGACTGCGACGATTGCGCAACGACCGCATCCGGAATCGGAGGCTCGTTTAGATTCAGAGTGGGGGGTAAACATTCTCGGACATCTTGCTGTGTTGACTGATGTCAGCGGCGGGCACCTGCGCGCAAGCAGCGAGCGACGGGGATCTGGATTGGGCGTCTCCCCAAGTCGGCCTCAATCGAGCCGGCTGCGCGCGCCGCGCGCGTACCCCGGTGGGGTCGAGGCTTGGTAGCGGTCCGGACATCCAATGAACGTCCGGGGCAAAGACTTCGGGTCGGGGGTATTCGCGACAAAGATCCGCCCAAGCCGCCGGGTAACAAGAATCTAACGGGAGTCAATCTCCAGATGATGGATGGCGAGCGCCCTCAGAAGTTCCGGATCGGCGAGATTGATCGGCCTGGGGTGCTTCGGAAAAAGTTTGAACGGTTCGAACAAGGCCCAGTTCTGGATGTCATGGCCGAACTTCGAACGGTAGTAAATTCCGTCGAAGGCGTTCCGGAACACGAGGCGCGATGCGCGTTGAGTGAGCGCTCGGGCAGTGGACCCCTGGAGCACGGAAGCGTCGAGTTCAGTGATGCCCAATTCCAGACAATCGGCTGCCAAGTCCCGGCGTAGAAGACCGATCCAGTCGCTTCCATAGAGATCGGCGTACTTTCCGTCGTGTTCTGCCGATCCGAGCATCCTAGGTTTTGCCCAGGCAATCGGCACGCGACCAAGGGGTGCGAAGTCGTCTTCGCCCTCAATCTCGGAAAGCTCAGCGTACAAGGTCAGATCGACACGGAATCGCGCCAGCGTTTCCAGATAGCATCCCAGCCGTTGGGACGAGGCATAGAGCACCCGATAAGTGCCATCGGGATCGTCGAAGCGATTGCCGAACGTTCCATCGGGACCTGCAAGGGACCAGTCGGGTGGCTGCCACGGGTTGGGGCGGCGACCGATCCGAAAAATCGTGCCCTGCGATTCAATGCTGAGTGGAATGGGCTATCCTCCGGCCACGAATGCGCGGACAGCGCCCAGAATCTCAGGGCCCACAATTTCGAGGTCGCCCTCGCGTAACAGGCGGATCGGAACGCGATCGTTCAACTCGGGGTTGAGTCCCGTAAGCCAGGACTGGACTACTGATCCGTCCTCGTGATTCTCAAGGGTCTTCACCACTCGGAAGGCAAACCGCAACCGTTCCTCTGCGCTCTTGTACGGCGCACCTTCATCCATCCATCGATCGATTGCACGAACGTCTTTGACTCCCGCGATATAAGCCGTCAGCTTCTTGCCGATCACCGCGACCAATTCTCGTACGAGTTTGGGAAAAGGCGCGGTGGTGGCTTCGCGGTGAGCCGCCAAGTCCGGCCGGGCTGGCGAAATGACGCTCATCCTGATCCTCCCGCTTCCAGCGTACCACATTCACGGTCTAAAAGCATCATAATCCCGATCAAATGACAGCATGATCGCACGGCCAGACACCGACCCGCCCATCAGCCTCAGGGACCGGGCTTGAGAAGCCAGTCCCAATCCGGCAGATGTCCACGTACAAAATCCGGTGAAAGCCGGCGTCGTATCTTCTTTACTCGCGCAGATCCCCGTTCGGCGCCGCCTGTCCCGCTCCACACCTTTAATGCGTTGGCTGCCGCCTCGCCTGGAAAGTCCGGCACCCAATTCAGGATGTCGTTTTCACGCCCGTCGCGCAACCGGTAAAGGCCGAGGAGGATTCGCCGGCAGAACTGCGAGGCCTGATCCTCAAGTCCCATTTCCAGGTGCCGTTTCATATCGTTGACGAATGGCTCCAGCGCTTCCTCCAGTAGCTCTCCTGCCGCCTCCGACGGTTCGACATAGCCCCAGGAGTGACTGCCAGCGCGGCCATTCAAGTCGTCATAGTCGAATTGGAGCAAGGCCTCTTCGATCTCGTCCGCGACGGAATCTGGCGAGATTTCGGTCAACATGTCGCAGGCGATTGCTTCGGCCTCGGAACGGAGTTCGCTGTGGCGGTCCAGAAGCTTCCCAAGGGCCGAGGCGGCTTCCGCACTGTCCAGCTTATCGAGCACATTGGCGCAGCTTTCCTCTTTACGATCCGGCTTGGATTCTGCGTTCTTCTTAGCCATCGGTCTTACCTTGGCCTTATCCGGATGACTGTAGCCGATTTGGTCGATGCGCGGGGCGAAGCCCGCACCGGGGTAAACTGACGGAGAGATAGCTGACGAGAAGGACGGGAACGGCGGATGAAACGAAAGCCTCGGCTCGGTGCGGATCCGATGGAGGGCCAGATGGAAGTGGCACTCAACCCAGGGGCGTTCGTTCCCGATCGGGCCTGCTACTCGTTCGTGCGCGAGTTGGAAGAGGTCGCCGCCGGGATCGGGAAACTCGCCGGCGCCGACCCGGTCCGCGCTACCGCACTTTACGAGACTTTCCTCGCCGGATGCTATGAGAAGGCCGAGGAAGTCGACGATTCGAGCGGCTCTTTTGGACAGTTCGTCGGCGAACTCATTTGCGGATGGATCAAAGCCAGGCAGGCGTCGGGGGCCGAGGCGGACGAGACGGCTGCGATACTGCTCGCGCGGATGGACGACGACCCCTACGGATTCTGTTGCCAAATCGAGAAGGACGCGGCCCAGGCGTTCGACAAGGCCGGGTTGGCCGCATTCGAGAGACAGATCCAAGCGCGCTTCGAGGCTGCCACCACGGCCAAGCCGGCGCCGGGTAAAGCGCTGGGCCACGAACCCGAGTATCTTCTCCGGCATTGGAGCGAGCTTCTGCGCACCGTCTACCTTGCGCAGAAAAACCTCGCGGCCTACATCGCCCTCACCTCTCGGACCGGGGTGACCGCGGGGGACTGCCATGCCGTCGCCACTATGCTGGTCGCGCGCCGCGAGCCGGATGAGGCGCTGGTTTGGGTGGAGCGCGGGATTGCAATCGACCGGGAGCACCCACATGCGTGCACTACAGCCGGCTACCATCTCACCGCGCTTCACCGCGAGTTGTTGGCCAGGCTTGGCCGTGGAAATGAGGCGATCGCGGCCGCCTGGGCGGACTTTCGAAAACATCCCGGCAAGTACAGCTACGACGAACTCATGAAGTTCGTGCCTAAGAGTGAGCGCACGGCCTGGCACGAGAGGGCCATGGACGCAGCCAAGGGCGACGATCTCCACTCCCTCATCGGGTTGTTCCGCGAGACCAAGGAGATGAAACGTCTGGCGGAATTGGTGCGCGGCGCCACGGACGAAGCCCTCGAGCAGACGAGCCACCACGCCACGGAGCCGGCGGCGAAGAAGCTGGAGAAGGCTGAGCCGGGCCTCGCCGCCCGCCTCTGGCGTGCCCAAGGAATGCGCATCGTGAACAAGTCGAAGAGCAAGTATTACGAAGCGGCGCTCACGAACTTCGAGCGCGCCCGGCGCTGCTATGAGCGGGCGGGCCTCGGCGCCGAATGGGCGGACACGGTGCGCCATATTCGCGCCGCGCACCACCGCAAGACCGGCTTCATGCCCGGGTTTGAGGCGCTGGCCGCGGACCGCGGCCAGGAAGGCGAGCCTTCGTTTCTGGAGCGCGCCAAGACACGCTGGGGCGTGCGGCACGGGAGAGACGTTTCATGAAGAAGAAAAACCTGGCTCAAGGAGGGCGCCGGTGGGATGCGGCCTCCTTGGACGAACTCATCGATGAGTTCACGGTCGAGGCAGGCGGCGAGGACGAACGGATCTTGGCTTTTCTGCAGGCGTTGGAGGAGCACGTTACCCTACCCTGCGACGGCTTCGTCATCGGCGAGCCGGTCTCGGTAGTTGAGTTCGACTATCAGGGGAACCAGCGGCGCGGGCTGACCGCGACGTGCCACCGCGTGGACGGACGTGAATAAGAGGTGGCGGCTTCAGAGGTGGCGCTCCTTCCGAGTACGCCAGGGTCGCATTATCTGGCCGCGTACCGGAAGTGGATGGGAGTTGTACCGTACCCACCCGAAACTCGATCCGGAACAAGCCGCGAATCGCCGGCGGCCGCCCTCGACCTGCGCGGTCCCGTCGAGTTGGTCGTGTTGTCGGTAAAGCAGAAGGCCGCTCGTTGCCGGTGCTGGGTGGTGACCAGAGCGTCACGCTCCGCGCCGGCTGCCTCTGGACCGTGGTTCCCGGCGAGATCGCCGTGGTCAGGCCGGGCAAGCAGTGGAATTATGCCCGCAATCCTTATCTCTCCGGCGTGATCGAGTCCACGCGGCTCGACGTGGCCGCACTGGGTCTGGTCCCGCTCCGCCTCGAAGAGCGAGGTATATGGGATCCGTCGGAGCACTACTGGGGCGAGGAAGACGAACCGATTGAGGAATGGGCCAAGCCGATGATCGCGCGCGGGCCGCGGCCGGAATTCGAGATGGAACAAGTGTTGCCCGGCGCGGACGCTGACGATCCGTTCTCCGACCCGATCACCGAATCCAATGATCGCAAGGGCTCCGGGGACAGCAAGGGCGCGAACAAGATCCTGATGGATCTCTGTCAGGCCGACCTCCGCTGCCTGGACGCCCACGCACATCTCGGCAACTTGGTTTTCAACCAGTTGCCCAAGGACGCGATCCGTCACTATGAGGCGGGGGTGCGGATCGGCGAGTTGTCTCTCGGCGAAGGCTTCGCGGGCCTGCTGCCCTGGGGATGGCTAGACAATCGGCCGTTTCTCCGCTGCATGCAAGGATTCGGGCTGTGCCTCTGGCGACTTGGCAGGTTCCGAGAGGCTGACCGGATCTTTGACCGCATGCTCTGGCTGAATCCGTCCGACAACCAGGGTGTGCGGTTCTTGATCGGCGACGTTCGTGCGCAGGTGGCGTGGGAGAAGCGCCGGGATCGGTAGCGCTCCCAGCGCGCTACACTGCCGGTCGCGCCCGTGCGTTTACATGGCTCCGGTCCGCCAGTACCGATACGCGACGATCCACTCGCTCCCCGTTGGAGGTGTCGAGGGCAATGGCAAGTCGGCGAGTGAGATCCGCTGACGATCCTTGCCTCTCCGGCAAACGGCAGCGAGTTGGTCGTCTTCGGTGATGTCGATGCTCTCCACCGTAACCGTCACGCCAAGCATTTCGGTTTCAAAAGGCAGGCGAAGGTCGTTCTCGATCATTGTGTAGAATCCCGCCGCTTGCTCCGATTCGCCGTACGCGTCCACGAGCGCTTCTTTGACAAGCTCATCGAGCCGCGCCTTGCTCAAGCGAGGACCCCGTTTGCCAGGCGTGACCTTTCCCTGGCGATCTCTGTCCATGCCCGCCTCCTTTCATGATCGACGGTGGGGTTTGTGAAGTACACCGACAGGCTAGCACCAGTACCCACAAAAGTCCCCACAGCCGCACGTCTACTTCTCACCCCTGATCGCACAAGTCATTCATTTTGATGAAGTTTAAGAAATATCAGATGTACAACCCTTCGGTTGCTCGTGGAAACTACCGGCATTCTACGAAGAATCAGTAACTTAGAGGCTTAATTTCAATGGGAGAGCCTGGCGGAACGATGCAGGGAGTGCGTGCAAGTGATTGGAAACAAATTGGCTCCTCAGGTGAAACAAAGGGTATTTCACGGGGCAGAGACACTGGTAAAACGATCGATTCTAAATGGGCTACTCAAAATCGTCAGGTTCGGGCGGTGGCGGTTAACTGGAGAGTTCGCGTGGCCGGCATCAGAGATCCGCGTAGAATTCCGCCAGGATCCGGAATGCCTCGCTGGCGGAGAGACCGAGGCGGCACTCCGCCGCCAGCCTCGCAAATGGTGCGCTCCACTCCTCTGGAGGTGGATCGAGAGCCTTGGGAACCGGGTGCGTCGCCCGAAGATCGAAGGTCGCATGAAGAGCCTGGACGACACGGCTCGATTCAAGCGTGCGGGACCGAATCAGAAGAATCATATCGACCAGATCGCGCACCCGGCTGTTGGGCGCCGCTGTCCGCGGCAGCGTGTATGCGTGCAGCTTCTCTGCGAACTGCTGCTCACGCTGGATCATCGGAACGGATGGCGGCGAGATGCCCGCGAACCCAAGCCAGTCACGCATCTTGGCCTGTTCCAGTGGGTCAAGTACGACGTCGCCGATTCCTACGTCCGAATGGAATCTCACGAAAGTGCGCCCGCCCATGATGGACTCCACTGGGTACCGCGCTCCACCATACGGTGCTCCGTCCAGGTCCATCATCGCCTCGCCGATGCGGAAAGTGAAGAAGTCCCCAGCGTCTACGGCTCCCACATCCTGGAGCTGCTTGAGCAGTGCGGCGTCGGGCCCTGCCGGGGTGAAGCGCACGGTGAAATCGAGATCCTTGGTGGTGCGCGCGGTTTGGAACCGGAGTTCCATCGCGTAGCCGCCTTTCAGGACCCAGTTCTTGTTCGGCACTCAAAAAAGCCTGGCAAGGAACCTATCGAAGGCTACTTGCCGGCGAAGACGCTGCAGATCGATCCCTTCTTCACGGGACACCCGCTTGAGGCGTTTCTCCAATGCGGTGCGGAGCGCGATGCCTGAAGCGTACTTTCGTTCAGGGATCACTTCGTTCCTTTCCGAATCTCAGCCAGCACCCGGGTCCGTTCAGCATCCTGCTGAGGCATGCCGACCTGCGACTTAGTGATGTTGCCGCGTTTCATCGCCTCGCGAAAGGCCGCGCGAAGAACAGGCTTGGGGAGCGATCCTTCCTGCCAGACATCCAGAATCGTTCGCATTGCATTCGTCACAGGGACACCATAGAGGATTTCCCGGTCCTCAGCCCGGACGTCGTCGCGATGTAGGCGCAGAACGTTTGGAATGGGAACCCCGCGGCGGAAGTTCGTGGGGACGGTGAGGTCCAGCTTGGCTGGATTAGCATCCGTGAGATCGTGGAGGCTGAGCGCGGTCTGGTGACTGAAGACGCCAGTCGGCCTGTCGCTTCGGTCACGCGACCAGAGCCACCAGAGCATCAGGTCCGAGCGCTCGGGTTCCGGGAAGAGTGCCAGCCGGTAAATTCCGCGGTGCTCGCGAACCCAGTTACGCGCTCGGATGTGGTAGATCCTCTTATTGCTCGCGTACCCGAGGGTGGCCGCCTGCTTCGTAGTGAAATAACCGCTTTGCGATTCGGCGAGTTGGTAGAGTTCTTTCTGGCGTTCGCTGGGCGAAGCAGTCGTGTACATAAAAGGTCAACTTTCTGGACCTATTATGCGCCTGATGGTGGCTCAACGCAAATGCCTTCAGCCTCGCGACCACGGCCGGCTACGCCAGTGCGGCGATCCATGGTTAACAGCAGATATTGGCTTGGGCGCCCAAGCCGGATGATCGGCAGTGGTTAGCGTTCGTTGGTAGCGGTTGGTAATGGATAGCGCCGAATCGATGCGCTTGTGAATTGGCTCAAGTTTGCCCTGACCTGCCGCCCACCCATTGGTTAGCAGGCGACCCACGTAAGTGATTCAAAACAGGCATCATGCAGGACGCGCCCGACTGGAGTCTGTTTTATTTCGTGCGAGGTTGGGCGGCCAAGAATCTCGCATCAAACCTCAATTCGATCACGGGAACCTGGAAGAATGCAGACGGAAACCTTGCCATTGCAAGAAAAATATGCTATTTTTTCTTGCAGTCGAGGCAGGCGGTGACGGACCGATCAACCGAAGAAAAGGCTCTTCGCAGGATTCACTCCAACGGAGAGGGCTGGGCATTTTCTGCCCGGGATTTCGCCGATCTGGGGAGCCGCCCTACTATCGACTCTGCGCTCCACCGGTTGGAGCGCAAGGGTTCGATTCGGCGGATTATTCGTGGGGTCTATGATCGCCCCCAATTCAGTGCGGCGCTCTCGACGGAACTGAGCCCCGACCTCGACCAGGTGGCGCGGGCGCTCGCGCGCAAGTTCGGCTGGAGAATCCAACCAAGCGGAGCCGTCGCCCAGAACCTGCTCCGCCTCTCCACGCAGGTTGCCGCGCGTGCGGTCTACCTTTCAGATGGCCCAAACCGCTCGTACCAAGTTGGACGTTCGGCTCTTGTTTTCGATCACACCGCCTTAAAGGAGGCCGGCTTCAGACTTCCTGAGAGCGGACTCATTGTCCAGGCGCTCAAGTCTCTGGGACAAGAACACGTCACCCCGGACGCCATTTCGAAGATCCGGGCATGGTTGCCGGCTAGTCTGCGAGCTCGGGTGCTGGCCGACACGGCCACTGCAACTGGATGGGTGTACGCAGCACTGAGGCAGATCGCCGGGAAGGACACCGATGGATCGAGTCGCGAATCTGCCCGCTAAACAACGGGCGGAGCTATTCCGAGAGGCTGGGTCCCGTCGCGGCACCGGTTCAGCCGTGACCGAGAAAGACTTCTGGGTTTGCTGGGTGCTCAAGAGGCTTGTCGCCGACTCTGCCGTCAAAGACCACATCGTCTTCAAAGGAGGCACAACCCTCTCGAAGGTCTTTGGCATCATCGAGCGTTTCTCGGAAGACGTGGATCTCGTGCTCGACTGGCGCCTTCTGGGCTTCGGCGAAGGCCTGGAAGACCCGTACCAGGAGTTTGGCTCAAGAACCAAGCGGGACCAGTTTAATAAGCGTTTCAATGAGAAGGCCGCCCGGTACATTGCCGGTGATCTGTTGCCGCGTTTCTGCTCGATCTTCGCTGTGTGCCCGCAGGTCACCGCTACTGTCGATCCGGACGACGCTCAAGCCGTCGAGGTCACATACCCTGCGGCCTTCTCGGAAACATACCTGCGGCCCAACGTGCGTCTGGAGATCGGCCCGCTGGCGTCCTGGGTTCCGTCCGCATCGCACGTGATCAGGCCCTATGCGGCAGACGTTTTTCCGGGAGTCTTTGCGGAATCGGCCTGCCCCGTGGTGGCGATTGCCGCCGAACGAACTTTTTGGGAGAAAGCCACGATTCTCCATCAACAGGCACATCGCGTTGGCGTAATGCCTGCGCGTTACTCGCGACACTATTACGATCTCCACCAACTCGCGCACAGTCCGGTGAAGGATGCAGCCTTACGGGGATTGGAACTGCTGAAGGATGTAGTGGCGTTCAAGACGAGGTTTTACCCCTGCCGGTGGGCGAACTACGAACGGGCCCGGCCTGGAACGTTCAAGTTGAGACCAGATGAGCCGCACCGCCTCGAATTGGAGAAGGACTACGATGGCATGCGGGTGATGATCTTCGGAGAAGTCCCGCCGTTTGATCGCATCATCGAGACTGTGGCGCGATTGGAAGAGGAGATCAATCGTCAGCCGTAGACGCAGGCGCGCGTTGGCGAAGCGGATCTCGGCCATGCTGCAGGTGACTATCGGACGTGAGTGAGCACTCGGAACAAGTCAGGCGTCTGCTGGACGAATGCGTACGGCTTAGCGAGGAGAACGCACAACTGCGCGCGGTATTGGCCTCGCACGATCTTCTGCCGAAACCTGCCGTTGAGGTGTCGCAGCCGGTCCCGGAGGAAGCCGGCGTTGTCACGAATTCCTCTCCGCCGGAGAAGAAGTTGGCGCTGTTCAGAAGCCTGTTCCGCGGTCGCGAAGATGTCTATGCGGTGCGATGGGAGAAGGGCGGCATGTCCGGCTATTCCCCGGCGGGCATCATGGACTAGCGCGCCATTCTTAATGCGAAACCCGCCGATCGCAAGAAGGTTGCTCGGCAGACGAGATCGTTGTCAGTGCTGACCGGCCAAGCGATTCGCGAGCACCTCGAGGGGAAGTCCACGGTCGGGATCTACCCATTGCTGCCGGACGAGACCTGTTGGTTCCTCGCCGCCGACTTTGACAAATCGGCATGGCGACAGGACGCCGCCGCCTTCCTGGAAACCTGCCGCCGTTTCGGAGTGCCGGCCTCGCTGGAGCGTTCCAGGTCGGGCAACGGCGGCCACGTCTGGCTCTTCTTCGACCGCCCGGTACCGGCGGTGGATGCGCGCCGGCTGGGCGCCGCACTTCTCACGAGGACTGCGGAGTCGCGGCATGAAATCGGGCTCGATTCCTATGACCGGTTCTTCCCCAACCAGGACACAATGCCCAAAGGTGGATTCGGAAACCTGATCGCTCTGCCTCTTCAGAAAGGCCCGAGGAAGTTGGGCAATAGCGTGTTCGTCGACGAGGCGATCGAAGCGTATCCGGACCAGTGGCGATACTTGAACACTGTTCAGCGGATTCCATCTGACTTGCTGCCAGGCATGATTCACGAACTGGTCCCCGAGGGGAACATCGTGGGAGGCTGGTCCAACCTTCATCGTATGGCGGATTGCCGCTAAGTGTCTGGGTCGCGCGGGTTCGAGATGTCCGGCCTGAGGCTGGACATCTTTGGCCAGCCGTTAACCAATTCCTATAATCGGCAGGTGAGACGTGGAGAAACGGCCTCCGGTAACGCCGCAGGCGTGCAAAGTTGGTCCACCATGAAGAACGCGGAGACAAACGGAGAGACGGAGAATGCGCGAAACGTCGGCCAGTTGGGGAGTTGCGGAAGCACCTGTGGCGTCAATAATATGGAGGGAAATCGCCGGGAGAACAGGGAATTGGCTCCCCAAGTGATACACAGATACGGAACTGCAAATGGAGAAAACCGACGAGACCACTTTCTCCTGCGTGTTAACCAGAGAGGGAAGTTTCGGATTTGCGTCCGGAGATCTCAAAGCGAGCCGGCGGCACAGGCCGGCCCCCCCAACGGCTGCGAGAGAACCACTTCCCAGCGCAGTTCGCGCGAGCCTGCACCCCCGTACTTGGCGGTAGGCTTTCCCTCTCGATGTTGGAAAGCGGAGCCACCTCCAGGGCCCAAGGTGGGCGATCGATTCGGAACAACCGCGCCAGCAAGCGATCAAATGCCACTGATTGGCCGAGGCGGTTTATCTGAATTGGTTCGGTCTCCGCTGCCTTGTTGAGCAGGACTTCGAGCGCCCCGCAGAATACCTCGGCTGGTGCATGGTAGCGCGAGGTGAATCGATGACCTGCACTTGGCGTTGACTCATGCAGCCGGCGATCGCGATCAGCAGGAACAGGAACGGGTCCAGAGGCTTCAGCGTCGGATTGCCGATTGTTGCCGGCGGAGGCGCACGGCCCGAACTGTCGCAAATTCAAGCGGATCCAGTTTTCGGACCCAACAGGGGCGCCCCGTGATACACTCGCGCTTCGAATCGCAACGGTCCCGCTTGGACCTTCCCGCCTTAGCCGCCGCGCTCGGGATCTCTGGAGACGCCATGAAACTAGCAAATCGCAAACCTGTCGTTTTCGGCGTCGTCGGCGCCTTTCTCCTGGTTATCTTTCTCCAGATGTTCCTGATGGCCCGTGACAACTCGGCGACCTATGATGAGCCCTCCCATATTTACTCCGGCTACCTGCAATGGAAGCACGGCTACGTCCTTCTGAATCCACCGCTGATCACGCGCCTGATAACCTTGCCCTTGATCGGTATGAATTTGCCGGAGCCGCCCATCCCAAGGCGCCCCTACGAGCCGTTGGGGTTTCAAGCCGGCAAAGCGCTCGTCTTTCAGAACGACGCGAAAACCATCATGTTCCGCGCCCGCATGGCGGCTTCGGTTTTCACGCTCCTGCTGGCGATCCTGGTCTTCGCCGCCGCACGGAGGATGTTCGGTCTGGGCGCCGGATTCGTCGCGCTCAGCCTCATCGCCTTCGACCCCACGCTGATGGGCCACTCCGCGCTGGCTACTCTGGATGCGGGTAACGCCTTCTTCATGTTATGGGCCGTCTACGCCTTCTACCGTTATGTGAAATCCCCGGCGGCGTGGCGCCTCATCGGGACCAGCCTCATCGTGGGGCTCGCGCTCACGGCCAAGCACAGCGCCATCCTGCTGTTTCCGACGCTGGTCATCCTCGCCGCGATCGAGCTTCTGTGGCCGAAGAAGCTCTCGCCCGAGGCTCCGGCCGTCCCAACCGCGCGCCACGCTTTGCGCCTGGGGCTCGCCCTGGCGGCGATTGGCGTAGTTTCCATCACGATGCTTTGGGCTGCCTACGGCTTCCGTTACCCCCAAGCCGACGCCGTGCCGTTCAATCCCCCGATGGACGTGCAACTCCAACGCATCCCCAGCGCCCTGAATGCCAAGGTGCTCGGCGAGGTGGATAAGCTCCACCTGTTGCCCGCGCCTTATACGTATGCCTTCGCGTACATTCTGTCTCAGGCCAAGTCGTATACGAGCTACATCCTGGGCGTCGTCCATCCTCACGCGGTCTGGTTCTACTTCCCTGTCTCGATGCTCATCAAGTCGAGCCTCACGTTTCTCATCCTGCTGGCCATCAGCGCGTGGGCGGTTGCCGCCGGTAAACTCCGGCTTTCGCGCGAGGTTCTCTACACGGCGATTCCCGCCGTGCTCTACATGGCCTTCTCCATGACCGGAGGCATGAACATTGGCGTGCGGCATATCCTGCCCGTCTACATCTTCCTCGCGATCCCGATCGCCGGCGCAGCCTGGGCTTTGGCTGAGCGCAATCGCCGCTGGCGTTATGCCGTGGTTGGGCTGCTGGTATTTCAGGCCGTGTCGGTCCTGCATGCATTCCCGGCTTACATTTCGTATTCCAACGAGGCCTTCGGGGGACCCGCCTACACCTACAAGTACGTCAGCGACTCGAGCGCCGATTGGGGCCAGCAACTTATCTCCGTCAAGCGCTATCTCGATGCGCGCGGCGTCAAGAACTGCTGGTTCGCCTATTTCAACCAGTCCCCCGTCGACCATGCCTCTTACGGTGTTCCTTGCACGCCGCTGTACACGGCCGAGGTTCGGTCCCCGGAGACGCCGCCCGCCGTCGACGGGCCCGTGCTCATCAGTTCCGGCGTTCTTTCCGGCTTTGAGACCGGCGTGGGCCCCCTCAATCCGTACCACCAGTTTCAGAGCATCAAGCCGAGCGCGATCATCGACTACGGCGTCTTCGTGTATGACGGGCATTTCGACATCCTTCTAGCCGGCGCGCTCAGCCTCGATGTGAAAGCACAGGCGCTCCTCCGCCAGCGAGACGCCCCGGGTGCCCTTGCCTTGGCGCGACAGGCCGTAGCGCTGGCGCCGGACTCAGCCGCCGTGAACCAGGCGCTGGGGCAGATGCTCGACGCTAACGGCCAGATCGACCAAGGCACGCAGTATTACCAAAAGGCGCTAACGATTGCGAAGGCCGTGCAGCCGGATCTCCAGGCCACGCGTATCGCGGCGCTGGAAAATCGGATCAGGGCCGGGAGGCCGGAGCCAACGGGCGGCGGCCGCGGAGCCGGACGATAAAGGCGCGGTTTTCGGGGCCTCAGTCGGATCTTCCTCTTGGCTGGGTGCGTTTTTCTCCTGGTATCTTCCTGATTTGAATTCGGTTATCTGACGAACTGCGACTGAATGCGTCTGGCTACAGTTTGCCAGTTGGCAGGCTGACTCGG
>JBEKSR010000111.1:0-18796 GCA_049516835.1 Bryobacteraceae bacterium | reverse complement strand
TCCACCTTGGGCGAAAGGATGGAGATGCCGGCGGCGCGGATCTCGACCGGTTCGGCGCGGGCCAGGGCGAGCACGATGTCCACGTCGTGAATCATGAGGTCCAGCACCACGTCCACATCCAGGCTGCGGGGGCTGAACAGGTTCATGCGGTGGATCTCAAAGAAGAGCGGCAAGGTGGCGCGCCGTTCGAGTTCGACGACCGCCGGGTTAAACCGCTCGATGTGGCCCACCTGGAGAATGCGGCCATGGCGTTCGGCGGCCTCGATCAAGCGGCTGGCGGAGGCGAGATCGGGCGTGATGGGCTTCTCCACCAAAATGTCGATGCCGGCGGCGGCCAACACGCGGCCAATCTCTTCATGCACGGTGGTGGGGGCCGCGACGATGGCCGCGTCCACTTTGCCGGCAAGCTGGGCGGCATCGGCCAGGGCCTCGGCGCCGTGGAGGGCCGCCAGCTCGGACGCGCGGGCCATGTTGGTATCCACCACCGCGCAGAGTCGCGCCCGCGCGGATTCGTGGATGGCGCGGCAGTGGTTCTTTCCGAACTGCCCGGCGCCGATTACGGCTAGTCGAGTTTGTGGCATCACTGCTCCGGTTTACCAACCCACCGCTCTCTCACGTTCGCGGCTCGGAACCCACAATTGCAATCCCGGCTTCATTGGCGGCTTCGATCATCTGGCCGCGGTCGAGCATCAGGGTGCGTCCGGCCTCCACAGCCAGCACGGTGGTCCCGGTTTCACGCATCACGGGAATGGTGGAGGACCCCACCACGGGGACGTCAAAGAGCAGATGCTCACGGCGCCGCGCTGCTTTTACGAGCGCCAGCCGGCGGCCGTTCACCAGGGCGGCTGCCCGCCGCAACATGGCGTCGGTGCCCTCCATGGCTTCCACCGCCACGCAGGCGCAGTCGCAAACCGCCACGCTCTGGCCGATGTCCAGACCCGCCAGGGCGCCGGCCACGCGCCGGCCATATTCCACGTCGGCCATCTCGTCCTGATCCGGCTTGCGCCGCGTCATGGCGCCGGCACTCGCCAGCAGGGGCTTGAGCAGAGCCGTGGAATCGCGCAGGTGGATGCCTTCGTCTTCGAGGATTTGGATGACGCCGCCGATCAGGCCGTCGGTGTTCTTCGATGGCAGCGAGAGCAGCAGCTTGGCCAAGCGCCAGTCCGGGCGGATGGAAGAGAAGATGCTGGCGTGCTTCACCTGGCCGGCCATGACCACTTCGGTGATGCCTTCCTGCTTCAGAATGTCGATCAGCTTGCTAAGTTGCCCCAGCGAGATCCAGTGGCAGCGCGGCGCCAGCGATTCCACTTCCCGGGAGGCTTCCTCTTCGATGGCGATGACGGTGACATCGTGCCCCAGGCGCTGCGCGCTTTGGAGCGCCAGCAGCGGGAACCGCCCGTTTCCGGCAATGAGGCCGTACCGCATCACTTAATGACGCCGCGCTCGGAGGCGCGGATGAATTCGACGAGCTCGTCCACTTCGGCCGTAGCGGGGACTTCCGCGCGAATGCGCTCGATGGCCTGGGTGGTATTGAGCTGCGATCGGGTCAGCAGACGAAACGCCGTCTGGAGCGCTGCGATGACGGCTTTGTCAAAGCCGCGACGCTCCAGCCCCACGCTGTTGGCGCCGAAGACCGCCACCTCCGGCTTGTTGCTGGTGAGGGAGTACGGCAGCACGTCCTGTTTCACCACGGTGTAAGGTCCGATGAACGCGTGACGCCCGATGCGGCTGAACTGGTGCACGCCGCTGTAGGGGCTGACGTCGGCCCAGTCCTCGACGATCACGTGGCCCGCCAGCCCCACGCTATTGCCGAGGATGACGTGGTCGCCGATGCGGACGTCGTGGGCCACGTGCACGTGGGTCATGAGCAGGTTGTCGCTGCCGATCCAGGTGACGAGGCCGCCGCCCTGGGTGCCGCGATGGATGGTGACGAACTCGCGGATGCGGTTGCGGTCCCCGATGCGGGTCTCGGCGCGCTCGCCCTTGTACTTCAGGTCCTGCGACGCCACCCCGACGGTGCTGAATGGGAAGAAGATGTTGTCCTCGCCGATCCAGGCGGGACCTTCCAGGTAGACGTGGGCCATCAGGCGGGTGCGCCGGCCGATCTCGACTTCCGCGCCGACAACACAGTACGGTCCGATTTCGGCGCTCTCGGCGATCCGCGCCTGCGGATCCACGATGGCGGTCGGGTGAATGGGCATTGTCAGGACGACGTTTCCGCCGGCGGCTTCTCTTCCTTGTCCTCGAGCTTGCACATGACCTCCGCCTCGGCCACCACCAGGCCATCGACGGTGGCGACGCCCGCCATCTTGGCTACGCTGGCTTTGCGTTTGAGCACCTTCATTTCCATGCGCAGCGTGTCGCCCGGCACCACGGGTCTGCGGAACCGCGCGTTTTCGATGGCCACCAGCAGGACTAACTTCCGATCACGGTCCGGGACGGTCTTCAGCACCAGCACGCCGGCGGTCTGCGCCATGGCTTCCACGATGAGCACGCCCGGCATCACCGGGAAATCGGGGAAATGACCCGTGAAAAACGGTTCGTTGTGGGTCACGTTCTTGATGCCGACGATGCGCTCCGCATCCATCTCCACGATGCGGTCCACCAGGAGAAAGGGATAGCGGTGGGGCAAAATGGCACGAATTTCGTTGATATCCAAAATCGCCATGGAAGCCGCTATTGTAACGCAGAAGCGTAACGCGCCGATTCTGGATTGAAATTCAGGCGCTTGCAGAAAGGCCCCCGTATCATCGATCTCCGTGACCATCGGGGAGACGCATCTTGCAGAAAAGGCCCTCCAGATGCGTCACCCCGGTGGGGTGCTGGACCGGTCTGGGGAGACCGGTCCCCGCGAGATTCGAAACAGAACCGCGACCGTACGCGGGCAGATTTCGCGCCTAAGCCCCGAAATCCCCAAAACTGGTGAGCACCCAGGCGGAACTTAACCATGCTGGACGTGTTACAACAGAACATCGGTGGATTTTGTCCGGTACCGGTGTGTGCGCCCGAGGATTGAATGGATCGTCAGAAGAAACTCCTGCTTTTCGGCGTCGCCTGGCTCTCGGCCCTGGGACTGACCTGGTTCCTGTACGCCAACGCCGTGGCCCCGAAAGTCGAGGCTGAGGTGCGCGTGGTAGTCGCCGCGCACGACATGCCGCTCGGCACGCTACTGCATCGGAGCGACATTATACTGGCGGATTACCCGGAGCGCAACGTTCCCAAAGGCGCTGTGTTCCAAGCGGCCAACGCGGTAAACCGCGTGCTCCTGGTCGCGATGAGCGCCAGTGAGCCGGTGCTAAATTCGAAGCTTTCCGCCCCCACCTCCGCGGAGGGCATCTCTTCCACCATTGAAACCGGCTATCGCGCGGTGTCGGTGCAGATCACCGACTTCACCGGCGTGGCCGGGCTGATTCAGCCGGGCTCGCGCGTGGACGTGCTTTTCACACGCCCCGGCTCGATGGCCGAAGCCACCACCGCCACCATTCTGCAAAATGTGAAGGTGCTGTCCACCGGCCGCCTGACACCGGCTGGGCAGACGGTGGACCCGCGCGCCCCCAAGTCGCCGGTGGTGACGCTGGTGTTGGCGCCGGAGGACGCCCAGAAGCTGGAGCTCGCCAAGAATGAAGGCAAGATCAGCCTGTCGCTCCGCAATCCGCTGGA
This sequence comes from Bryobacteraceae bacterium, assembly GCA_049516835.1. Classification (GTDB taxonomy): domain Bacteria; phylum Acidobacteriota; class Terriglobia; order Bryobacterales; family Bryobacteraceae; genus Fen-178. Next base: position 15,136 of record JBEKSR010000111.1, on the reverse strand, counting down.
TGCCTCCCAGTCGCCCGCCACCGGCCCGGTCACCACCGAGGTGCTGGACCCCATGATCAGCGCCCGCTTGGCGCGCGCCAGGATGGGGCGCACCACCAACATCGCCAAGGCCAACCTCGAGGACCCGCGGGTCTGGCAGGAGCTGACCGGCCAGAACCAGAAGAAGGCGGACGACGCCCAGAAGGAGAAGGAGAGGCAAGAGGAAGAAGCCCGCCGCAAAAAGGAAGCGGAAAAGCCCCGCGTGGTAGTGGACGTTTACCGCGGCGACAAGCACGTCCAGGAACTCTTTCGATGAAGATCGCGGATAAGCTGCTTTGGGCCGCCGTGCTCGCCGCCTGGTGCTGGGCGGGGAGACCCTTGGCTCTGGCGCAGACGGGCGGGGCTCGGGACATCACGCTGGTGGAAGGCCGCGGCGAGCTGCTTCAGTTCCAGAGGGACGTTCAGAAGGTGGCCCTGGCGGAGCCCAAGATCGCCGACGCGGTGGTCCTCTCGCCTCGCGAAGTCATGGTCAACGCCAAGACCCCCGGCCACACCACGCTGCTGATCTGGGAGACCGGTTCCGACCCGGTGCGCTATGAAATCGAGGTGACCAAGGACAACTCCGACTGGGACAGCTTCCGCAAGCTGATCCAGGACAGCGCCAATGGCGGCGCCGTGACCGTCACCGGCTCCGGCGATACCATTGTGCTGGCAGGCTCCGTCAAGAGCGCGGATGATTCCAAGCGCCTGGCCGGCATGGCGCAGACGCGCGCCAAGACGGTGATCAACCTGTTGAAGGCGCCGCCGCCGCCCGACCCGCGCCAGATCCTGCTGCAAGTCAAGTTCGCGGCCGTGAACCGCGTGGCGCTTACCCAGGTCGGGTTCAACCTCTTTAGCACCAACGGTAAGATGATCGGCGGCACCGGCACCGAGCAGTTCACACCACCGCGGTTCACCGCGCTTTCCAGCGCCACGCCTACCAGCAATACGGTCAATTTTTCCGATCTCTTGAATCTGTTTGCCTTCCGGCCCGATCTCAATATCGGCGCCACCATCAAGGCGCTGGAGGAGCACGACCTGCTTCAGATTCTGGCTGAACCGAACCTGATTTGCGAGGAAGGCAAGGACGCCAGCTTCCTGGCGGGCGGTTCGTTCCCCTTCCCGACCATTACCACCACCCCTACCGGCGGCGCCACCGCGCCCGTAATCACGGTGCAGTTCAAGCCCTTCGGCGTCAAGCTGGATTTCACCCCGACCATCACGCCGCAGGGGGCCATCAACCTGAAAGTGGCGCCGGAGGTCAGCTCGCTGGACTTTACCAACGCGGTCACGCTACAGGGCTTCACCATCCCCTCGCTGGCGCAGCGCCGCGCCGAAACCGAAGTGCTTCTCAAAGACGGCGAGAGCTTCGCGATTGCCGGCCTGATCAACAACCAAGTGACCGAGACCATGTCGAAAGTGCCGGGTTTTGGCGACATCCCCATTCTGGGAAAGCTGTTTCGCAGCCGCAGCACCCAGAAATCGGATGACGAGCTGCTGGTGGTGATCACCCCGCACCTGGTGCGCCCGCTGAGCCCCGAAGAAAAGGCCAAGCTGCCGGACATGCCCTCGGCCTTCCTCCCCGCGGTGGCCGATCGGAAGGGCAAGCAGTCGAAGAGCAAGGGCCAGACGCCGCCCGCCACCCCCGCCAACCAGCCGGAGTTTGTAGGACCCCGTGGCCAGCAGATACCCAAGCAGTAGCGGCCTGTGGGGCGGGCAATCCTGCCCGCAAGCCGGCCTTCCGGCCGGCTGGACCCGCTGGAAAGCGGGTCCGCAGGCTGAAAAGCCTGCCCCACACCTGCCTGCACCAGGCAGCAGCCTTATGCCACGCGGCTCCATGTCCCTGCAACTCCTGGTCATCATGGTGCCCGTGCTGTTTGGCATGATGGGCTTCGCCATCGACCTGGGCCGCCTCTATCTCATCCGCGGCGAGCTCAACCAGGCCGCCGCCGCCATGGCCCTGGCCGCCGCCGCCCAGCTCGTCGGCACCTCGGCGTCGCTCGATAACGCCACCGCCGTGGCGCAACAATCGCTGGATAACACCAATCACCTCGGGAACAAGTACAATTTCGGCTCGCTGGTGATCGGCCAGACCACCGGCAACCTCACCAGCACGGTCAACACCCCGGCCTTTTTCGCCACCGTCGCCGATGCCACCGGCTCGTCCGGCAGCACTGGGACGCAGGCCGACGGCACTACCGCACGCCACGTCCAGATCAGCTTGACGGCCGACGCGCCGCTGCTGTTCTGGAGCATGCTTTCGGTGGGGCAGTCGCGCAAAACCCCCATCGCCGGGCAGGCCGTGGCGGGGATCAGCGCGCCTCTTTGCACGGCCTGCGGAATCGAACCGTTCGCCATCGCCGCGCTGAATGCCAGCGACACCGTGAACTTCGGCTTCGGAGACCCCACCGCCGGCACGCTCTACACCTTCGCCTTCGAGTGCATCCCCACTCCCGGCAGCCCCGGCACCACTACCATCACCGCACCACCGGCCCTGGCCGGTGCGGTGGTCGAGTACGTCCTCATCAACCGCTACGACACCGCCAACGCCACCCTCGACGAGACTCAACAGTTGTACAAGGACGGCGCGCAGGGCCTCGTGGCATCGCTCGATCCCAACCCTACCGGATCTCCCATCCCCTTGGCCTGCGCCGGCATCAACGACGCTTCCGAGACGATGTGGGCCGGCGCGGTTCCCGCCGCCTGCGCCACCATCATTGCGCCCAGCGCCAGCGTGTCCGAGGCGCTCTGCGGCCTTTACTCCCGCATCCCCGACAGCACCGCACCCCCGGCGGTATGCAGCACCGACGTGACGGATTTTGCCGGCCTCTCGGCTGCCTACCAGCCCGACACCGACCTGGCGACAGGCGAGGTCTACACTTCCTACGTCGGGAACATGCGGCGCATCATTACCGTTCCGATCGTGAACGCGCTGGCGACCAACGCCAACGCCACCATGACTGTGCTGGGCTTCCGCCAGTTTCTCATGGAACCTGGCTTCCTGAACCCCGCCGACACCTACGGGCGCTTCGTGGTCCAGTACATCGGCAGTCCCGCGCCGGTCCAGCAGGGTTGGTTCGACGATCACTTCGGGCTCGGCTGCCCCGTGCCCGTGACCTCCGGTCCTGGAAAGGTGGTTCTGCACCAATGAGGCGCCGGCGCGGAGGCAACATGGTTCTGGAAGTGGCGATGTGGATGCCGGTGCTCTTTCTCCTCATTTCCGGTATCATCCAGTTCGGCAAGATCACTTACCTGTACTACACGCTCCGCAAGATCGAGTACACCGTCGCGCGCTCCGTATCGATCGAGAGCGGCGTCAACTTCTGTCCCGATGCCGGCGACCCCATCATCCAGGGGGCCATTCAATTCGCGCTCACCGGTACTACCGACGGCTCCGGAACGCCGCTGGTATCGAATCTCACGGCCGGCATGATCTCGGTGACCACCGAATGCATCGACCCCGGCACCGGTCTTCCGGGATCCTGCGACAACAGCGGCTGCGATGGCGCGGTGGGCGCCCAGCGGCCCGCTTACGTGGTGGTGACCATCCCCGATGGCTACCAGGTGCAGCCGCGCATTCCATTCATCCTGCTGGATCCGTTCCAATTGAAGCCCACGGTCGCCATTCCCTTCGGAGGCGTCTCGTGAGGCGGCGTTGCTCCGGGCAGGCGCTCAGCGAATTCGCGGTGCTCTACGCCGGGGTGATTCTGCCGCTCACCTTCATGATCGTCTTCGTTTCGGAGATGCTGTGGGTATGGCACAGCGTGGTCGATTTTACCCGAGACGGCGCCCGCTACGCCGCCACCCATTGCTGGATGGCCGATGGCAGCAACGTCGCCGGGCTGGGCGGCTATATGCCGACGCACGTGCCGCTCATGATCGATATGGCTCAGTTCCAGACCGGCGCCGCGGGAATCCAGGTGCAGTATTGGCAGGCCGACATGACCACCGGTGGCCTGACGCCTTTCAGTTGCGATGCCGGAGACTGCAGCGCCGGCTGCGTGCCGGACGCGGTGAGCGTGAGCATCACCAACTACCGGTTCACGCGCTTCTCGGGTTTTTTCAAGCTGCCTCCGGTGACCATCCCGCCGTTCACCGCCAGCGTGCCGATGGAAAGCGCCGGCTGCGACGAATCGGGGAACTGCCTGCCATGAGAAAGGGAATCTCTTGCCGAACACCGCATTGATGGTCGCTTCGAGCGACGAACATTTTCGCGAGATGGTTCGCGACAACCTCCTCAACGTCCCCAACGCGAAAGTGATCGCGGAGTACCAGGAGATCGCCGCCAACCTTTACATCCGGGTGTTGCAGGACCTGGAGCGGAGTCCCAGCGCCGGCCTGATCGTCGATATCTCCGGGGATCCCGAAGGAGCCATTAAGGCCATCGAAAAGGTCAAGCAGGCGGCCCCCGATCTGTTCGTGATCGCCTCCAACTTCCACGCCGACGGCGAAACCGTGATTGCCTGCATGCGCGCGGGGGCCAACGAGTTCCTGTTGCAGCCCATCAAGCGCACCGATTTCCGCGACGCCATCTCTCGTCTGGAGCGCGCGCCCCGCCACGCCGTGGCGGGCGAGAGCAAGCTCGGGCGCCTCTACACCTTCATTGGAACCAAGGGCGGCGTGGGCGCCACCACGCTGGCCGTGAACTTCGCCGCGGTGCTGGCCGAGCGGCGGCTTTCCACTGTCCTGATCGACCTCGACTGGACCGGCAACGACGCCGCCATGCAGATTGGCGCATCCCCGCAGTACACCCTCATGGAAGTGGCGGAGAACCTCGAGCGCATGGACCAGGCGTTGTTTGAAGGCTTCGTCACGCGCGACCCGCTGGGCTTCTTCCTGGTGGGCCCGCCGGATGCGCTGGAACAGCACAGCCATTTCAGCGACCACATGTTCCGCGAGTTCGCCACCTTCCTGGTGGAGAAGTACGACGCCATCGTGATCGATGGCGGCCGCGCGGTTTCCGACGAAGTAGTGCTGGCGGCGGCGCAGATTTCGGCCGCGGTCTTCCTGGTCATCGACCAGGAATTCCCGTCCATCCGCAACGCGCAGCGGTACCTCAGCTTCCTGATGCGGATGGGCTTCAATCAGGATCAGATCAAGATCGTGGTGAACCGATATGCCAAGAAGGCGGGCCCCAACATGGCCGCGCTCGAGCAGATCCAGTCCACGCTGAACCAGCCCGTGTTCTATGGAATTCCCGCGTCGCCGGCGGTGATCGCGTCCATCAACAAGGCTCGCCCGTTTGTGGCCAACCGCGAACAAGCGCCCGATTTGGACCGGATTTTCCGCGCGTTTGTGGACAAGGCCACCGGCGGAAAGAAGAACGCCCTCGCCGCGGGCTCTGGAGGACCTCTTGGGTAGCCGCAGCCTCGTCCGGGCCAGTTCGGGGGCCGACCGCTGGTTCGAAATCAAGAGCCAGGTCCATCACAAGCTCGTCAATTCGCTGACCTCCGAACAGCTCAGAGACTTGAACAAGGAAAGTGTCCGCGGGGAGGTCGGCGCCGTGGTGGAGAGGCTCATCCTGGATGAAGCGCTCCCCATGACGCTGGGCGAGCGCGAGAAACTCATCGAGGAGATCCTCGACGAGGTTTTCGGCCTCGGCCCTCTGGAGCCGCTGCTCAAGGACCCCTCCATCGCCGACATCCTGGTCAACGGTTTCGACAACGTCTACATCGAGCGCGGGGGACGCCTGGTGGAAACCAACGTTCGGTTCAAGGACCAGGCCCACGTCCGCATGATCATCGAACGCATCGTTTCGGCGGTGGGCCGCCGCATCGACGATTCCTCGCCCATCGTGGACGCGCGTCTCATGGACGGCTCGCGCGTCTGCGCCGTGATTCCGCCGCTGTCGCTGATTGGGCCGGTGATCTCCATCCGGCGCTACGGGAAGAAGATCCTGTCCACCGAAGACCTGCTCAAGAACGAGACCTTCACCACCGGCATGCTCGATTTTATGAGCGGCTGCGTCGAGGCGCGGCTCAACATCGTGATTTCCGGCGGTTCCGGCTCGGGCAAGACCACCATGCTGAACACGCTCTCGCGTTTCATCCCCGAGGAGGAGCGCATCGTCACCATCGAAGACACCGCCGAGTTGCAATTGCAGCAGAGCCACGTGGTGCGCCTGGAAACGCGCCCCCCCAACATCGAAGGCGCCGGCGCCATCACCCAGCGCGACCTGGTGATCAATACCCTCCGTATGCGCCCCGACCGCATCATCGTGGGCGAATCCCGCGGCCCCGAAGCGCTCGACATGCTGCAGGCCATGAACACCGGCCACGACGGTTCCATGACCACGGTGCACGCCAATTCGCCGCGCGACGCCTTCTCGCGTCTGGAAACCATGGTCATGATGGCCAGCCAGCATGTGCCCGACAAAGTCATCCGGCAGCAGCTCGCCAGCGCCATCAACATCGTGGTGCACACCGCCCGCATGGCCGACGGCACCCGCAAAGCCACCGGCATCGCCGAAGTTGTGGGCGTGGAAAACGAACTGGTGGAGATGCAGGACATCTTCGAGTTCGAGCGTAGCGGCATCAGCGCGCGGGGCAAGGTGGTGGGCCGTTTCCACGCCACTGGCGCGCGGCCCATCTGCCTGGACCGGCTGAAGGCCTACGGCATTCATCTGTCGGCCTCCATCTTCGAGGAGGAACACATGGTGAAGGAGAAGTAGGTATGCGAGCCGCGACCGTCAGAAGCCGTGAAAGAACGGGCAAGCTAAAGCATGCCCCACCTGGTGGGGCATGCTTTAGCTTGCCCATTGCCCGCTTGCGGGCGGCTTCTTCACACCTTTTAAGGGAGACGAGACCATAGATGTTTCTTCTGGCCGCGTTCCTGATCTTCTCCGTGGTGCTGTTCGGCGCCGGCTATTACGTCTGGTCGGTTCCCGAACAGGAAGCTTCGAACATGCTGGGGGCCCGCTTGCGCGAGCTGCGCGCCCACATGCGCGGCCGGTCGAAGGGCGCGTCGGAGCTGCTGCGGCGCGAGCAGCGCGGCACGTTCGCATTTTTGGGCGACCTGGTGACCTGGGTTGCCATGCTGCGCCGTTTGCAGGAGATCATCTACCAGGCCAACCTGAAATACCGGGCGGCCGACGTTTTCGGCTTCAGCCTGATGCTGGCCGGCGCCAGCTTCGTGGTCCTGGGAATCGCCGGCTCGAGCCTGCTCCTGGTGCGGCTGCTGGCGGCCGCCGCCATCGGAAGCGTGCCGGTGGTCTATATCTTTCGCGTGCGCTCGCGACGGCTGCGCAAATTCGAGGAGCAACTGCCGGACGCCATCGACCTGTTCACGCGCACCATGCGCGCCGGCCACAACATCCACAGCGGCCTGGAGACCATCGCCAACGAGACCGCCGATCCCGTGAAGATGGAGTTCAAGAAGCTCATGGAAGAGCTGGCCCTGGGCTCGCAGGTGGAGCCCGCGCTGCACGGCCTGGGCAAGCGCGTTCCCCTCATCGACCTCAAGTTCTTCGTCACCAGCCTGATTCTCCAGCGGCAGACCGGCGCCAACATGGTGGCCGTTCTGGAAGGCCTTGCCGCGCTGGTGCGCGAGCGCCTGACCATGGCCGCCAAGCTCAAGGCGCACACCGCGCAGCAGCGCTTTTCCGCCGGGTTGCTGTGCGTGCTGCCCATCGTGGTGGGGCTGGTCTCCTACATCTTCAACCCCGAGTACATCCGGCTACTGTGGACCGACCCGATCGGCGAAAAGTTTTTCACCGGCGCCATTATCCTTGAGATCGTGGGGATTCTGATCATCCGGAAGATCGCCAACGTCCGGGTATGAGGACGACATGCTGACCGACCTGCTCTTCTTCCTGATCACCGGCGCAACGCTGAGCCTGCTGATCTGGACCGGCCTGGAGCTGTTCCGCAACCAGGAGGACCCGCTGGGCGACCGTCTGGAAGGGTTGCAGTCGCAGGCCATGGTGGTGGCCGCGCGCGCGGCGCGCCGCAAGCGAGCCGGCCGCGGACTGGACGGCTTTCTCTACCTGGTGGGCCTGTTCCCCGGCGGCGACGACTGGATGCGCGGCACCGAGAAGCTGCTGAACCAGGCCGGCGTGCGCCGCAAGCAGGCGCTGGCCGTCTACACCATCCTGGTGATCCTTTTCACGCTCTCGCTGGCGGCCGGCCTGATCTACCTCCAGCGCAACAGCCCTCCGACCTCGCTGATCGGCGGCCTGGCGGCGGTTCTCATCCTCGGATTCATCCTGCCCAAGCAGGTTCTCTACCGCATGGTGAGGCGTTACCGCCGCAAGCTCCAGGAAGCCCTGCCCGACACGGTGGACCTGCTGGGCATCGTGCTGGGGACCGGCCTCAGCCTGGACCAGGCCATGATGCGGGTGAGCGAGGAGATGGACTACATCTACCCCGAGCTGGCCAACGAATTCGCCACGGTAGTGATGCAGGTGCGCGCCGGCCAGGAGCGCGGCACCGCCTTCAACCAGTTCGTGCGGCGCACCGGCATTGAAGATATCAAGTCGCTGGCCGCGATGATCATTCAAAGCGAGAAGTTCGGCACCAGCATGGCGCAAGCGTTGAAAGTGTACGCCGATGCGCTGCGCACGCGCCGCCGTCTGCGCGCCGACGCCGCGGTGGGCAAAGCCGGCATCAAGATGCTGTTCCCCACTGTGCTGTTTATTCTGGTGCTGTTCGTGATCACGCTGGTGCCCGGCATGTTGAGCGCGGTGAGGGATTTGAAGCTGCTGGGCGGGGGCAGGTAGGCGTCCAGGAAGCCAACCCCAGCTACTGTCCATCCTGCTTTCTGAGTGGGGCCGACGCCCTCGTCCGCGCGCGACCCCCTGGTCGCGGTCTTGCGCCCGCCGTCTCAACCGCTTCCCCGAAGACTTCACGTTCCAGTTGAGCCAAGAGGAAGCCCGATCTTTGAGATTCCAGATTGGAATGTCAAAGCCCGGAGGAGGCCGCGGTGGCCGACGCTATCTGCCCTACGCTTTTACCGAGCACGGCGTGGCCATGCTGTCTTCGGCGCTCAACAGCGAACGCGCCGTTGCCATGAACATCCTCATCATCCGCGCGTTCGTCAAGCTCCGGGAGATCCTCGCCAGGCCATCCACATCCAGCTTTCCGCCGGCGGTGAAGGGCGTCTGGGCGATGGGAAAGATTCCGCGCAAGGGCTTCGGTCCGGCCCCCTGGGCGCACAAGAATCCACCCGGCAGCGCGCGACCAAGCGTTCCCGCGCCAAACAGCTTCAGAAACTCGCGCCGGCCGCGCGTTGCAAGGAGGCATTCCACTGGCATCTTGTTCGATCCGAGTATACCTCGGTTGACGCGTCCCTCTCCCATCCCCCATAATGGCTTGGACGGGTAGTCTGAAATTGAAAGCGATGTGACTCGACGCCGCAAATGAAAAAGCTTTTCCTTGTCCCGTTGCTTCTGGGGGGGTTGCTCCAGAATGCCGGTCTTACCGCCACGCAGGCTAAGAAGACCACCCGCATACCGGCCAGGAAGAGCCTGGCGAAGCGGCCACCGCCCGTCGATCCCACGGACGGCGATAACATCGATGGCGACGATCTCACCATCCGCCGGGCGGCCGTCGCGGCGCTTGGCCCGCAGAGCGGCAGCGTAGTGGTAGTGGACCCCGCTAGCGGGCGCGTCCTCACCATGGTCAACCAGAGGCTGGGTCTCAAGACCGGCTTCACGCCCTGCTCCACCATCAAACTGGTGGCGGCGCTGGCCGCGTTGAGCGAGCATATCGTGGACCGCGATACCTCTATCTTCACCGGCCGGCACATCGCCTACACGCTCACCACGGCCATCGCCAAATCCAACAACCAGTACTTCAACATCCTGGGCACGCGGCTGGGCTTCGAGCGCGTCACGCGCTACGCGCAGATGCTCGGCCTCAGCGAAAAGGCCGGCCTCGATATCCCTGGCGAGCAGCCCGGCGTGCTACCGCCGGAGCCTCCCAAGTACGGCGGCGTCGGCATGATGACCAGCTTTGGCGAGGGCATTACCATTACACCCCTGGAGCTGGCCGCGCTGCTCTCCGCCATCGCCAATGGCGGCACGCTCTACTACCTGCAATACCCGCGCACGCAGGTCGAAATCGACCAGTTCGCTCCCCAGGTCAAGCGCGCGCTCGAACTGGCCCCCAACGGCATTGCCGATATCAGGATGGGAATGCGCGCGGCGGTCGATTACGGCACCGGCAGGCGCGCCGGCTACGATCCCAGCGAGCCCGTCCTCGGGAAGACCGGCACCTGCACCGATTTCCGCCTCGCGAGCCACATGGGATGGTTCGGCTCCTTCAACGACGTCGGGCATCACCAGCTCGTGATCGTCGTCATGCTGGCCGGCAGCAGATCCTTCAGCGGGGCCGTGGCGGCCGGGGTGGCCGGAGCCATCTATCGCAATCTCTCCGAACAGCGCTACTTCGCCGCCGATACCGGCAAGAGACCCGGCTTTCCGGAAATCATCAGTACCAGCCCGTGCTGCTCGCGCTAGCACCGCGACCACAAAATTCGGCGACAGACACCAGCGTCCACGCGGCGCCGGGGTGCCCTCTGGGCCGCGCGCGTTGGGACGCGTGTGTCAGTCGCCTCAGGCCACACGATACTTCTCGCTGCATTCTTTGGAGCAGAAATGGAGGACCTCTCCGTTGACTGTCCGCGCGATGCTGGCGGTGGTCGAGACATACGTGCCGCACACCGGGTCCTTCTTGAGTTCTCCTCCGGAGCGCACCGCGGGCGGTTGCCTGACCGCGTTCTGCGGCCCGAGAGTCGAGCGGAAACCCTCGATGATGCTCCTGAGGATTGCTCTCACCAGGTAGAAAAGCAAAACGGGGAGGACAATGAATCGAAAGAAGAGGCGGATCATGGAATCGGGGCGGGACGCGATGCTTCCGCCCCGGACTCTAGCTTACTACTTCTTCTTCTTGGGAGCCTCTTTGGCGTTGGGGTTCTTGTAAGAAACATCCACGGTGGCGCTGAGGGTGGCCAGCATGTCCTTGGCCGGTTGCGCAAACTGGCCGGTGGGAGCAAGCTCGAGGTACTTCTGGAATTGCTCCACGGTCCCGGGAACCGGCGTCACCTTGCCATCGGCTCCAAATGACGCCTTGCCCACCAGGTAGACGCCATATTGATAATAGGCCTCGGCGTACTTCGGATCGGCGGCGATGGCCTTCTGGAAGGCATCGGCTGCGGCATCGGCCTGGTTGGCATTGGTGAGCACGGCGCCGAGATTGTAGTAATACTTGCCGGCATTGGTCGGGTCGAGTTGCGCGGCCTTGGTGAGCTCGGCCTGGGCCTCGGGGATCTTCTTGGCCTGCACCAGCGCCAAGGCGTAGTTGTTGTGGGTGGCAGCATCTTCAGGCTTCAGCGCGATGGCCTTGGAGTAAGCATCCAGGCCCTTCTGTGCGGCGTCGTCGAACTCCGGCCCGGTCTTGGTGCCTGCCAGCTTCATGTAAGCGTCCGCCAGGTTGGCCCAAACGGCCAGCTCCTGGGGACCGATCTCGCTGGCTTTGGTCAAGGCCTGAACCGCCTGGTCGTACTGCTTGTCCGCCATGGCCGTCATGCCGGCGTTGAACGCGTCGTTCAACTCCTTGTGCTGCTTCAACTGCCCTTCCCGCTCTTTGAGGGTTTTCTCCCACGCGGCCTTCTCGGCGGCGGTCATGCCGCGCTCCATGTCCTTGGGCAACTGGCCGCCTTCGGCGGCCTTCTGCATGGCGGCCTGAGCCGCGTCGCGGGATTGCTTGGAAGCCTGCAAGTTGAAAGAAACGTTGGTGGGATCGCCCAACCTCGACCTCACGCCCTTGGTCTGATCGACGTCTTTGCCGTCCACTTCTATCGTGACGTTATAATTGCCCAGCGGCAAACCGTTGTAGAAGTAGTGTCCTTTCTTGTCGGTCTTGGTCTTGTAGTGTGCGGTAATGTCGTAGCGATCGATCTTCACCACGGCGCCCACCAGCGGCTTCCCGTCATCACCCTTCACATCTCCTTCGATGGCCGTGATCTGGGCCAGCGAAGTGAAACCAAAGAACAGGAGCCCGGCGGTCGCCAGGATCAGGTTGCGGAACTTCATAAAACCTCCAACTGAGACTCGTTTGTATTAAATACTAGTATACTGTATCTCGTTTTGCCGCCGTCCGCGATACGGCAAGTGCGCTTTTTGACCACAAATCCGCGGGGGCCCCACGAAATCGGCGGGAACCCCGCGTGCCTACTCGTCGAACAACCCGATCTGCTCCTTGGGAACGGCTTTAGCCTTCCGTTTCTTCAGCGGACTCCCCACCACTCCCAGCACCTCGACGGACTCGACCGCGGCCCGCGGAATGAAAACCCGTTGATGGTTGCTGTACGGATCCGGGGGAATCACCGTAAACCCGTATGGCTCCAGTTGCAGCAGGTTGTTGGGCATGATTCCCTCCATCACCTCGCCGTCCCGGAACTGGAGGCTCACCCAGAGCCCCTCCATCTTCGGGCGGGTATTGAAAACCCGCCGCCCGGTCTCCCCGGCGCCCTCAAAATCGCGCACAAAAGAAATGGTCTTGATCTCCTCATAGGGGACGGTCGAGACGTTGCCCTGTGCCGAGAGCAGATCCACTCCAGCCGGCTGCAGGTAGGAACCCGAATTGACGTACCCGGCCAGCGGTTCCTTCTGGAATCTTCGGATGACTACTTTTTTGGTGGTGGAACTGGCCAAATCTTGCCTCTTTTGCTACAACTATGTATCAAACATTTCGGCGCTTATTGTATCATTGGCACGATGTCTGGAGTGCTGAACGCAAATTCCGCCCGGTTCCGCAACCAGATGACCGCATTTCTGAACTTCTGCCGTCTGGAAAGCGGCCTCTCGGCCAACTCATTGGAAGCCTATGCCACTGATCTTTCAAGGTTTAGTACCTTTCTCGGAGAGGGCGCGGCGCTGCCCGGCACGGAAACGCTCCGCCATTATCTGGATCATTTATACCAATCTGGTTTGAGCAACCGGTCCATCGCCAGACATCTTACCACTCTCCGAAACTTCTACGGTTTTCTCCTGAGGGAAGGGCTCGTCGAGTCTGACCCGACGGAGCACTTGCGCGCGCCGAAGCAATGGCAGACGATTCCTAAGTTCCTGAATTTAGAGGAGATCAATAGAATTATTGCGGCTCCCGACAGTTCCCGCCCCAGGGGTCTACGGGACCGCGCCATGCTGGAATTGCTTTATGCCACCGGCTTGAGGGTCTCGGAGTTGTGCCGGCTGGGTGTCGGTGACCTGAACCTGGACCTTGGGGTTCTGCGGACCACCGGCAAGGGTAATAAGCAGCGTCTGGTGCCAGTTGGGAAGGAAGCTGTCCGCGCCGTCGAAGATTATCTCGCCAACGGCCGCGGCGCTTTCCTCAAGGGCCGGGCCAGCCGATACCTTTTCATAACCGCGCGCGGCGGCTGCCTCACCCGCCAAGCGTTTTGGAAGCTTCTGGCCGGATATGGCCGGAAAGCAGGGATATTTGATGGGCTTACGCCCCACGTGCTTCGTCACAGCTTCGCCACGCACCTGCTCGAGGGCGGGGCCGACCTCCGTAGTGTGCAGGTCATGCTGGGGCACGCCGACATCTCGACCACGCAGATTTATACGCATGTCATGCGGTCGAGGCTTCGGGACACTGTAGAGAAACACCACCCCCGAGCCTGAACGGAGACCCGATGCGATGAGCGATTACATCTACATGCTGGAAAGCCACCTGAGTTCGGATCAGAACCGGGTGGTAGAAGAGGTGCAAACGGCTGCTGGACAGGCCAACGTCAACGTGTTCCTGACGGGTGGCGCGATGCGCGACATGCTGGCCGGATTCCGCATCCGCGACCTGGACTTCGCCGTGGAAGGCAACGCGCTGAAGGTGGCGAAAGCCCTCTGCGAGAACGCCGGCGCCAGGACGGTGCTGGAGGATGACAACCGCAAGAGCGCGGAACTGGTGTTCCCCACCGGTGTCACGGCGCAGGTTGCCATGTCGCGGCAGGAGAAATCCGCGCGCGCGGGAGGCAAGCCGCAGGTGACACCAGCCACTATCCAAGAGGATCTCAGGGGCCGCGACTTCACCTGCAACGCCATCGCGCTGTCGCTAAACAAGGCTTCGCGCGGGCTTCTGCTCGACCCTATGAACGGGCTGGCGGATATCGAGCGTCACGAGCTTCGCGCGTCTAACGCGTACGGCTTTTACGACGATCCGTCCCGGCTGCTTCGCCTGGTTCGGTTCCGCGTACGCCTGGGCTTCACGGTGGAGGAGCGCACCCAGATGCAGGTGGCCAACGCGCGCGACGCCGGGGTGGAGAAGATGATTCCACCGCGGGCCTTGGCCGAGGAGCTCAGACGCATCGGCGCCGAAGACAATCCGGCCGACATTCTGCGGGCGCTCGGCGAGGCCGGCCTGCTGACGCTGTTCTCGCCCGTGCTGGCCGGTCCCAAGATGAACCTGCCCGGCATCACCAGGTTTGAGAGGATCAGCCGTCTGCTGCCCGACGACGCCCGTTCGCGCACGGCGCGTTTCGGACCTTTCCTGTGGGCGCTCACCGAGAGGCTTACCCCCAAGGAGAAGCAGGCTCTGATCGCCGCCACCGAGATGCCCAAAGCGCAGGTGGATCAGTGGCAGAAGCTGGAAGCTCGCGCCAAAAAGCTGGAGAGGGCGCTTCGCTCGGCGCGCATCAAGAAGGCCTCGCAGGTGTACCACCTGGTCTCCCCGGCGGCGCCGGACGAGGTGCTGTTTCTGCTGTACCATTCGGCCCTCAAGCCGGTGCAGGAGCGGCTGCGAAACTACTACCAGAAATATCTGCTCGCGATTCAGGAAATCACCGCGGAGGAGTGGGCTGCGCTGGGAGGCAACCCAGGGACGTCGCGCCGGCACAAGGCGCGCGAGGAGTTCATCACCAACCGCCTGGACCGGCGGCCGCCTCGCAAGCCGGCTACCCCGGAGACCCCGGGACCCGCGGGCATCGCGGATCCTGTGGGCGCGCCCGGCCCAGCGGCCGCCCCGATTGAAGCTGGCGTCGTCAAGCGGACGCGGTAAGGGAAAAGGGGTCAGACGCATTTTCGGAAGGCGCAAAAATGCGTCTGACCCACTGCTGTCCCAACGTTTTTGCGATAGGGCTTGTAGCCACCACATCCCTCAAGGCTTAGCCCCGATCGTAGCAA
>JBEKSR010000110.1:0-19308 GCA_049516835.1 Bryobacteraceae bacterium | reverse complement strand
TGGCCAACTGGCCAAGCCCGCTTGCATCGCGCGGGAGGCCCTGTTGATGCTACCGCAAAGCGGAACGGATGCCAAGTATCCTTCGGCCGGTATCGGCGCGTTCAGGGACTTGCGGGGGCCGACTGCATCCGTCCCACAGATCGGTCATACTGTCGATCGCCGCAGATTTGGGCGCAGCGGCCGAGGGCCGGGAGAATAGGCTCAGATTGGCCGGATTTGTCACCGCTTCAGCACATCCTCGAAAAACGCCAGCGCGCGCGGGTCGCGGGACTGGCCTAGCGAAGACATGGCCTGCCTCCGCACATCCGCATTTTGAGTGGTCTTCACCACTTCTATCAACGGCGCAATGCCCTCGCCGTCGGGAAGGGCATGCAGCGCGGAAACGGCGCGGCGCTTCACCTGCGTATCCGGATCTTTCTCGATGACCTCGCGGATCGCGGCGATCATCTTCGGCCCGGACTTGCGGCCGAGCGCCGAAACGGCTTGCGCCCGCAGGCGCGGATTTCGATCGTTGCGCGCGAGGGAAATCAGCAGATCGGCGGCTTCCGGCTCCTTGCTGACCGCCAGGGTGGAGATGGCGCGCTCGCGCACGGGTTCGCTGGGGTCGCTCGCAACCAGGTTCTTCAGCGCTTCAAACCCCCGCCGGCCACGCGCCGAGCCGAACCAGCCGACCGTCCGCTGGCGCAACGATTCGGGCTGATCGGGCGCCACGAATCGCTCGAGAGCGGCGTCGGCCGCCGGGCCGGCGTGGAGCGCGATGGCCTTCACCGCGCCATCGCCGCGGACATCGCGCTGCGGGACGAATGTCACCAGCAGGGCAACGCTCTCGGCGGGCTGGACGTCCGCGAGCCAGTGCACCGGATCGCCGCCGGCGTCGATTTCGCACTCCGGCGACAGCGTGCGGATGCGGCTCACCGCGTTGGCCTCCACGCGGAACAGAATCACGGCGTGGTCGGGCGGCTCCAGGTGTATGACGCCGGGGGCATACCATCCGCCGGGGCTGACCAGCTCGCACCCAAGGTGGGAGCCGCCGGCGGCCGGCACGGTATATCCGATCCATGCCGGCTGCGGCTGGGCGGTGAGCAGCGTCCGAAACTCGCGCTCCAGCCCGGCGGCGGCCGAGCGCGTGTCCACCTTGGCGTTGATGAGCAACTTGGGTTGCGCGGCGAGCGGCAGCGCGGCCGCCATCAGCCAGAAGGCGCGCGTCACTTGAGCAGCTCCATCAAGTAGTCGGTGGCTTCCTTGCCTTTCATGGTGGAGAGAT
The DNA here is from genome assembly GCA_049516835.1 of Bryobacteraceae bacterium. GTDB lineage: Bacteria > Acidobacteriota > Terriglobia > Bryobacterales > Bryobacteraceae > Fen-178. The sequence continues at coordinate 18,044 of JBEKSR010000110.1, read as the reverse complement.
ATCGGACGATGGTCTTCTTCATTTCCGCGTCTTTCTCGTTGCGCGCCAAGTCCACCAGTGCCTTGGCATTGCTATGGGCGAAGAGTGTCTCGACGATGGTCTGCTTCACCTGCTTGTCCTGGTCGGAAGCGTAGATGGCCACCAGCGCATCGCCGCCGCCGCTACTACCTACAAAGCGGATGGCGCCGATTCGCAGCTCGGACGTCTTCTCGGTCTTGGCCACCTGCAACAGGTGTTCGGTGTCGCGGTTGGCCATGTAGGCGCTCAAGATGGCGCGCTTCACGTTGGCATCGTTGGTGGATGCGTAAATCTCAGAGAGAAGCTGCCCGTTGCCGGCGCCTTGCTTCCGCCCGGCCACGCCCACATAGGTGATGGCCTTCACCTGGAGGTCGGGATTGCCGCCGCCCCGCGCCACCTGCTCGAGCAGTTGCTGCGCTTTGGGCACGCTGCTCTGCGCCAGCACAAACAGCGCGCGCTCCTTCAACTTGGGCGATTGCGCGCCCTTCAGTAGGTTTTCGAGCAGCGGTATGGCGCGCTCGGAATCCGACTGCATGAGGCCGTTGATGGCCATCAGCTTGAGGTCCTCATCCGATTCGCTTTCGGGCGACACTTTCTGGCCGGCGGCCTGCTTGACTTCGACCTCGAGCGCTTTGGCATCGTCGAGCCAGCGGCTGCTGGCATACGATTTGCGCAGCTCGGCGATGGCCGCCATAGCTTCGTCGCGGCGGCCCAGTTTGTTGAGCGTGTAGGCCTTCCAGTAGATGGCGCCATCCGCACGCGAACCGGCGCGCGCGGCCACCTGGTTGAAATCTTCCAGTGCCTGGTCCCAGTGGCGGCTGTCGAGCGCGCGCTGGCCGTCCTGGTAGAGGCGATCGTCGCTGTCCGTGCGGCTCAGCCTGGCATACTGAGCCAGAGCCAACTGAGCCTTGTCCTGGGCAAGTGCCATTTTCTCTCGCACCGCATCGCTGAACCAGTCGGGGGCGGACATGTAAAAGGGCGCCATCGGCGCCGGGGCTGGGCGCGGCGCTGCCGCTGGGGCCGGCGCTGCCGGCGGTTGCGGGGGGACAGCGGGCGCCGGAGCCTGCGCCAGCGCCAGGGCGGCCGTCAACACCAGGCCGCAAATCGAAGTGAGTATTCGAGAGTGAATCATGATGGTTTGAACCTTCTTTATAGTGTTTGACCTTCCTGGTTCCGGACATTCGCGCCCAGCACCCGGATCTTAAATAGAATGCCTTCGGCCTCCAGCCTCTGGCGCAACTTTTCCAATTCCCCCGGCGAGAGGCGCGAGGGCGCGTGGGTGATATCCAGCAGCACCCGCTCGAGTTCGTCGAGGACGCTGGCTACGGCCGCGTCTCCCGTGTGGCCCGCGGTCTGCCGGTAGAGGCGATTCTCGCTGACCAGGTCCACCGCGCGCTCCTGCTCCGAGGAGATATCCAGCGGGCCTTGGGTCCGGGCGTTGGCCAGTTCGATCAGGACCATTTGAGAACGCTCCAGGTAATCGCCGACCGCCACCAGCAGGATGCGCTCACCGGCCTGGGGGTCGGCGGCGGCCAGTTGGGCGGGCTGGCGCGGGTGAGGGTAAGAACGGCCCGTCAGGAACGCCGCCACGAGAAGCGCCGCGAAAGCCGCGCTGGCCACAGCCCACCGCCACCGAGCAGGCAGGTCCCAGATCCAACGGACGCCGCGCCGCGCCGGTAGCCGGTGTTCGATGCGCTTCCAAACCTGCTCGGCGTACTCCGCGCCGGGCTCCGGCACGGGCAGAGAATCCACCACGTTCAAGGCCCGCTGGAGCGAGCCATAGAGCGCGCGGCAGTCGTCGCATTCGCCGAGGTGCCGCTCGGCGGGGAGGGCATCGTCCTCTTCGCCGTAGTAGTGCAGCATCAATTGCTCTTCGCTCAGGTGGTTCATCTTGCCCCACTCGCTAAAGGTTCCAGCGCCCGCCGCAGTTTCCGTACGGCGCGGAACACGCTGTGCTTGGCCGCGCCGGGTTGACACCCCAGGACGCGGCTGACGTCTTCAATACGCATGCCTTCGAAGTGCCGCAGCACGAAGGCGGTCCGCTCGGAGGCGGTCAGCTCGTCCATGGCTTCGGCCACGCGCTCGCGGACCTCACCGCTCATCGCCACGCGCTCGGGCGACGGATCGCCGGAGGGCAGCGCGAGGACCGGATCTTCCACCTCGGAAAGATTGGAGCGCCGCTTGCGCCCGCGCATCACATCCAGCGAGCAGTTGGTGGCGATACGGTAGAGCCAGGTTCCGAAACTCGCCCGTTCATCGAACCTGCCGAGTTGGCGCCAGGCCCGGAGAAAGCTCTCCTGCACCACGTCCTCGGCGTCTTGTTGGTTGCCAGTCATGCGAAATGCCAGGCGGAACAGAGGACGGCTATGGCGCTCCACCAGCACCCGAAACGCGTCGGCATCGCCCAAGCGCGCCTTGGTGATAATGGCTGAGTCGGTCAGCTCCATCCCGGCTGTCCTTTAGACTGCGGCTTTAGGGAGCGGTTAGCAGGAATACGGTGGAATTGGGCCGGGTGGCCAGCCAGGAGATGACGAAACGAAGCCATTTTTGAGTTAACTCCAATTGAATCAAAGGGCTGGCGCACGACCAGCGGGGTGCTGGCGGGGCCGGACTGTGGCGGCAACGGGAAATGACGAAACGAAGCCAATTCGGCGGGTGCGGCTGGTTTACCGAAGCGCGGAGGAACAAAGCCAATCGTAGTTCCCCAAGGGTGTGCCCGCGGGTATCCTTCACCACCTCCAGTGTAGCGCGGGGCAGATGGGGATTTGACTTAAGCTATTGATTCTATTTGGGAAATTGGTTGTGACGAGGCCATCGTAGGAGCCGGCGTAGACAATCTCGGAGTTGCGCGGGTCAGGGGCGATCCAGCCGCTTTCGCCGCCGCCCACATCGTACCAGTCCTGTTCGGCGATGCCGCCACCGTTGGTGCGGCTGGCGATGCGAACGGTGGAGTTATCCTGCTGCGCGCCGTAGAGGTGGTCGGGGAAATCTTCGTCGAGCGCCACGCGGTAGAACTGCGCGGTGGGCTGGTTGACGATGCTGGACCAGGTGCGGCCGCCTTTGTCGGAACGGAAGACGCCGCCATCGGCGGAGCGGTAGACACCCCCAGGCTTCATAGTCTGGCATGTTGACAAAACTGTGGCGCCGGCGGTCTTGCCGCCGGCGTTGTTCTAGTCCGGACAACCCACCGGCGGCAAGACCGCCGGCGCTACGCCCACTACTGCAGCGGTATCAGGACGGGCGGGCTGGCGGCACTCCCAATTGTCAGGACCACCGGCTGGTTGCCGGAGGGCACGCCTGGCGGAATTACGACGTTGACTTGATTCAGGCCGACGAAGCCGGGCGCCAGGCCGCTGAAGGCCACCGCGCCTGAGATTCCCCCGACGGTGACCACCGGGGCGGCAATCGTGGTCTGGCCGCTGGCAGGGGCTCCGTCGGCGGGCGGCGAATTAACCACGCCGAGACCGGTGCAATAGATCAGCACCGTTTCGCCCGACTTAACAGGGTGACCGATGTCCGCCAGTTGATAATTGGCGTGCAGTATGACACCGAAGTTATTCCCACCGGAACTGTAGTTGATAATGCCGGGCTGAGCGGCCACCACCGGCACCGAGACGCTATGACTCACTATGCCGGAGTGCAGAACTTCAATTGTGGCTGTGGTCTGATTGGCGACCTCCCAAGGAACCTGAAAGTTAATCTGCTGCTGGCCATTCACGTTGTCGATCGCAAATAATGGGGCCGGTGAGCCGTTGACGCGCACCGCGACGTCCAGGAATTCGGTGGGAAGCGGGAGCGACGGAGCGAGATTGATTCCAGTAGCCGACGTGAGATTGTTGCCGAAGAGGGTCGCGATTTCGCCCGGAGCTACGACTCCCGCGGCAAAGCTCGCCGCATTCGTGACTGCGGCGATGGATGGGACGGGCGTGTGGTTATTCGAACTGAGCACGCCGGCCACTGAGTTATAGGCGGGCTTGGGTTGGAACTTGGCGTCCAGTAACAGAGCGGCGCCGAATCCTGGATATGCGCCTGGAATCCACGAATACGCGTCGCTGATTCCCCAGGTGAGGAATGCGGTGCAATTGGGGGCAGCCTGACAGGCCGACATGACGGACTGATAGATGGCAGCTTGCGATGCCAGAGCGGCGGCGGACGCGTTGCCGTTGGAGTCCACCGGGAGCCGGACATCCATTTCCGTGATGTGGATCTCGAGGCCCTGGGCGGCCAGGCGCTTCATGTTGGAGGAGATGTCGGCCTGAGACGGCGCGGAGTTGAGAGTCACGTGCATCTGCAGGCCGACGCCGTCTATAGGCACCTTCCGGTTAACCATTCCCTGCACCAGGTTGTAGACCGCGTCGGATTTTGCCCCCAATCCCTCGCCACCGGTGTCGTTATAAAACAGCTTCACGCTGGGATCGGCGGCGTGAGCCCATTGGAAGGCCATGTCGATGTAGTTAGTGCCGAGCTGATTGAGCCAATACGAGGGCTGGGGGCCGTAAGGCGCGCTGTAGGTAATCGCTTCGTTCACCACATCCCAATCGATGAGCTGGCCTTTGTAACGGCCCATCACGGTGTTGATGTGCTCCTGTAGGATGGCGGCTGCCTCGGCGCTCGAATAGTTGCCGCTGGTGAGCCACGAAGGAAGGTCCTGTTGCCACACCAGGTTGTGCCCGCGCACCTTCATACCGTTGGCCTGCGCGTAGGCGACAACCCGATCGGCGGCGCAGAACTTGAATTGGTGAGGCGCGGGCTCGGTTTCGGCGAACTTCATGGCGTTGTTCGGGACCACCAAATCGAACTCGCGTCCCAATGCCTGCGCGTAGCCGGGATCGGAAAAATCGGCGGGATCGACTGCGGTGCCGATCAGCGGGCCGGATGGGCCGGCTAGATCGCGCAGACCCGAACCGGTACGCTTCGCGACCTGGAGATAGGGAGCAGTCAGCGTGACGCTGGGACCCGACGAAGGCATGGCCGCGGCCAAGGCAAGAACCGTCAGAGTGTTATTCGGCGCAACGTTAAAGCCAAGAAACACCTGGCCCGAGGCAAACAGGCCAGGGTCATTGAAACTTCCCACCTGGGAACCATTGACGAACACGACAATCTTGTTGCCCACGCGCGCGGCTTCGACTTCAATTGGATCCGTGGCGCCGGCCGGCATCGGAAAGGATAGCGAAGTGGGATTCGCTGAATCGCCCGTATAGTAACCGACCACAATTCGATTGTTGGACCCGCCGACGTCGAGCCGCTTGAGGCCTTGCCACCACTGGTCGCCGGTATTCAATGCGCCCACTAGGGTGAGATATGTTCCCGAGTTTGGGGCGGGAGCGGAGAGTTGCGCCAGAACCTGAAATCGCCCTGCACCTGAAGCGACGGTCCGGAACTGTTGATGATGGTGTTGTATCCAGTGCTGGCTGTGATCGTGAGTGAGTTCGCCCCTAGCGAAACACTATAAAGACAGCCCCAGTGGACGGGTTGAAGTAAGTCCTGCGCGCCGGGCACGAAGATCCAACCAGGGCGCGGCGTCAGCGGTGAAGCTCCGGACGCGCTCAGAACAGCGAGAAAAACGAACAGCCACAGACACCTTCGCACGCGAGGACCCCCCTCTGGGTCCGATTGTAACATGCTCCAGCAGGCTGAATGCGCTATACTCTCCTCCGATATCCATGCAGCTATCGAGAGTTTTCGCCTTGGCTTTCCTGCCCACTTTCCTGGCGGCCCAGACCGTTGTGTTGAGGACCACCAACCTGATCGACGGCAAGGGCCATGTCCTCAAGAACAAAGACATCGTGATCAGCGGGAGCCGCATCAGCGCGGTTCGCGATGCCACCAAGGGACCGGCCGCGTACGATCTGAGCGGGCTCACCGTGATGGCCGGCTGGATCGATACGCACGCGCACCTGGGGTGGTTCTTCAATAAGGAGAACCGGCTCGACCAGGGCGGACGAGGCAGCCAGACGACCCCGCAGGAGACCGCGCTGTACACCGAGGCCAACGCGTATGCGACATTGATGGGCGGCTTCACCACCGAGCAGTGTCTGGGCTCCGCGGTGGAAGGCCCGGTGCGCGACATGATCAACGCGGGCGCCATTCCAGGGCCGCGCATTTTGACCTCGCTCGGCTCCATCAGCGAGACCACCGGGACCCCGGAGCAGATCCGGGAATATGCCCGCAAGATGAAGGCGGATGGCGCCGACGTCATCAAGTTATTTGCCACGGCGAGCATCCGCGACGGCGGCGCCCAGACCATGACCAATGAGCAGATTCAGGCGGCCTGCGGCGAGGCCACGGCTTTGGGGCTTCGCAGCGTGGTCCACGCGCACGCGATCGGCGGGGCGCGCGCCTCCATCCTGGCGGGATGCACCTCCATCGAGCATGGCACGTTCCTGGACGATGCGACTCTGCAGTTGATGGCCGATCGCGGCGTGTACTTCGATCCCAACTTTCTGGTGCTGCACAACTATCTCGACAACAAGCCCAAGTTCCTCGGCATCGGGAACTACACGGAAGAGGGATTCGCGGCCATGGAGAAGGCGCTACCGCTGGTGGCCGACGTTCTGAAGCGCGCCCGCCGTCACAACGTGAAGGTGGTTCTGGGCACGGACGGCGTGGCCGGCGCCCACGGGCGCAACGCGGAGGAGTTCATCTACCGCGTGAAGGACGGCGGCGATACGCCCATGAACGCCATTCTGAGCGGCACCTCGGTGGCGGCGGAAGCGCTGCGCATGGGCGACCGGATCGGGTCCGTTGCCGCGGGCCTCGAAGCGGACCTGGTGGCCGTCCAGGGCGACCCGCTCGAGGACATCACAGCCGTGCGCCGGGTGGTATTCGTCATGAAGGGCGGACGGGTGTACAAGAACGTGGCGCGGTAGTGAAGAAATCGATTGACAGGCGGAAGCGCCTATCCCACAAAGCAGCGGCAGGCAGGCCGAGTACCACTCGGCCGCAGGCTGCCAGTCCAATGCCACTTAGTTTTCGTGAAATCGATATTCTGCATGGATTGTGAGGCGGGCAATCCTGCCCGCAAGCCGGCCTTCCGGCCGGCTGGACCCGCTGGAAAGCGGGTCCGCAGGCTGAAAAGCCTGCCCCACAGAATCCAGGGTGGGACAGACGCTTGCGTCTGTCAGTCCCCGGCGTCCCATCGGCCGCGCTGGCGGAGCCGGTTGACCTCTTCTTTGGCGAGTTCCTGGAGGCGAACCACGTCGACCTTGGCCGTGCGGTTCAGGGGCATCGCGCCGGGTTCGAGGATCACGTAGTGCAGCGGGCGCATATAGGCCGTCAGGGAACGCGCGTGCATGCGAAGCTCGGCTTCGGTGAGGTCCGCACCGGGGCGCTTCTCGACAAACGCGATGATGCCCTCGCTCCAGATACGGTGGGGGTGGCCCACCACTCCGATGTTGGCTACCTGATCGGCCAGACTGCTGAAATGCGTTTCGACGTCGCCTGGAAAGACCTGGTAACCCGCGGGTTTCAGCACCCACTTGGCGCGGCCGGAGAAATGCAAACCGTGCTCGTCCGCGCGGCCCATGTCGCCGGTGTACAGCCAGCCATCGGTGGCGAGCGTGGCCGCGGTGGCTTCCGGGTCGTTGACATAGCCGAGAAAGGTCTGCGGGCCGCGAAAACAGACGTGGCCGATTTCCCCGGCGGACACCTCGCCGCCGGCCGACCCATCGCCCTTCATCGGTTGCCGAATCGACATGGGGTATGCCGGCATGGCCCAGCCGATGCCGCGCGCCAGGGCCCGGGCGTCGTTGGTGAGAGCCGTGTAGGTGCAGAAGCCGGAGGTTTCGGTCAGGCCCAGGCCGGTCGAGATTTGTGGCGCCATTTTCAGCATTTCGTCCAGGAATGGCCGTGAGACAGCCTGCCCGCCGTAGACCGCGGTTCGAAGGCTGGCGAGATTGCGCCGGCCGTAATCCGCCGTTCGCCACTCCAGTTGGAACATGGCGGGAATCTGGCCGATCAGAGTGACGCCCAGCCGTTCCATGGCGTCCAGCGACTTCACAGGATCGAAGACCTCCAGCGTGACGGCGGTCCCGCCCATGAACAGCGTGGTCATGAGCACCTCGGCCTGGCCGCCCACGTGCGACGCCGGCAAATTGCAGAGCACGCGCTGTTCCGGCGTGAAATGGAAGGCCTTGCCCAGGCACAGATTCTGGCAGGCGATTCCGCGATGAGAAAGCAGCGCGGGTTTGGGCGATCCGGTGGAACCGGTGGTGAAAATGACCTGCGCGCCGTCCCGCTCCGTCACGTCCGATGGCGCCATAGCCGCGCCGGGGTGCCCTCTGGGCCCGGCGCGCGCCATCAGATCGGCGAAGCTGACGGCGCCGGGCCCAGGGGGCACCCCGCACTCTCGGGGCGGAGCGAATTGTATCAGGTGCTCGATGGAATCGCAGTGTTGGTGCACAGCTTCGCCCAGCGCCGGGAAGTGGAAGGCATAGCCTCTGGCTCGAATCAGCCCCAGGCAGCGCAGCACTTCGGCGGGCTGGAGCCGGAGGTCGAGCGGCGCGTGGATGACGCCCAGGCGGAAGCAGGCGTACTCGAGCAGGATGTGCTCGTTCAGCAAGGGCAGGGACGCGGCCAGGAAATCGCCCTTGCGGAATCCCATCCGCGAGAGTTCCGCGGCCAGCGCCATCGAGCCGCGCTGCAAATCGGTCCATGTCAGCTTGGAGCCGCGGGAGGCGTTCAGTACGGCGGCGTCGCCGGGCCTCTGGGCCGCCCAATGATCCACGGCGGCGTGAATGAGATGCCGGCCGCGATACTCGACCTCGAATTGGTGGAGGGTGACCCGCGGCGCGGGTGGGTCGATCATAGTGGCCCGCTAGTTTAGCATGGTGACATGGGCCCCCGTGATTTCGAGGTGCTCGAACATCCCGCGGATATCGGCTTTCGCGCGTTTGGCGGCACGCTTCCGGAACTGTTCGCCCATTCCGCGTTGGCCATGCTTTCCATTGCCGCCGATCCTGCCGCGGCCCTGCCCAAGGAAGAGTACCCGCTGGCGGTGGAAAGCGGCGACCGCGAATCTCTGCTGGTGGATTGGCTGAACGAAGTGCTCTACTGGTTCGATGGAAAGCGCATTACCTTCCGGGATTTCCGGGTGACGCAGTTGCGGGATACCGCCATCGAGGCCGTGGGCCTGGGCGAACCGCGCGATCCGCTGCGCCACCGCGCGCGCTTGATTGTGAAGGCCGTGACGTATCACCAGTTGAAGATCGAGCGGCGCGGCGGCTGGTGGGTGGCCGAAGTGTACCTGGATATCTGATATGCGGATCGAGGCCATTGACGCGTTGCGCCATCGCATTCCCCGCGATGAGGCTCGGGGCATGCGGACGGACGTCATCGTCTACGCCAGCGAGGCCCTGATGGCGCAGATCCGCAAGGATCTCTCGCTGGAACAGGCCATGAACGTGGCGACGCTGCCGGGAATCGTGGGATCGAGCCTGGCCATGCCCGATATTCACCAGGGCTACGGGTTCCCTATCGGCGGCGTGGCGGCCATGGACTGCGGCGATGGCGTGGTCTCACCCGGCGGCGTCGGCTTCGACATTAACTGCGGCGTCCGGCTGGTGCGGACCACGCTCGAAGAGGCGGCCGTGCGGCCGCGATTGCGGGAACTGGTCGACCAGATTTTCCGCGATGTCCCGTGCGGCGTTGGGGGGTCGGGATTCGTGAAGATCGGCGCGCGCGACCTGGAGCGAATCCTGGTGGAAGGCGCGCGCTGGATGGTGAAGAACGGTTTTGGGGAGCAGAGCGACGCCGATTTCTCCGAAGCCGGCGGCGCGCTGGAGGGCGCCGACCCCGCGGCGGTATCCGAGCGCGCGCGCGAACGCGGCCTGCCGCAGCTTGGAACATTGGGAAGCGGCAACCATTTTCTGGAGGTCCAGTACGTGGAAGAGGTGCACGACGAAACGGCCGCCCGCGCCTACGGAATCTGGCAAGGCCAGGTGGTGGCGCTGATTCACTCCGGCTCGCGCGGGCTGGGCCACCAGGTGTGCACGGACTATGTCTCGGTGATGAACCAGTCGATGGCCAAATACCACATCTCGCTGCCCGACCGGCAACTCGCCTGCGGCCCGATTCGCTCGGAGGAAGGCGAGCGCTATCTGGCGGCCATGTGCGCCGCCGCCAATTTCGCGTGGGCCAACCGGCAGGCCATCCTGCACTTTCTGCGCGGGGCGTTCCAGCGGGTTTTTGGCGGCGCCGCGCGCCTCGATCTGGTCTACGACGTGTGCCACAACATCGCCAAGCGCGAGCGGTACGAGGTGGAAGGCCGCCGGCGCGAAGTGCTGGTGCATCGCAAGGGGGCCACCCGGGCCTTCCCCGCCGGGCACCGCGAGATCCCCGCCGATTACCGCGCGGTGGGGCAGCCGGTCTTCATCCCCGGCAGCATGGGAACGGCCTCATGGGTGCTCGCAGGCAGCGAGGGCGCCATGAGAGAGACCTTCGGCAGCGTGTGCCACGGCGCCGGACGCCTGCTCAGCCGCACCGCCGCGCGCAAGGGGCGCAACGCGCGCGAAGAGCGGGACAAGCTGGAAGAGCGCGGCATCCTGGTGCGCAGCGAAACCCGCGACGGCATCCTCGAAGAGCTTCCCGAAGCTTACAAGAACGTGGATGAAGTGATCGAGGTGGTCCACAACGCCGGCCTGGCGCGCAAGGTGGCGCGCCTGCGTCCCATGGGCGTCATCAAAGGGTGATGGGGGTCACGCAGCGTATCGGATGACCTTCAGTTCGGCGGATCCCTCTACCGCGGCGAGGAGCTGATCCACCCGCGACATGGTTACCTGCTCCAACTCCGCATCACCGCACTGCCGGCACTGAAGCACCGGGAGCGACCTGAGGATCACGATCGAGGAATCACCGATCTTGAACGGCAGATCCGTGACTCGCGACTCCAGCAGACCCCCGCAAATTCGGCATCTCATCTAGTTCTCCTCAGACGCAGCCCCTCGTTGATAAACGCAAGTGGCGCATCCGGCAATCGATCCTTTGGCAAATTCGATTATAGAACGCCCGCCGGAATCGCCGCCGGGAACGTCGGGCCGATTTCGGGTGAGGCCGCTGGAAACAGCCGACCTTCGTAAGAAGATGGAGCGATCAAGGTGGTCCACAACGCCGGGCTGGCGCGCAAGGTGGCACGCCTGCGCCCCATGGGTGTCATCAAAGGCTGAGGGGGGCGGCCGACGGCGCTGCTTCAGCGCGGCGTGAGCGGTTTCGAAATCTTGTTGTAATCCGGCACGTAGACCAACAGTCCCCCGGAAGCGGTTGTTTTGGAATAGCCCGCCACCAGTTGGTCGTTGTAATGATCGGGGAAGAAATCGAACGGATCGGACGGGTCGGCATCGATCAGCCGCATATCGGCATCGATCATCGTCAGCCTTCCGAACCGCACCACGCCTCCGCGGTAGGCAATGTAATTCGAGTGCCGAGACCCGGCCGCCAAGCCCGCCTTCTCTTTTCCGAAGGTCTGAATGATTTCGTCATCCTGGACGCGAATGGCGGTGATGCGCCCGCGCATCTTGGGAGGCGGGAGCATCAGGGTGGGGTCGAGAATGACGTCGTTATCGTCCACGGTGAAGCCCTTGGTGTTCCTGGTGTTGATCAACTTGGCCATGTCGAGCCCGAAGAGTTTCATGAGACCCTTGACGGGCAAGTGGGCCGCTTTCATCCGGGTAGGGTGGATGCGGATCTTCCCATCCGGCGTCGCACTCATAGTGCCCACCATCTCAAAGGGGATTCCAATGCCTTTTTTAAGCGTGCCCGATTGCTTGATCTGGCTGCCTTGCCTGCTAAGCCGCAGGTTTTTGAGAGGCGCATCCGGGTCGCCGAAGACGTACGTGTTCATGGCATAGGTCATGCTCGCCATGCTGACGCCGACTTCGGCTGAATCGATGGCGACGATGTACGACAGTTTATCGTCGAAGGTCGGTGGTTGGCCCTTTCTGGTGGGAAGAAACTTGCCTGTTAAATGCCGAATGTGCAGGACCAGGACGGGGTCAAGGTGGATGTTCACGTTCACAAACTCCACCTGCGTTTCAGCCTCCTCCGGCTCGTGGATTTCCGGAGGTTTGGTCACGGCTTGCGCCGGTGGTTGTGAAGCGGGCTTCGATTGGTTGTTGCCGGAGCGGCAAGATACTATGACAACCGCAGCGGCGAGCAAGAGCGTGGGGCGCATGCACTTCCGAGTATAGTCCGGCGGCGGGCGGCGGGCGACCCCATAGTTGTCCTCCACGCCGTAGTGGTGCTAAGCTGGGCGTGGGCTGACCGGCCCGCAAATCGAGAATTGAACCTACCGGTTCAGGAGGCACTATGTTAAAGAAATTCGTCCTGACGTTCGCAATCCTGGCGCTTGCAGTGGCGAGCGCGGCGACCTATAAAGTCACACTAGCCCAGCCTTCCGTCGTGAAGGGTAACGCACTGAAGGCGGGGGATTATCGCCTGAATGTCGAGAATGACAAGGTCACGATCATCAATGGAAAGCAGTCGGTAGAGGTTCCGGTGAAGATCGAGAACGTGGAGCGGAAGTACGACAGCACCGCGGTCCGTTATTCGGACCAGGGAGGGAAAGCCACGATTTCCGAAATTCGGCTGGGCGGAACCAAGACCAAGCTGGTCTTCACTCCGTAAGCATTCATTTGCCGGCGGAACGAGGTGCCGCGGGTCGACCGTCTCAGGCGGTCCACCCGCGGTTTTGCTTTTGGTGCAAAATTCGGTGACAGACACCAGCGTCCGCGCGGCGCAAAAAGCGCGCCTTGGGACGCGTGTGTCTGGCACCGAACGGAACCAACGGGCGCTCAACCTCGTATCATGAAAGAGATAGGGCCTCGTAATATGGCAAGCCACAAGAAACACAATTTTTATTGGATTGCACTGGTATTGGTTTTAGCAGTTGGCGGGGTGGCCTTCTTTTCGCTGCGGGCGCTCAGCCGGACGCCGGCCAAAATCGATCCCGAAAAACTCGCTCGCGTGGAGCGGATGGACCTGGCGCGCTCGGTCGTGGCCACCGGCAAGATCCAGCCCACCACCCAGGTGGAAGTCAAATCGAAGGCCAGCGGAATCATTCTGAAACTGCCGGTGAACGTCGGGGACGTGGTGCGCCAGGGGCAGGTGATTTGCGAGCTGGACCAGAACGACCTGCTCCCCAAACTCCGGCAGGCACAAGCGTCCCTGGGAATGGCCGATGCCATGCTCAAGAGCGCGCAGGCCGACTATGAGCGGAGCAAGGTGGAGGCGCTCGGGCCGGACGTCCCCTTCCTTAAAAGAGACATGGAGCGCGCGCGCCAGATGTTTCAGGAGATGCTGGTGCCGCAGACTGCCCGCGACGACGCCGAGAAGAACTACGAGCTGGCCGTGAACCGCCAGCAACAGGCCCAGGTCAACCTGGGGGTGGCGCGCGCCGCCATCACCAAGGCGGAGGCGCAGGTGGAGCAAGCCCGCGCGGCCCTGGCGCAGTCCGAGGAGGACCTGCGCAACGCCACCATCGCTTCGCCCATCGACGGCGTGGTGCTCTCGCGGGACCGCGAAGTGGGCGACGCCGTCAGCTCGATCCTGACCATGGGCTCGGGCGCCACTCTGATCATGACGCTGGGAGACCTGCGGGAAGTGTACGTCAAGGGCAAGGTGGACGAAAGCGACATCGGAATGGTCTACTTCGGGCAGCCGGCCCGCATCACGGTGGAATCGTACAAGGACCGGAAATTCGAGGGCAAAGTAACCAAGATCTCGCCCATGGGAGTGGAGAAGGACAACGTCACCACTTTCGAAGTGCGCGTTTCCATATCCAACGAATCCCGGAAACTCATGGCCACCATGACGGCCAACGCCGAGATCATGCTGGAGGAGCACAAGCGCGTGCTGGCGGTTCCGGAGGGGGCCATCATTTATAAGAAGGATCGCTCGACCGAAGTAGAGGTGGCGGACGCCGCCGCCGAGAGCGGAAAGCGGCGCGTGACGGTGACCACGGGCATCAGCAACGGATCCAAGACCGAGATCCTGAAGGGCCTGGCCGAGGGCCAGCAAGTAGTCCTGCAATAGGACCAACCCCGTGACATACCTGAAGGAACTATTCGGCCAGGTCGTCTCCAGCCTGCTGCGCAACAAGCTGCGCAGCTTCCTGACCATGGCGGGGATCGCCTGGGGCGTCGCCTCGATGGTGCTGATTGTGGCCATGGGCGACGGCTTCAAGGTAGGCCAGCGCGACCGGCTCAAGCAGCTCGGCGAGAACATCGTCATCGTGTTTCCCGGGCGCACCGAGAAACAGGCCGGCGGCCGGCGCGCGGGGAGGCGCATCCGGCTCAACTACGACGACGTGCGCGACATCCGCGCGGAATGTTTCCTGGTGCGCTACGTAGTGGCCGAGCTGCAGAACCAGGTGCGCGCCGTAAGCCCGTTCAATAGCGGCACGTTTTCGGTGATGGGGGTGGAGCCGCTGTATTCCCAGATCCGCAGCATCCCGGTGGACCGCGGCCGCTTTCTGGTGGATCAGGACAACGACGCGGCGTCGCGGGTGGCGGTTGTTGGCGACAACGTCCGGAAGCAATTGTACGGCGAGCGGCCCGTCGCGCTGGGCGCCAACGTGGCCATCAACGGACTGGCGTACCGGATTGTGGGTCTCATGCCGCCCAAGACCCAGAACAGCAGTTACAACGGCCTGGACAGCGACAAGATCTACATTCCCTACTCCACCATGGTGCGCGACGCGCCGCTGGCGGACGAGAATTTTCACCCCGGAATCGTGAGCGACCTGATCTACGTCCCGGCTTCGCTCGACGGGTGGAAGGCCGCGCGGGACCAGGTGCTGCGCGTGCTGGGGCGCAACCACCGGTTCGAGCCGGACGATTCGGGGGCCACCTTCATCTGGGACACCGTGGAAAATGCCCAACTGGTGGATACCATCTTCACTTCGATGACGATTTTTCTGGGGGCGATTGCGGTGGTGACGCTTACGCTGGGAGGCGTCGGGGTGATGAACATCATGCTGGTGACGGTGGCCGAGCGGACTCACGAGATCGGGCTGCGCAAGGCCGTGGGCGCCACTCGTGCCCGCATCCTGGCGGATTTCCTGCTGGAAGGCATTCTGCTGGCGGGCTTGAGCGGGCTGGCGGGCTGGCTCGGCGCGTATGGCCTCGCCGCGGCGGTGAACCGGCTCCCCAAGCAGGAGATGTTCGGCGGACTTCCGGTGAGCGGGACCACCACGGCCATCGCCTTCGCGGCGCTCGGCATCGTGGCGGTGGCTTCGGCGCTTTGGCCCGCGTGGCGCGCGGCCAGCCTGACGCCCGTGGAGGCATTGCGCTATGAGCGTTAGCTCTGTCTTCCGCGAAGCCGGGCAGGCACTGAGGTTCAACCGGCGGCGCAGCATCCTCACCACCACCAGCCTGGCCTGGGGAGTGGCCTGCTTTGTCATCCTATACTCGTACGGCGAAGGCTTCCACCTGGCTCTGCGGACGGCGTTCCTCCAGGTGGGGTCGGACCTCGTGCTGATGTTCGGCGGCCAGACCTCGACGCAGGCGGGCGGCGAGCGCGCCGGCCGCAGGGTCCGGGTGGAACGCTCGGATGTGGACGTCATTCGCGAATCGGTCCCCATGGTGGCGGCGATATCCCCCGAAATAATGATGGGTGGGATGACCGTGGTGCGCGGCTATCGAACCCAAACCACGATGGTGCGCGCCGTCAGCGTGGCATACGGGCGCGTCCGCAACCAGACCATGGAGACGGGCCGGTGGCTGGTGCCCGAGGATGAGACGCAGAAGCAGCGCGTGGCGGTGCTGGGCGCCAATGCCGCCAGCAAACTCTTCGGCGAAATCCCGCCGGAAGGCGAAGAGATCACCATCAACGGCCTGCGCTTCACCGTGATCGGGGTTTTGAGGACCAAGACGCAGGTCGCCAATTACAACACGCCGGACAACGAGTGCGGCTTCATCCCCTACGAGACGGCGTCGCTGTACCGCGACTTGAAATATCCCGACGACATCGTGTGGATGCCCGCCAACCCGGTCTTCCGCGAAGAGGCGCTCAGGCAGGTGCGCGAAACGATGGCCCGCCTGCACAACTTTTCTCCCAACGACGAGCGCGCCGTGCGCACTATTGTTTTTAACGAGTACATACGGATGGTGGACACCATGGGGATCGCGCTGCGCGTGCTGCTGGGCTTTATCGGCACGCTGACGCTGGCCATCGGCGGAGTGGGGCTGGCCAACATCATGCTGGTCTCCGTGACCCAGCGGACGCGTGAGATTGGCATGTTGAAATCCATCGGCGCGACGCGACGCGCCATCCTGGCGCAATTCCTGCTGGAGGCCGTGGCGATTGTGACGGTGGGCGGCATCATCGGCGTGGCGGCGGGCTGGGCGGTGACCGCCGTGCTGGGAAGCCTGCCGCTGCTCGGGCCGCTGTTCCACCAAACCAACGGGGCGGGAGACATCCGCCTGCGGATCTCCACGTTCGCGGTGATCACCTCGACGGCGTTGCTGGAGAGCATTGGTTTGATCGCCGGATTGCTGCCCGCCATTAAAGCCGCGCGCCTGGACCCCATCGAGGCTTTGCGGTACGAATAACGGTATTCGGACCATGGTATTGGACCATGGTACAAATGGGTTATGCAAGAGATCGCGATTTCCAAGTTCAAAGCGACGTGCCTGGCCGTGCTGGAGGACGTGCGACGGACCGGCACACCCGTACGGGTCACAAGATTCGGGCGTCCGGTGGCCGAGGTGGTTCCGACCAGGCCGGAAACGGTGTCCTCCTGGCTGGGGTGTGCGAGAGACTCCGTCGAGATCTCCGGCGACATCAGCGAACCTGTCGGAGCATTCAGCCGCTGGACCGTTCGGAAATGAGATTACTCCTCGACACGCACATCTGGATCTGGGCCCTCCATAGTCCTGAGAAACTGGGTCGAAGAGTTCGGCGCGAACTCGGGCGAGCCGGCAACGAACTGTATTTATCGCCGGTGTCGATTTGGGAAGCGCACCACCTGGTGCGGCGCAAACGCCTTCGCATACGGCAGGGCTTTGCGCAATGGCTCGATGACGTGATGGCCCAGGTTCCAATCCGGGAGGCGCCGTTCACTTTTGCTGTCGCCGCGGACGCTTCGAGAATCGAGCTTCCCCAATCCGATCTCGGGGACATCTTCTTGGCCGCCACCGCCCTAGTCTTCGACCTCACACTGGTGACCACCGACTCCCAACTGCTGGCCTGTTCATGGCTGAAGACCTTTCCCAACCTCTGAGCGCTCAAGCGTTCAGCATTTGTCCCAGACTCCGCGTCGGCGACGATGTGGCCAAGTGATCTGACCGCCGGGGCGAGCGCCGCGCCTACAAGATTCGGGGACTGACACGAGCGTCCGCGCGGCGCAGGGCCCAGAGGGCACCCCGCGCCTTGGGACGCGGGTGTCAGTCCCCCCCGGCGGTCGTGTGCTATCACTAGAACTGGATGGATCGCATCGGGCGATATAAGATCGTCGGGGAATTGGGGCGGGGCGCCATGGGGGTGGTGTACCACGCCATCGATCCCAATATCGGGCGGCCGGTGGCCATCAAGACCATCCATTTCAGCGGAGGGCGCAATTCCGAGGAACAGAACCGGCTGCGCGAGCGGCTGTTCCGGGAGGCGCGCTCGGCGGGCATCCTGTCGCACCCCGGAATCGTCACCATCTACGACGTCGAGCAGCAGGGCGATCTGGCCTATATCGCCATGGAATACGTCGATGGGCCGACGCTCGACCAGGTGCTCTCGGAAGCGCGGCCCATCTCGCCGGAGAGGATGTTCAGCATCCTGGGACAGACCGCCGTGGCGCTCGACTATGCGCACCAGAAGGGCATCGTCCATCGCGACATCAAGCCGGCCAACATCATGATCGCCAGGGACGGCACGGCCAAGATAACGGACTTCGGCATTGCCAAGATCACCGCATCGGACCAGCTCACCATGACCGGCAACATCGTCGGCACGCCCCACTACATGTCTCCCGAGCAGGTGCAGGGCCAGCCGGTGGACGGGCGCTCGGACCAGTTCTCGCTGGCGGTGATCGCGTTCGAAAT
>JBEKSR010000109.1:0-19389 GCA_049516835.1 Bryobacteraceae bacterium | reverse complement strand
GTCCGCGCCGAGAGCGAGCTTGCCCAAAGGCTCCGTTTGTAGGGCAGACCTTTTCGATGTCTCCGCTGAAAAACAAGGAGTTAAGCTGCCCCCGACCCCCGAACTGCGAAAGATCGGCTAGCAGGAGGCCGGAGATGCATGGTTCGGCGCGATGAGTGCTGGACAGCCATTTGGCCCGGCATAATCGTGGTTACAGAAAAATCCTAGGTCTAGGTCAGATTTTTCTTGCTTTCGGATGTGGGTGCGTATATTCTAAATATTCTCGTTATTTTAGACCACCCACTGTCTGTACCAGGAGAATATGCCGATCACGCTTGTTGCTTCTTCTTCTGCTGAACGCATCCGCCTGTTGTCCGTGGACGCCATTCGTAGACGAGCGCTGGAACGTCTCTACGAACGCAGAGACGCCGTGGAAGATCTCATCCAGTCATTAGAGGGTTACGCGCAGTGCCACAAAGCCTGCGCAGCCGCGTGCATCGAGTTCAGCGCTGCGCGGAAGTGCTCGTGAGGTTTCGCTCGATTGCGAACTTGACGAGACCGACCAGGTCGTGGACGCTCAGCTTGCGCATCAGGCTGGCACGGTAGGTGTCCACGGTTTTGGGACTGATGTCCAGCAGGTCCGCGATGTCCTTGGCGCGCATTCCATTCACGAGGTAGGAAAAGACCTCCGTCTCGCGAGGGCTGAGGGAGGCCAGGGGATCTTCCACTGGGGCGCTTTCGGCCCCGGTAAAAAGGCCGGCGCCGCGCAGCAGCGGAGAGACGTAGACGCCGCCGTCGCGCACGAAGCCGATGGCATCCAGAAGGTGGCGCGAGGGCCCGTCTTTCAGCAGGTAGGCATCCGCGCCGGCTCGCAACGCCTCCTTGACGGTAGCCTCTTCCCGGCTGATGGAGAGGATCAGCAGTTTGGCCGAGCAACCGGAGGCGCGCAGCCGGCGAATCACCTCGATGCCGGAGATGCCCGGCATATTCAGGTCGAGGATGGCAAAATCGGGCTTGAGCGCGGCGATCATTTCCACGGCCGCGGCGCCTTCCGAGCACTGCCCCAGGATGCGCATTCCGCTGGCCGAGCACAGGGCGGCGATTCCTTCGCGCACGATGGCGTGATCGTCCACCAGAACGACCGTAGTTTCTCGCGATTCCTGCATACTTCTCCCTGGAGGGACGGGGTCCCTCAAGAAAACGGCACTGAGACTACCAGTGTAGTGCCAGCCGGGCCGCTTTGGATCTCCAATTTTCCACCGAGCGCGGCGGCTTGTTCGCGGATGGAGCGCAGGCCAATGCCAGATGCCACGCTGGCGGGGCCTCGAAGCAGTCCGGCGACGTCAAACCCCACCCCGTCATCCCGAATGGTCAGGACCGCACAATCGTCGCGCGTCTCGAGGGCCGCATCGACGCGGGTGGCGCGGGCGTGGCGCGCCACGTTGGCAAGCGCCTCCTGCGCGGCCCGGTAGATCAACACCTTGACATCCAGATCGGGCTCGCGCGGCAGCGGTTGGATGCGGAGAGACGCTTCAAATTTTTGGGGAATACCGCTGATGTCCCACAGTTGTTGGAGCGCGGCTTCGAGCGTCAGCCGCTGCCACTCCGGCGGGTGCAGCCGCACGGAGACGGAGCGCACCTGCTCCAAAGCCTGGTTGGCCAGAGTGGAGATGCGGCTCAGCGCCTGTTGCACCAGCGGCGGCGGGCCGGGTAGAAGCGCGGCGAGGATCTCGAGTTGCAGGCGGATGGCGGCCAGCAACTGTCCCAGGCCGGTGTGCAGTTCGCGGCCCAGGCGCTGGCGCTCGAGTTCGATCTGGCGCACGGCCCCGCGCCCGGTTCCGCGCCGCCGGTTCCGGGCGATGGTGGAAAGATCGCGCTCCGCGAGTTGCAGCCGGAGATAATGCCGCAGCAAGCTGCTCTCCAAGTGGAGCAACCCGGCCGACACGGCGGCAGGCATCCGGGCATCCACCCGGGAGCGTGTCGCGGCTTTTATCGTGTCGATCAGGTTTTCCGCACCGCCGGGCGCCAGGCGCGACCTTTCGCTCATCCAGAGCACATGGCCACGCGAGTCGCATTCCAGCAACCATGGATCAGCGACCTCGCCCCGGTTGGCGGACCCGGATTCCGAGCCGTCACTCAACCAGACGTCTCCTATGACAGAGGAAGTGTCCTAGCCAGAATGCCAGTTTCACGGCTCGCTTTCAATGGCGGTACGTACCCAGTACGATGGTTACTAAATGTAGTACTTGCATTGAGTTCCGGAAAAGTATTATAAAAGAAGCACCAATGTCGCGAGTTGTCAGCTACGTTCCCCGCTTGGCCATTTTCGCTGCCGGAGTGCTGGCGGCGGTATTGACGAGTTCCCGCCGGGAGCGTGGCGGGATCAGTCCGGCAGCGGAACAGAACTTGAAGCGCTCGATCACCGATCTGGAGGGCCGCCTGGAGGCGCATGAATCGGCCGATGCTACCCGGTTCGCTCAGGTGGAAACGCGCTTGGACGAGCACGCCGTCAAGCTGGCGGATATCCCTTCCACTTCGCAAATCGTCGCCGCCATGGAGCAACTGCTCTCGAAGACCATGACGTCTCTGGACGAGCGCCTCACCACTCAGGCGCATTCCATAGAAGCTTTGAAGACCACGGTCACGCAGACCGACAACCTGCTGGAGCGTGTGCTGGAGTCGCTCGATTCTCTGCAGACCTACACGGACCCAGCGGAGTTGGCAGGGGATTCCGCGGCCTGGCGTCCAGCAGTGTAAGCGTCGGCCCATTCCCGTTCCGTACTAGGGGTCAAGCTTATGGCCGCCCCACTATTCCCGTAGCCCCTGGTAGGATTTTTCCTTGTATGCATCGGCGCAAGAGAGCACGATTCTGGGGCGGTAGATGGATGTCGTGAAAGTGCTGGCGAATCTCCGCGGGGAGCTGGACAGCCTGAACGCAGCAATAGCCACTCTCCAGCGGTCGCAGCAGGGAGGCCACCGGCGGGGCCGACCGCCAAGGCTGGTCCCAGCGCAGGCGAACCGCGCCATCGAGCTAACCGGCAAGCAACCGGCTAGAACGGAACGTCGTCATCCGTGATGCCCTGATTGAGGTCATCCGGAGGTTCGGGGGCGGCGGCTGGAGGACGGGGAGCGGAGCGCGGCATGGAAACCGGCGGGGCGAACTCGCCGGCGGGCCCAGCCGGCGCCCCGGCAGCGTCGCCGCGGCCGCCCAGCAGAATCAGGTCGTCGCAGACCACTTCCGTGAAGTACTTCTTCTGTCCATCCTTCTTATCTTCGTAGCTGCGGCTCTGCAGGCGGCCTTCGATATAGACCTGCTTGCCCTTCAGTAAATAGTTCGCCACGTTTTCGGATCGCCACAGAAGGATATTGTGCCAGTCGGTTTCTTCCTTCCACTCGCCGGATTGCTGGTCCTTCCAGCGGCGGTTGGTCGCTAGGGTGAAAGTGGAGCGGGCCACGCCGCCCGGAGTGAACTTGGTCTCGGCGTCCTTGCCGAGATGCCCAAGCAGGATAACTTTGTTGACGCTTCGGGATGCCATATTACCCTGAACTGTAGCACATAAGGGCGGGGGTGGGCGGGCAGGCTGTGCCGCCAACTCGAGTGCGTGAGCGAGCTGCGCCGCGTGTCCACAACTTGTAGCGAGATCATTGGGCTTGCCTTCACACCTTCGCAACCCCGACCTTCCGCGCGCCGATGTGGGCGATCAAAGCCAGCAGTTCTTTGACGGAGATTGGTTTGGAGATATACTCGTCCATCCCCGCTTCCAGGCAGCGCTCCCGATCGCCTTCCATGGCATGCGCCGTCATGGCTACGATGGGGATATGCTCTCCCGTCCGACGCTCCCGCTGGCGGACCTCGGCGGTGGCTTGGAGGCCATCCATTTCGGGCATCTGGATGTCCATGAGAATCAGATCGAACGGCTGGCCGTCGAGCAGCGACAACACCTCGCGACCGTTGTTGGCGAGGGTGACGCCATGGCCACGCGCTCTCAGCAGGGCCTTGACCAGCGCCTGGTTCACGATATTGTCTTCCGCCACGAGGATGGACAGCGCAGCAGTTTCGACAGAACTGCAAGCGGGCGACACCTGGTCCCCGCGTTCGGCGGGATCCGACATGGTGAATGGGCACGTGAAGTGGAATGTGCTGCCGCGTCCCTCTTCGCTCTCCACTTGAAGGCGGCCTCCCATGATCTCGACGAGGCGCGCCGAAATCGTCAAACCCAAACCTGTGCCCCCATACTTGCGTGTGGTCGATCCGTCCGCCTGCCGGAAAGGATCAAAGATGAACTTCTGCTTCTCGACCGGTATGCCAATACCTGTATCGCGGACGGAGAAGCGGGCCGTCAGCGTTCGATCGGGCGAGGACTGGGTCACGACTTTCACCCGAACTGAACCGGCGGGAGTGAATTTGACGGCATTCCCGACCAGGTTCAGTAGCACTTGACGGAGTCGGAAGGCATCGCCGACAACCGCATCCGGGCTCTCCGGACCGACTTCCCAGGACAGATTCAAGCCCTTCGCCTGAGCCGCGGCCACCAGCGTCTTGGTTGCGCTCTCGACGCACTCGCGCAGCGAAAATGGCGTAGGGCACACATCCAGCCGGCCAGCCTCGATTTTGGAGAAGTCCAGGATGTCGTCGATCAACTGCATCATCGAAGCCGCCGAACTCTTAACCATCTCCAAATAGTCTCGCTGCTCCTCATTTAGCTCCGTAGTTTCCAGCGCCAGGTTGGTGAAGCCAATGATGCCGTTCATGGGGGTGCGGATTTCGTGGCTCATGTTGGCCAGGAACTCGCTCTTCAGCCGGCTGGCTTCTTGCGCCTTTTCGAGGAGAACGGTCAACCCGTCGTACGACTCCCGAAGCTTCGTCACCATGTGGTTAAAGGCGGTGGCGAGTTCGCCCACCTCATCATCCCGCTCGACTGGAGCGGCTTGACTCAGGTCGCCGTTTCCCACCCGTTTGGTGAAGCCGATGAGCGCCTTGAGGGGAAGCAGCAAGCGGCGCAGGTACAGGAAGTGCAGCAGAATCACCAGCGTGACCGCGCCCAAGGCGCCTCCCACGGCATAGCGCATGATCCGCGCCAGCACTGCGCGCTGCTCTTCGGTGGAAATACCAACCTGCACCGTGCCCAGTATCTGGATGGCTTGCCCCTGGGCTTGCCATTCGAAGACACGGTTGTTGGCCGCGACGGTCCGAACCCCCTCGATAATGGCATATGGGATGTTCCGCATGTGGAGCGTGCGGATACGGTTTCCTTCCGGCGAGCTCGGGCTCAGGTCCGGAACTTCGGACAGACTGAAGCCCGGACGGCTCGCCTGGGTGACCGTTCCCGAGTGGTCCGTCACTTTCACGTACACCACGTCTCCGTTGGATAGCGCGTTCCGGGCGAATTGCAGCAGCCCGGCCTGGTCACCGACCAGGAGCGCAAGCTGGCTCTGGGTTCCAACAAACTCGGCCACGCTTTCCGCTCTCAACTCAAGTTGCTTCTGGAGAGAGGACTGCAGCCCGACAATGAACAGCACGGTCAGGGCGGTCAGCGTGGCCAGGACCAGGACGCTATTGGCCACTAACGCCTGCCCCAACAAGCTTTTTTTCAAAAGCGTGATTCCGCTCATGGGTTTCATCGGAACAGTGCAACCCCCTGGGATAATGACGGCTGCAGTCCCAGCAGTCGCTCCACGCGTTGATTCACAGCTACTCGAAACACTCTTGGCGTCTCGAGAGTGGGAAACGGCCGCCCCGCCAGATAATTCCGGACTGCCTCCGCAGTCTGTATTCCGATTTCCCGAAAGTCCGGGTAGACGCCCATCAGCGCTCCGGCGCGCACGAAACTCGCAGAAAAGCCGATGATGGGGATGCGATTGTTCAGAGATGCCAGAAGCAGAGCCTGCACGGTAACGCTGTTGTATAGAGAACTGTCCGGCAAGCACCACACAAAGTCTACCTGCCCCTTGAGGGATAGAAACGCCGCCAGCACGTCTTCGGCCCGGCTGCACACTGCGACACGGGCTGCAAGACCGTGCTGTTTCACCTGGGCCTGTACTCCAGCGCTGGACAACCCCGGCCAATCCGGACTGAGAATGATCCCCAGCCGGGTCTTCCCGGGAAAAACCTCCTTCAGCCGGGCGGCCAGTGCATCCACGGGCACGTCGAGAGCGATGGTTGCCAGCGTCTTGTTCCGTCGAGCCGTGCCCGAATCGGCGTCCGAGCGCAGAATCATGGTTGCCAGCACGGGAGCGTCGATGGGGATTTGGGACAAGGCCAGCGAGGCTTCGGAGCCCATGGCGACGACAACGCCGTGCTGAGGCGCCACGAAGGTGGCCGGCACGCTCGGCTTGCCGCCTTTCTTCTCTAATTGAAAAACGCGAATCTCGGCGGATACGCCAGCCAGGCCCGATTTCAATCCGTCTAGAGCCTCGGCATAGGCTTCTACATCGGACGTGGTCACGACCGCAATGGTGGTCTGCGCCGCCAAGGCAGCGGGGTGCAAGCCCGTAGCTGCCGCCAGAAGGACCGCACAGAACAAGCAGCGGGTTGACAACCCGCCGCAGGCTACCAGCCTGCCCCACATCGCTAGCTCCGGCATGGCGTCATTGTCCCGAATGCCAAATGAGCCTGAGGAATATGCTCCGGCCGTCCTCAGTTATGGATTGCATGGCGTCCGAATAACCGGCGGGATCCCAATAGCGGCGGTCGAACAGGTTGCGGACGCCCACCTGCAAATCGAAATCCCGGTGCAGATGAACCGACGACACGGTGAGGTCGGCAACATAATAGCCCGGCACCAGCGTGCCATCGCGGCAGAATCGGGTATCCAGATAACGCACGGCGCCGCTCAGATCCAGTCTGTTTCGCAGCAGGGGTGTCGAGGCGCGGAATTGAACGATTCTCTGCGGTGAATTCACGAGCCTGGCGCCGGTCGCCGCGTCCTCGGCACGATGCAGGCTGAGACTCACCACAGTCTCGACCGACCGCCACGGATGACCGTTCAATTCAAACTCGATTCCGTTGGCCTGTGCGCGGTTTACATTGCGGTACTGCACAATCGCCCCGTCCGGAACCGCCTGAATCAGGTCGCGCAGTGTGTAGTGGTATGCACTCGCGGTGGCATTCAGCCGTCCAGTCAGTTTGCGCTCGACGTCCGCTTCGAAGGTCTCGGTTCTCTCGGGCCGCAGGGACAGATTGGCCATCTGCGAATTGCCGTGGTCGTCATAATAGCGTTCGAAAGCGTTGGGGTTGCGAAAGGCGCCGCCGTAGAGCATCTTGAAAACCGTGCCTGGAGATTGCTGGTAGATCAGCGCGGCGCGCGGCGAGGCGACCGGACGGTATCCCCACGTTTTATCGAGACGGACGCCGAGATATGCCGTCCAACGCGGCGCAATTTTGAACTCGTACTGTCCGAACACAGCCGCCGATCTGGCTGGATTGTTCAAGTCTAGAAACTGGATGCGCACGGGCGAGACGTCGTAGTTCCGCTGTACCGCGCGGATGTCGCCGTTAAGCTCGAGCCCCACCGTCAATCCACCCCCGCGCTGCGTGTCCAGGCGGTAAGCGATCTGAGTTCCGGCCCAGTCCCCAAGGCTGAGGTCGCGATTGTCCTCGATGCCCGCTTCGGTCCCGTAATCGTAGCGCCCCGCAAAACGGTACTGGTCGTAGTAAAGCCGCCAGCGGAGATGTCCCCGCGCCCCGACGTCGCGGGTATAAGCGGCCTCCAGAAAATTGCGGCGATCCACGTCGGCGGTGCCTCTATCGTCGAACCGCGTGCCGTATGGCGCCGCGGGTAGATTCTCCTCCCGCGAGTTGAAGTAGGCGGTGAAGCTCCACTGGCGCCACACCAAGTTGAGGAAGGTATGATAGCCTTTCTCCCCACCGACACCGCTGGCCACGCCGCGATTGGTCTCAGGGCTGTCAAATTCCGGGAAGTAGAACGACTGCCCCGCGTTGTTAAACACCGAGGCCGAAACGAGCAGGTTCACCCCGTGGCCGAGGTATTGAGAAGTTGAAGCCGACACCTTCTTTTCCCCGAAGCTCCCCAGTTCGGTGGTGACGCGGCCCGCCGGCTGGTCGACGGGCGACTTGGTGATCAGGTTAATGGTGGCGAAGATCCCGTTGCTTCCGTAGAGCGCGGAAGACGGCCCGCGGACGATTTCAATACGCTTCACGAGATCCAGGTCCAGCCCAAAATCCTGCCCAAAGAAATTGTTCGACCCGTAGATGTTCTCGGTCATGCAATGTCCGTCAATCATCACCAGGAACCGGGTATTGTAATCGCCGGGTAGGGAGAATCCCCGCAGGCCAACGTCGTAGTACTCGCGGTCGTAGCTGAGATAGAATCCGCGGACGCCGGCCAGGGCCTCGCCCAGGGTGCGATACCCGTAGCGGCGGATGTCCTCATCGGTGATGATGGTGACGCTGGCCGGCGCCTCCTGAAGCGTTTGGGAATGCAAAGAAGCGGTTTCCACCACGGCGAGCTGTTCGAACAGCACCGGCGGCTTGTCCCCAGCGTCATCGCCCGCGGCCAGCGAGACCGGGACCGCAAACATCACGGCCAAGACAAAGGCCCACACATGACCGGGATTAGCCCGAGATAGCACGGCGGCTCCTTGGTGGCACAGCCAGGGGTGACCACTCAAAGCGCTTATCGGCAGCAAAGAAGGTTTTCTATAGCACCGCGACGGCGTTAATCCCTTCCCCGGCGGTGGGGGAGCATGGGGCGCGAGGGCGAGAGACCCCCTCGCCCCTACAAGGGGCCGGCGTAGGGGCCGGGCACGCCCGGCCCGAGGCGATGAGTGTGGATACCGAGGGGGCGTGCCGGGTTACCGGGTGAAGATGGTGGCGTCCACGTTCATGCCGGGGCGCAGAATGAGGTCTCCGGGGCTGTCGACCAGGATCTTCACGGGGATTCGCTGCACCACCTTGACGAAGTTTCCGGTGGCGTTTTCGGGCGGTAGCAGGCTGAGACGCGAGCCGGTGGCGCCGGCGATGGAATCCACGTGGCCGCTCACGCTCCGGCCGTACATGTCGACCTGAATTTCGGCTCTCTGGCCGGGGTGCACGTCGGCGAGCTGAGTCTCCTTGAAATTGGCGGTTACCCAAATGTCGTGCAGCGGGATGACGGTCATGAGTCCCTGACCCGGCTGAACGATCTGGCCGATCTCGACGCTCTTGTGCGTGACCACGCCGTCCATGGGCGCGACGATGGTGGTGTAGCCGAGCTGGAGCTCGGCAGCCTCGAGATTGGCGCGCGCCGCTTGGACGGCGGCGGCGGCGGTGCCGGCGTCGGCGGTGCGGATGTCGACCTGCTTGCGGTTGGCAACCGAAGTGGCCACCAGGGCGCGCGCCTGGCTGACGCGCGACTGAGCGGCGTCGAGCGCGGCCTGGCGGATGGCGGCATCCTGTTGGGCGGAAGCCAGCTTTTCCCGGGACGCCTGCAATTCACTTTCGGCAACGCGCGCCGCGGCGAGGTAGGCGTCGAACTGCAACTGGGAGATCTCGGCCTTCTCGACCAGGGGTTTCATGCGGGCGAGGTCGGCCTGCGCGCGGTCGTTGCCAGCCTGTTTGGTGCGCACGTTGGCCTCGGCGAAAGCGAAGTCCGACCCGGAAGCCTGTTGGTGACCCAAGCGCGCGCGCTCGAGTTCGGCCTGGGCATCGGCGAGTTGCGCGGAGGCGTTCGATTCGCCGGATTGGGTGGTTTCATTAGTCCAGGGAACCACCACCCGCGCGGAACGCAACTGGCTCTCGGCCTGCGTCAGCGCGGCCTTCGCCTGGTCCACCCTGGCCTGGAAATCGCGGGGATCGATGCGCACCAGGACCTGGCCCGCCTTCACCGGCTGGTTGTCGTTCACGAGCACGTCCACCACGTTGCCGGCGATCTTGGGCGCAATCGCGGTGATGTGGCCGTCCACCTGGGCGTCATCGGAAGACACCTGATAGCGAAAATGCAGGTAGCCCCAGAGGGCCGCGGCGGCAATCGCCAGCAGCACCACAAACAAGGCGAATTTTACCCGCCAGCCCTTCCGCGGCGCGGGCACCGAATCGGGCGCGAGCTCCGGCCTGGGCAGATCTTCTAGCACGTTTGGCATGTGGTCTTTACCCTTCCATACTTTCCATTTTCCAACAGAGCCGGCATGTCACTCCACCACCAGGGGAGCGCGCGCCGGTTTCATCTTTTTCATGAGGAACATCATGGGGACGATCAGCAGAAACAGCAGTGCCATCACCCAAAACGCATCGGCAAACGCCAGCATGTTGGACTGCCTCAGCATGCTTCCGTAGAGCAGACCCTGGGCCTGCACGGCGGCGTCCGGGAGAGTGGCGCCATGGGCGTGCAGCAGTTGAGTGGCGCCGGCCAGGGCCTCGCGGTACGCGGAGTCGTAGGGCGTCAGGTGCGAAACCAGGATCTGCTGGTGAAACTGGGCGCGCCGCGCCAGCAGGGTGGTAGCCGTGGCGATGCCGGCGCTGCCGCCCACGTTGCGCGCCAGGTTGAACAATCCGGTGGCGTAGCTGGTGCGCTCCTTGGGGATAAACGCGAATGCCACTACGCTGATCGGCACAAACAGAAATGCCCACCCGAAGCTCTGTATGATGCGGCTCCACAAGGCCGCGCGGTAGTCGATATACAAGTTGAACCTGGCCATCACGAACAGCCCCATCGAAGAGATCAGGACCCCGAACACCACCAGCCACCGCGCCTGGAACCGGCGCAGCAGAAGACCCACCATCGGCAGGCAAATGCAGACCACGATGCCGGCCGGTGAGAGCACCAGCCCGCTGAGCAAAGCGGTGTATCCGAGCAGGATCTGCAAGAACAGCGGCAGCAGGGCGGTGCTGCCGTACAGGACGAACCCCAGCAGCAGCATCGACACCGTGGCCAGCATGAAATTGCGCTCTTTGAGTATGCGGAAGTCGATCACCGGATGCTCTTGCCGCAGTTCCCAGAACACCACCGCAATCAGACAGACGGTCATTATTGCGGCAAACGTAACGATGAAGTGGGATGAGAACCAGTCCTCGCGCTGGCCTTCATCGAGCACCACCTCGAGCGATCCCAGCCCGGTGGCCAGCAGCCCCAGGCCCATGTAGTCGATCTTGAGGCCCTCGCGGAACGACCGGCGCACCAGGTATGGCGGGTCGAAGACCAGGGCCGCGGTGAGCAACAGGGCCACCATCCCGATGGGGATGTTGATGAAAAAGATCCAGCGCCAACTGTAGTTGTCCGTGATCCAACCGCCCAGGGTGGGGCCGATGACCGGCGCCACCACCACTCCCATGCCGAAAATCGCCATGGCCATGCCCTGCTTTTCGCGCGGGAAGGTCTCGACCAGGATGGCCTGGGAGATGGGTTGCAGGGCGCCGCCGCCGAGACCCTGCAGGACGCGGAACACGATCAACAGGCCGAGCGAAGGCGCCAAGCCGCACAGGAAGGAACTCAAGGTGAACACCACCACGCAGATCATGTAGAACCGTTTGCGTCCGAAGAGCATGGAAAACCAGCCGCCCATGGGCAGAATGATGGCGTTGGAAACCAGATACGAAGTCAGCACCCAGGTGGCTTCGTCGATGCCCGCGGAAAGATTGCCGGCGATATGCGGCAGGGACACGTTGACGACGGTGGTATCGAGCACTTCCATGAAGGTCGCCAGCATGACCGTCATGGCTACGATCCAGGGGTTGACGTGGGGGATTCGACTCCTACCTGGCGTACATGGCCTCCATCTGCCCCACGGAGTGCGCCAGGTCGGCTCGGGACTGGTTATAACGATAGAGGGCGGCGATCTGGTTGTCGCTGGCGCGGGCCAACTCGTCCTGCGCGGTAATGACTTCGATGTTGTTGGCCACGCCGGCCTGGAAGCGGTCGCGCGCCTGTTCGACTTCCTGTTTGGCGAGGTCGACGCCCAGGTTGGCGACGTTTACTTCCGTGCGCGCGGATTGGAGTTGGGCGAAGGCGGTTTTGACTTCGAGGGCGATGCGGTTACGGAGCTCCTGCTCCTGCTGGCGAAGCTGGCGGATGGCCAGATCGGCCTTGGCACGCTGGGCCTGAATCTGTCCCCCCGTGAACAACGGAACGTCGATGCTGCCCTGGTATATGTAGACCGGAATGGCGCTGGCGGGGGTGAGCCCCTGCTCGGACCAAAGGCCAGTGAAGGAGACCTTGGGGAGGCGGGCCGCGTCGGCGGTTTTTAGGTCGATCTCGGCGCGCTGTTCGCGGGTGAGGACCTCGCGCAGCTCGGGACGGGAGCCGTAGGCGCGATCGAGGGTCTGGTCCGCAGAAACCTCCGGGGTGTCGAAGAAACTCACTTGATCGGCCAGTTCGATCTTCCGGTTCGGCTCGATGTTGAGCAGGCGCGCGAGGCCGTAAAGGGAGGTCTCGAGTTGGGTGCGGGCGACGATCAGCCTTTGCTTTTCGTTCTGAAGCTGCACGTTGGAGCGCAGGGTGTCGATGCCTGTGCCGACGCCGTTCTTTTGCAGGTCGGCGGCCTGGTCGTAGAGCGCCTGCGCCAGGTCCACGCGGGATTGAGCGGCCTGAACGTCGGCGGCGGCCCGCTGGCTGCCGAGGTATTGCGAGACCACCAGCAGAACGCTTTCTTCGCGCACGCTCACCTCCTGCGCGCGGACGGAATCCACGCCGAGCTGGCTGGAGCGGTAGCGGCGCCACAGCGTCAGGTCAAAGACCGGCGCGGTGACGCCGACGCCTGCCTGGGCGACATAGAACGGTCCCACGTGCTGGGCGAAACCGGGGAAGCTGAACCCGATAGAGGCCGCCAGGTTGAGGCGGTTGACGGTTTCGGTTACCCTGGCGCCCGCCTGCGGCAGAAGCGCGGAGCGGGCGATAGCGCGATCCTGCTCGCTTTGCGAGACACCCAGGTTGGCGAGAATCACCTGGGGATTCTGCTTCAAGGCGAGGTTGACGGCATCCTTCAGGGTGAGTTTCACCGGGGCGGTTTCCTGCGCGAATCCGCCGGATAGAGCAAGAAGAAGCAGAATGCTCAGGTTGGTGGTTATCTTGGGCATGGTTTCTCCCGGTAGGGGTTGCATTTTGCGGTCCAAACGAGGCGGGCGTGTGGCTGGCAGGCGGAAGCGCCTGCCCCTGGAGCTTCTACATTATCTCGCCGGAATCGGGAGTGCCCGAGTGCTTCGGTGGTGGGGCAGGCGGTGCCGCCTGCCCTCCCGCGCTGGACCACTCCCACTGCTCGGCTGACGCCGCTAACCCAGCCGACACCGGATTCTGCTCGATGTACCGGACGATTCGATCTCTCTGCCGGCGATTGCGCACCCAGTGATCGTACGGCTCATCTTGCCAGAAGGGTTGCCCGGCGAGCCCCAGCGACTGGTTGGCTTGCCGCGCGGTCCAGGACTTCAACCAGCGCGTGATTGCGGGGACGGACACCTGGGGCAGGATCAGCAGATGCACATGATTGGGCATTACCACCCAGGCGTCCATCTCGTACCAGCGTCTCCGGCTTGCTCCGCTCCGAATCGACTCCGCCACCAGGCCGGCAATACGTGGATCGCGCAACCACTGGGGGCCGGAGCCAGGGTGGTCGAGGGCGCGATCAGCCGCCAGGAAAGCGTGGCCGGGGGTGGGATAGGATCCCTTTGCGCGGATCGCGGGGAGCGATCCGAAGAGGCGCCAGGTGAGAAAGATATAAACATGATCGGGCTGGAAATGGGGCAGTCTGCGACGGTATTCGAGCATGATCGATGGGCAGGCGAGCACCGCCTGCCCCACCAACATCGGTGCTCCGAATTGCCATCGATTCTCATGAAAATGTAGAAACTCAAGGGACAGATCGGGGACCTGCCCCACAATTGGCGCCAAAATGCGGGCGCATCCGCCGAAATACCGGCGTTAGAGAGATTTTGGATTAATGCCCAGCTTGCGCATTTTGGCCTGAAGGGTGGTCCGCTTCATGCCGAGCCTGGCGGCGGCTCCGCGCTCGCCGCCCACGCGGCCGGAGGAATCGCGAAGCGCGCGGCGGATGGCTTCGCGTTCGGCGGCTTCGAGAGTGACGGCGCCGGGAGCCGCTCCGGCGCGCTGGAGCTCTCGCACGGGCGCTTGCAGCACCGGACCGGGCGAGACAATCACCGCGCGCTCGATGAAATTCTGCAACTCCCGGATGTTGCCGGGCCAATGATAGCGGGTGAGCGCCCGCATGGACGCGGCCGGAATGGTGCGGATCCGCCGGTTCATGCGGCGCGCATACTGCTGGACGAAATAGCGCACCAGCAGGGGGATGTCTTCGGGCCGGTCGCGCAGCGGGGGCACGGTAATGGGAAACACGTTGAGGCGGTAGTAGAGATCGGCGCGGAAGAGGCGCTCTTCGACCATGGCGGCGAGGTCGCGGTTGGTGGCGGCCACCAAGCGCGCGTCGGTACGCATGGTGCGGGAGCTGCCCAGCCGCTCGAATTCCCGCTCCTGTAAGACGCGCAGCAGCTTGGTCTGCAATTCGAGCGGGATCTCGCCCACCTCGTCCAGAAACATGGTGCCGCGGTGGGCCAACTCGAAACGCCCGATGCGCTGGGCGATGGCGCCGGTGAAGGCGCCCTTCTCATGCCCGAACATTTCGCTTTCCAGCAGGCCGGTGGGGATGGCGGCGCAATTCAGGTTCACGAAGGTGGCCTGGCGCCGCGAGCTGAGGTCGTGGATGGCGCGCGCCACGAGTTCCTTGCCGGAGCCGGTTTCGCCGAAGATGAGGACCGTGGAATCGGTGGGCGCAACCGTCTCGACCTGCTTCAGAACGGCTTTGAGGGCGCGGCTCTGGCCGACGATCTCCTCGAAGCGATTATCGGTGCGGATCTCGTCTTCCAGGTAGACTTTCTCCTCCGCCAGTTGGGCATTCAGCTCCTCAATGCGCTGGTAGGAAAGGGCGTTATCCAGAGCGATGGCAATCTGCCCGGCGACCTGGGAGTAGAATTGCAGGTCCCCGGGGGCAAAGAAGCTCTCCTGGCGCGAACCGAGGTTTAGGGTTCCCAGCGTCGCACCGCGCGAGATGAGGGGGGTGCAACACAGGGATTTCAGCCCTTCGCGCTGGAGAATGTCGCCAGTGGTTTTGAACAGGGCGCGCGCCTCGTCAACGTTCGCGAGGCGGCCTTCACTGGTGCGAAACACGCAGCCTGGCAGCGAGTCGTCGAGCGGAACCACGGCATCTTCCCGAATGGCGCCCAGTCCATCGGGAAAGTCGAGCATTTGCAGGCGCAAAGCGCGTATCTCGGGGTCGTGGATCAGGAGGCTGGCGTAATCCAGCCCGAAGGTGCGCCGCAGAGACGCCGAAATTGCCAGGAAGAGCTGCTTGCTGGAGAGGCAGCTCACCACCGCGTTGTTGACTTCGAGCAGCGTCCGCAGGCGGTCCCGCTCGCGCGCCAACTGCTCTTCGTAAGCTTGGGCGGCCTCGTGGTTCAGGGCGTTATCCACAGCCACGGCCACCTGGCGCGCCACGTGTTGCATGAATTCGATGTCTTCGGCCGAGTAGGCGTTTTTCCGGAGGGAACCGAACTGGAGGCCACCCAGGTCCCGCTGGGCGGTGAATAACGGAAGAATGCAGAAAGATTGGATGCCGTTGGCCTGAAACACTTCCCGAAGGACTGGAAACCGCCGTTCTTCGACGCCATCGGCGACGTAGTAGGGTTGGCGGGTATGGAGCACCAGGCCGGTGGGGGCTTGGTCGGACGGGAGGGCTTCAAGGGCCGGCCCCACTACCGGATGCCCGGTTTCGAGGATGTGCAGACGAATCACGCCTTGCCTGGCGTCGAGCAGGGAAAGGCTGATGAAATCGAACGATACGAGGCGGTTCAGGAAGCGGCTGAGATCGGCAAACAGGGTGGCGAGCTGGCGGTGGGCCGCAATGGACTCGGCCACCTCGAGCAACGCCTCATAGCGCGCGCGGGTCGCGTCCGGCGGTGTCGGGGCTGGCGAGGGCATGGGAGCGTCGAGCCGGCTTTTCTTCAACCGTAACACAACGCGGCTGGCCCGAGATTTCCTGAACCAGCGCCTGAATCAGCGGCGTAACCGCTACCAGGCGCACCCCTTGCCGGTGCATCTCCGCCAGCAGAGACTGGCCTTCCGGGTCAACGAAATCCACGTCGCGCAGGTCCACGACGGTGTTCCGGCCATGGGTGGTGGAGGCCGCAGTCCGCCAGCACTGCTGCAATTCCCCCACCCACAGACCGGCCAGTTTGCCTTCCAGCTTGAGGCGGAGTTCTTCGGAGCTGTCATGGAGCGTGATCTTCAACATGGGAAGCCCGCCGGAGTATCAGGCACGATGGATGCCAGAACGCAGAAGACCGAGAAGTAAGGGGATAGGTGGGGCGGCAGCCTGAAAGAAGCCGCGGCTGTGCCCAAATACCGGCACCAAGGCAGAAACACCATGAATAACTCCTACAAAAATCACAATTTCAGACGATCTGGATAGAGTAGGACCGTACGGTCACATGCGCCGCTTTGTGTTTGCTCTAACGATTGCCCTGGGCACCCCTGCCTGGGGGCTCGATCCCAAAGTGGCGATTACCCAGTACGGACATGAAGTGTGGACCACCGCCAACGGTCTGCCGCACAACTCGATCCGCTCGATCGCGCAGACACCAGACGGGTACCTTTGGGTGGCCACCTCCGGCGGTCTGGCGCGATTCGATGGGGTTGGCTTTACCGTGTTCACCGCGGCAAACACGCCGGGCCTCATGGATGACCGGCTCACGGCGATGGCGGCGGGCGGCGACGGAGCGCTGTGGATCGGCACCTCGGGTGAAGGAGTCATCCGGTATCGCGACGGCAAGTTCAAGCAGGTTGCGGCTTCCGAGTTGCCCGATCGCACCGTGCGTGCGGTGTGGGCCGATTCGGCGGGGGTGGTATGGATCGGGACCGAACTGGGGCTCTCGAAGTATGAAGGCGGAAAGGTCAGCATCGTTTTCAGGGGCGGCAACCGACAGTTGGGTGTGCACTGTCTTTTCGAGTATCCGGCGGGAACCGTGTGGGCTGGGACGAACAGCGGCTTAAAGAAGATCGAACATGGCTCGATTACGTCCTATACGGTGAAGGACGGAATGCCTGGCAACCCGGTCTGGGCACTTGCGGACGGTCCGAATGGGGAGCTCTGGGTGGGCACACGTCCGGGTGGCCTGAGCGTGCTGCGCAACGGGCATTTCCGGAATTACACCGAGCGCGATGGGCTGACCCACAACGCCATCATCGCCCTCAAGAGAGATCGCAACGGGAACTTGTGGATCGGGACGGATGGTGGAGGCCTGGATCGGTTCTCGGACGGCAAGTTCACGTCCTATCAGACGCGCGAGGGGCTTTCCAACCAGGTGGTCCGGTGCATTTATGAGGGCCGGGAAGGCAGTTTGTGGCTGGGAACCGCCGGGGGCGGGCTGAACCAGCTCAAGGATTACCGGATCGTGGTGCGGTCGATGCGCGAAGATCTGCCCAGCGACAATGTTCGTTCCATCTACCAGGACGCCGGGGGAGATATCTGGTTGGGGACTGGCAACGGGGTGGCGAGAATCCCGGCAGGGGGCAAGCTGGTTCATTACACCACGAAGAACGGTTTTTCGAGCGACCTGATCTGGCCGGTGCTGCGCGACCGCGGCGGCGACCTGTGGGCTGGGTCCGAGGACGGGGTGCTGCACTGGTTCCGCGCGGCGAATCTGACCGACCCGGCGGCCCGCCGCACCTGGCAGCTTTCGGGCGCTGTCCGGACGATCTTCCAGCAGAGCGACGGCACGGTATGGGTGGGCACCACCAGTGCGCTGAGGCGCTTCAGCCACGGGCGCATGAGTATGTTGGGGAAGGAAGAAGGGCTGGCCGCCGGGTCCGGCTTCGTTTCGGCGATCGCGGAAAGCGCCGACGGCAGCGTATGGGTGGGAACGGCGTCGGGCCTTCAGAAATTCCGGGACGGGCGCTTCCGGCCCCCCATCACCAAAGCGCAGGGTTTGGCAGGCACCAACGTGGTGGACCTGTATGAAGACGGGGAGCGCAACCTGTGGGTTCTGACGCAGGGCGGCATTAGCCGGATCGCGAACGGCAAGATCACCTCGTACACGAAGGCCAGCGGCCTGCCGGAAACGGATGTGTACCAGATTCTCGAGGACAACTTCCATGACTTCTGGGTCAGCAGCCGCAACGGACTGCTGCGCGTTTCCCGGGCGGAACTGGACGACGTGGCCGAAGGGCGGAAGAAAACACTCGAGGTAGATGTCTTCGGGGCGGCGGATGGGATTCAGGGCAGCAGCGATTTCAATTTCGGCTACCACCCCTCGGCGTGCAAGCTTGCTGACGGGACGCTTTGGTTTCCGACCTACGGCGGCGTGGTGACGGTGGATCCCTCCAGGATGAGCACCGATCTCCGTCCGCCGCCGGTTCTGATCGAGCGCGTGGTGGTGGATGAGCGGCCGGCCATCGAAAACGGCAGCCGGATTCCAACGGGAAGCCACCTCGAGTTTCACTACACCGCTCTGAGTTTCCTCTTTCCGGAGCGCGTCCGGTTCCGTTACATACTGGACGGGTTTGACCGCGAGTGGGTGGA
The DNA here is from genome assembly GCA_049516835.1 of Bryobacteraceae bacterium. Lineage (GTDB taxonomy): Bacteria > Acidobacteriota > Terriglobia > Bryobacterales > Bryobacteraceae > Fen-178. Next base: position 894 of record JBEKSR010000109.1, on the reverse strand, counting down.
CGCCGGTGCCCGGCGCGTGGCGTACTACACGAATCTGCCTCCCGGCTCTTACCGTTTCCGCGTGGCCGCGTCCAATGGCGACGGCATCTGGAGCGAGCCGGGAGCCTCCTTCACCTTTGAATTGTTGCCTCGGTTTCATCAGACCATCTGGTTCTACCTGTTATGCGCCGCGACCGTGGTCTTGGCCGGCGGCGGCGTGCATCGTTGGCGGGTGCGCGGATTGCGCCGGCACGAGAAGCAGCTTGCCGAACGCGTGGAGGAGCGCACGGCGGCGCTGCGCATGGAAGTGCTGGAGCGCAAGCGCGCCGAGGAGGCCGCCGAAGACGCAAAGCGGGCCGGCGAAACGGCCAACGGCTTTTTGCGAACCTTGATCGAGAGCTTGCCGGACCTCATCTACGCGAAGGACGACCAGGGACGGTTTCTTCTCGCGAACAGCTCGGTGTCGAAAATGATGGGCGCCCCAGCCGTGAGCGATCTTCTGGGGAAGACCGACTTCGACTTCTACCCAAAGGGACTGGCCGCGAAATACCACGCCGATGAACAGCGGATCTTTCAGACCGGGGAGCCGGTGATCGACCTTGAGGAGCCCGGCGTTGACCCTGAAGGCCGCCCGCGATGGCTGCTAACGAGCAAGGTGCCTTTCCACGACGGGTCGGGCAAGATCATCGGGCTGGTTGGATTGGGCCGCGACATCACGGAGCGCAAGCGGGTGGCGGAGCAACTGGGGGAAGCCAAAGAGGCGGCAGAAGCCGCCAACCGTTCCAAGGGCGAGTTCCTGGCCAACATGAGCCACGAGATTCGTACCCCCATGAACGGCGTCATCGGCATGACCGGTCTGCTGCTCGACACCAACCTCACTCGCGAGCAACGCGAATACACCGAGATAGTCCGCAG
>JBEKSR010000108.1:0-19731 GCA_049516835.1 Bryobacteraceae bacterium | reverse complement strand
CTCCCCGCAGCCCGTTTCTATCACTAGATCTCTCGGCTACGGATCACCGTTCCTGGTCCGCTACGTTTCCGGAGGCTTGCTGTTCCTCAAACCTCTTGGAACCTCTCCCAATATGCCCTCACAACCGTTTTTCGTCAATTCTTTTTTGCTGCGCCGGTGCACTTTTCCTCAAGTTATTTCTGCCGTGTTTCGAAGCAGTTACAGAAGTTCGACGTGGATTGCCTGTGAATAAATCAGGGGCCGGGAATCCTGTTCTACTGGGTCAGCTTCAGGATCATGCCGCTGTCGGTGGCCAGCCAGATGTCGCGGTCGCTGGCCGTCGCCATGGTGGTGCGGTTGGCCACCGCGCGGTAGTCCACCTCGAGGTCGGTCCAAATGGAGAAGTCCCGGCTCCTGAGCACCTTCACCTTGCCCGGAACCAGGCTGCGCAGCTCGCCTGTTACCACAATGCCCGAGAGATAGCCCGTGCCGTCCGGAGTCACCCAGACATCCGTGACGGCGAATTTCTTGTCCCGGTAAATCATCTCGCTGCCGCCCGAGGGCCATTTGATGCGGTAGACCTCGCTGGAGTACAGAAACGAGTCGGAAAACTCGATCAACCCGAGGCCCGTGCCTGGCGGTCCGAAACGCATGCGCGTGACCTGGCCGAATACCGAAGCGGAAGCGGACTTCCAGGTCTTGCCGCCGTCGTGAGTCTCCAGCGACAGCCCGAGATGGGGCCATTCGCGATGGCTCAAGGCCGCCTCCGGATCGATCCACTCCGGCAGTCTGGGCGTGAACGCTCGTTCCGGCGGCCGGTTCCAACCGGTGATCACGCCAAGTTGGGGCGTGGCAAACGCGATCCACCCATAGGCGGAGCTCTCGGCGCTTCCGGGCTGTTCGGCGGCTGCGGCCACGCGGGTCCACCGCTGGCCTCCATCGTGGGTCTCGAGCACGGTTTTCCTGGCGCCGGCGGCCCAACCGTTCTTCTCGTCTGTGAAGTACACCCGAAAGACTTGGGCCGGAACCCGGGGCATCTTGGTCCAGCTCTTTCCGGCCTCCGTGGTCTGCCACAGACCCTTCTCCGTCACCATCCACCCGAAGTTCTCGTTCAGGAAGAACAGCGAGAGAGGCGCCTCCTGGAGTGGGACGAGCTGCCAGTGGGCGCCGCCGTCGGAGGTCACCAGCGCCACGGGCCGTTGGCGGCTGCCCTCGTGAATGCTGCCTACCGCGACTCCGCGCACGGCCGACGCAAAACAGAGGTCGCCAATGGCCAGGGAAGACTTGTTCCGATCATAGAAATATTGCACCTGCCAGCGTTGGGCGCCGAGCGGCGTCACCCACGCCACCAGCGCCGCCAGCGCGCATAGGAACCGAGCGAATGAAAGCGTCACGTTGCTTCTATTGTTTCATTGCGACAGGTCCGGAGGAAAGCACCAGTTCCACGTGACTGGCCGATTCCACCGCGGTGGGGGCCATGCGGGCGAGCACCAGGACGCATCCCACCTGTTCGCCGACCGTGGTGAGCACCTCCATTTCACCGCCGGTATGCTGGTGGGGCAGCCGGTGCTGCACGTTGATCACGCCCACCACCCGGTTGCGGGCGGTCACCGGCGCGGAAAGGAACGCTTCGTAGGTGTCTTCCTCCAACTCGCCGAATTTCTTGAACCGTGGATCCTTGTATGCCTCGCGCGAAATCGCCAGCAGGCGGCGCTCGCGCGCCACCCAACCCGTCAGGCCCTCATTCCATTTCATCCGCAGCTTCCCGATGGTGGAGGGGTGCGGCATGTTGGAGGCGCACAGCACCAGTTCCTCGCCGTCGAGGAGGTACACGAGACAGGAATCGCATTGGGTGAACTCGACCACCAGAGACACGATGCCTTGCAGAACTTCCGACAGGCTCATTTCCCGGACCATGAAGCGGCTGATCTTCTGGAACAGGCGCAACTGCTGCTCGGTCTTTTGCAGGCGCCCCTCGAGATCTCTGGCTTTCGGCACTCCTTCATTATAGTCTTGGCTTCGTGCGGCGCCGGCGGTCTACAATCAATACAGCGGGCGCAAATGAATGACGGAGCATGACGCGGAGAGCGCAGTAGCCACATGGAAGGCGCCAGAGTGCCCCTTCACAATCGAATATTCCCTCAGAGCGCTGGACGATATCCGCCTGGGGGTGATGGATGCGTTCTTTTCGCTGCCGCGCGGCGGCGCCGAAATCGGCGGGATTCTGCTGGGACACTATTTGAAGGGGCGGCTGGCGATCAAGGATTATGTGGCTCTGGAATGCGAGCACGCCTTCGGACCGTCGTTCGCGCTTTCCCCGCGAGACCAGGACAGATTGGGGGAGTTGCTGGCGTCGGCGGAACAGAATCCGGACCGGCTCAAGCCCGTCGGCTGGTACCATTCCCACACGCGGAGCGAGATTCTTCTCTCCGCGGCCGACCAGGACCTTCACAACCGCTATTTCCCCAAACCATGGCAAGTGGCGCTGGTGCTGAAGCCGCACACCTTTCATCCCACCAGGGGGGGCTTCTTCTTCCGGGAGGCGGACGGATCGATTCATGGAACGGCCAGCTACCAGGAATTCGCGCTGGCCCCGTTGCCGGTGCGTCCGGCTCCGGCGGGAGTCGCGCCGGCGACGGAGTCCGCGTCTTCCGCGCGTCTCCGGCACGGTCTGGATCCGCGGGGGCCGGTGATCACGGTGGCAGCCGAGCGGGCGGCTCCAGAGCCCGAGCCGCCCGCGGAGCCGGCTGCGGAGGCATCCGAGCAGGCATCGGCTGATCTGCCGCTCCCGGGTTTCCTCGCAACGCCCGCCAGGCGGAAGTCGCGCTGGTTTCTGGTGACCGTGCTGGTGATCGCCATTTGCCTGGCGGTCGCGGGGGCGGGGTACCAGACCCGAGACCTCTGGCTGCCTCGCTTGACGGCTGCGATCGGGCCCGCGCCCGAGCTTTCCATCGGGCTCAACGTGATCGATAGCGACGGCCAGTTGCGGATCCAGTGGGACGGCAACTCTCCCACGGTGCGCCGAGCAACCAACGCCATGCTGGAGATTGACGACGGGCTTGTTCCCTGGGAGATCCAGTTGGACGCGCAGCGCCTGAAAGCCGGCACTTTCACTTATGGCCGCCAGAGCGAACGAGTTGACATCAAGCTGGCCATTCATTTGCCCGATGGGCAACAGGCCCGCGGAGCGACCAGTTTTCTGGGAAGACTTCCCGAGCGGAAGCCGCCGCCCGAGGACCCGGAGATCCGCAAGCAGAGAGACGCGCTGGCCCAGGAAGCCGCCAAACTCAGGTCGGACCTGGCCGCGGAGGTGGCGCGCACCAAGAAGGTCGAGAAGTCCCTCAACGAGGTGAAGAAGGTCCTCGAGGACCAGCAGCGCAAGCGCTTGGGGGCCCAAAGCCCCGACCGGTAGGGAGTGGGAAGGCGGCATCACTCAGGCTCCTGGGGGTTCCGGCGGTTCTGACGGAACGAAGCCAATCTCGGGCTCGCTTCGCTCGCGGGGCCAGGGGCCGGTATCCCCAATTGCCGGCCGACAAGATCGTCGAACTCCACGGGCGACGATGGAACATTGAGACGGATCTACGCGGTCTGAAGCAAACCGTGCGATTGGGACACCTACGCTCGCTGAGCGCGCCGATGGCGGCCAGGGAACTGATTGTCGGCGTCATGGCGTACAATTTGGTTCGGACGCTGCGGATGGCCGCCGCCCAATCGGTCGGTGTCGATCCGCGCGAGCTCAGTTTCTCAAAGTGCAGATCGTTGTGAATGCCTGCGCTACAGCGCGAGCATCGCGTTCAGATCCGCGGCGGGAAGGCGCAAAGCCACGTAGAACGGGCCAAAGAGGGCGTACACGGCGCTGACTTCGTCGAAGCGCATCTCGTAGATGAGTTTCTTGAAGACTAGCGGATCGCCGGCGAAAAGGTCTACGCCCCATTCCCAATCGTCGAATCCAATCGAGCCGGTGATGATCTGCCGCACTTCGCCCGCGTAGCGCCGCCCCACCAGGCCGTGCTCGCGCATCAGGCGCTGGCGGTCGCCCATGGGCACCTGGTACCAGTTCACCGATTCGCTGCGGCGCCGGTCCATGGGATAGAAACAGAGATACTTCGCGCCCGGGATTTCCGGCCAGAGCCGCGGCGCCATGGCCTGCCGCTGGCGCGCGAGCACGGCTTCGATCTCCCGGTTCCATTCGCCGGAATGCGGTTCGACGCCCTTGGCGGCCAATTCGCCGTAGACCTTGGCCGTGGAGTCGTACAGGCCGAGCTCGATCACGGAAAGGTAGGAAGCCGCCGGTTCCAGACAATCGCCGAGCCGCAGCCGCGCCAGTTCGAGTTGGGCCTGGTTGAGCTCCTCGAAGCTGCGCCGGAAGTGCAGGAAGAGGAGGTCGCCCTTGTGGCCCAGCAACGAATACACCGCGCTCTGGCGGCCACCGCCGGGACGCTCCCAGGCCGCCAGCGTGTGCGTCGCCTCTTGGAGGATTTCCCCGCGGCTTTCAGCGGAAAGCGCGCGCCAGGCAGGCCAGCGGAACCGCATCATCTGGTGCAGCACGCTGGCGCCTTCGACCGTGAGCGGGACGGCGGGCGTCTCAGGAGTCATGACCTTCATTATAAGGAGGGTGGGCTACGCCTGCCGCCGGGACCACTGCGCCACGCCAGAGCGCGTTGGCCGATCACAGCAATTTTCAATATTCCGCTCCGGTCAAACTGCTTTTCTTTTCAATTGGTTGAGGGATGCCACCGGTAGCATATGAGGCGGCTTGAGCGTGACCCGCTGCTAAAGTGGAATCGGGATGAAGAAGCCGGATATCGCAAAACGGATGGCGCGCCAGGCAGGTGTCAGCGAAGCCGAGGCGGCGGACCGCCTGGACCATGTGGTGGGCCAGATTCTCCGGAATCTCCGCCAGGGCAAAGAAGCGTCGCTGCCGGGATTGGGCAAGTTCAGTCCGCGCCCGGGCGGGAAAGTGGCGTTCGAGCGGCAAGGAGGTGAGCGCCGTGGCTGACTGCTCTCCGACCGGCCAATTGGCGCAGGTGGTACTCCAAGGCCTGGCCGCGGGGAAAGTGGTGGAGATCGACGGGTTGGGCGTATTCTACCCGGACGCCGCGCTTGGCTGCCGGTTTGAACCGTCGGGGCTGCCGCAAGTCTTCATTGCCTATGTGAAAGAAGATGCGAAAGCCGTGGAGCGGCTGTGCGAGGCCCTGGAAACGGCCGGATTCAGCCCCTGGACGGATGCGCGCAAACTGCTGCCGGGCCAGAACTGGCCGCGCGCCATCGAGAGCGCCATCGAAACCTCGGATTTCTTCGTGGCCTGCTTTTCGGGATACTCGGTGAACAAGACAGGCGGGTTCCAATCGGAGATCCGTTATGCGCTGGATTGCGCGCGGCGCGTGCCGCTGGATGAAATCTTTGTGGTGCCGGTGCGGCTGGATGGCTGCCGCGTGCCGCGATCCATCCAGCGGGAATTCCAGTACATCGATCTGTTTCCGGACTGGGCGCGGGGAATCCGCCGCCTGGCAACGATGATGCGGCGCGAGGTGGCGCGGCGGGGCCGAGCGCGTTAGAAACTGGCGATTGTCGACTGCCGAGTGGCCCGGCGCCGCCCGGTAGTATAGAATCAAGAGAGCAGCAAATGTCGGGGCGTAGCGCAGCCTGGTAGCGCACCTGCCTTGGGCGCAGGGGGTCGGCAGTTCGAATCTGCCCGCCCCGACCATCCGTAAACAACTCACTTCATTGCAATGGCTGCTTCCGGCCGGACTAGCGCCCCTGTAGCCGCCGGCGGAATCTTAGGATTGTCTCCGGAAGTTCCCCGCCGCTATTTCTGTTCCGGCGGCTTGCTCTCGACGATCCCCAGGTCCGTCAGCACCTTCGGATTGGCCTCATCCATGGCCAGCAGGTTATGGCAGGCGTTGCAATCCTGCGTGACGGAGCGGCCGTCCTTGGCGGCGTGGTTGCCGTCATGGCAGCGAAAGCAGCCGGGGAAGTCGGCGTGGCCGATGTTGTTCGGGTAGGTGCCCCAGGAGACTTTCATCTCGGGGAAGATGTTGCGGTCGTAGATCGCCAGCACCTGCTCGGCCGCGGAGGCCGCCTCGGCCCTGCGCTGCGCCCAGACGGCCGGATAGTTGTCCCGGTAGTATTTCTCGAACGCCGCGGGAATCTTTTGCGCGGCTTCGTCGCGAGTGCCGTAGCCAGCCTTGAGGATCTCCACGGCCCGCTTCTTGGCGAACGGCAGCGACGGCGAAATCCGGCCCGCGTTCATCACGCGGTCCACGGCGCGCTCCGGCAACTCGTAGGCGTGAGTCGGACGATTGTGGCAGTCCACGCAATCCATGTCGCGGATGGGCAGGCCGCCGCCCTCGGGCTTGGCGTCGGGCGTGGCGTAGACGGTCTTGCCGCCCGGGCCGTTGTACTCGATCCAGGGAATGTTCTGCCGTCCCTCGTCGGCATGCGCATAGCGGATCAGCACGCCGGTGCCCAGGTGCGTCCCGTGTATTCCGATGCCGCGGTTGCCGCCGCCAATCTTCATCAGCAGCACGGTTTTGGAAAGCGTGTTGGTCTGGTCGTCGGCGAACTTGTCGATGACCAGCAAACGGTCCTCACCGTACTTCTGCGGCCAGTGGCAGGCTTCGCAGGTCTCCCGCGCGGGACGCAGGCTGCGAACGGGCGTGGGGATGGGCGTCGAATAGGTGTGGAAGGTCACCGCGAGCACCTGTCCCACACCCGACAGCTTGCTCTTCACGAACCACGAAGCGCCCGGCCCGATGTGGCACTTCACGCACTCCACGCGTGAATGCGGGGAGTTCTGATAGGCCGTGTACTCGGGCTGCATCACGGTGTGGCAGGTCTCGCCGCAAAACGTCACCGAATCCATATAATTCACGGCGCTGTAACTGACCTGGCTGGCAATCGCCAGGTTGACCATGGTGGTGAAGAAAACGAAATGGACCAGGCGGCGCAGCTCGGCGTTACGCCACGTGAGCGGCGGGAATTCGGGCGGATAGATGCCGCTTCGCCCCTCGCGCTTGCGCTGGAGCCAGATTCCCAGCGGAATCAGGATCAGGCCGGCGAAGAACGGAGCCGGCAGCACCAGGAACGCGAGAATCCCTACGTAGGGGCTCTGGGTCGTCCCGCGCAGCGTGACCGGCAGCAAAAAAAGCCAGAAGACGGTGGCGGTGGTGACGATCACCACGCCTGCCTGGCTCACCCAGTTGCTGGACAGATGAATGATCGGGGACAGCCAACTCCTCTCCCTGCGATCGGATTGGTCGGGCGTCATCAGTCTAGTCGTCTCCGGCGGATCTTGGCTCCTCGCGCTCCCTGGGGTGCTCCTGCTTCCTGACTGTAATACCGGTCAGGAAGGCGGTGTTCAACGGGTAGACATCGGGATCGAAAATGACGGGGTAGAAGTGCCAGACCACAATCGCCAGAGTGGCCAGCACGGCCTCGTAGAAATGAACCGACGTGGCGACGTCCAGCCAGCTCTTGGGCAGCAGTTTCATGGCCAGATTGTTGGCCCAAAGCAGCAGCCCGGTGGCGATCATCACCACCGCGCCCCACACCACCGCCCAATACTCGGCCTTCTCCACATAGCTGTGCGAAGAGCGATCCGGAGGCTCGGAACCGAGACCCAGATTGTAGGCGAAATTGGAGAGCGCCTCGCGCGGATCGTTGGTGGCCGGCAGCATCTGCTTCCAGTGCTCGCGCAGCTTGCGGCTGACGATCAGGGAGATCGGGTGGGTCAGCGTGACCGCCACGAAAACACCGGCGGCGATGCGATGGATGAGGCTGCGCATGGCGTAGGTCCCCTCCATTAACAGCAGCGGCCGCGCCCACCATTGATCTGGAAACTTGAGCGCGAAGCCGGTCCAGACCAGGGTGAGGAACGAGATGGCCAGGACAGCATGCTGCACCCGCTCGAACGGCAGCATGCGGAGTTCGCCGCGTTCGGAAAAGTTCCTGGCGCCGAGGTTATCCCGGCGAACGCTGAAACGCCGCTCAATGAGCTTGCGGACCCAATCGCCGCCGTTGTGGAGCAGCATCAGCCCGATGGTCACGGGGATGACCAGCCAATAGAACTGGCGCACCCAGCGCAGGGCGGCGGACTCGGCGTTCCCTTCGGTCAGGTGCACCTGGCTGATGGCGAAACGCGTCCCGGCGCCGGGGTGGCACTGGCCGCAGGTCTTGGGCAGGTTCCGGGCGTTGATGGTGGACTTGGGGTCGGACGACGGCAGAATGTTGTGCACGCCATGGCAGCTCGCGCAGTTGGCGACGGTCTGCGAGCCAGCCTTGGCGGCGAGGCCGTGGTAGGACGAATCGAAGCTCAGCAGGCGGTCCGAAGGCAGGCCGAACTTGCGGGTCAGGCGGACGTCGCCGTGGCAGCTCCCGCAGGTGTCGCGGATATGCGCTGCGTTCACCGGGGAGGCTGCGTTGGTATGTTTGAGAATCCTGTGCTCGCCGTGGCAGTCGGTGCACAGCGGTGCCTGCGTGACGCCGCGCGCCAGTGCCTGGCCGTGCACGCTGGCTCGAAACTGCTCGGCGACTTCGCTGTGGCACATGCCGCAAGTGTCCGGCACAGCGGCGCGGAACGCCTGCGACCTGGGCGCCAGCAGTTCGTGCGCGCTTCCGTGGCAGAGGGCGCAATCGGGAGCGCCCTCATTTCCGTTCTTGCGCGCCTGGCCGTGCACGCCCAGCGCGTAGTCGCCCGCTTGGTCCCGATGACAACTGGCGCACACCGGCTTGGCAATGCCCGCGGGGTGAGGATATTTCTCATGCGATTCGTGACACGTATCGCACGGCAGCCCCGCGTGCGCGCTCTTCTCCAGTTTCTGCCCCTGGTCGTGGCAAGTGGTGCATGCCGCGCCGGGCGCGTTCGCGGCTGCGAGCGAATTGGCGCAGGCCACACCGAGGAGAAGGCCGATCCATCGAGAACCGAGGCGCCCGCCAGTTGAAGAAAGTGCCCGGTTCGGCATCGCACTACAATCCGGCGCCGGGACCCAACACCCAAGCCTTGTACAAGGCGGCGGCCCCTAGCAGAAGGCCGAAGACGACGGCCACCACCGTCAGGATCTTCATCCACTTATCGATTTGCTCGAGTTTCTTGGCGACGGCTATCTGCTGAGCGGCAGTACCAGCGTGCGCCGCCCCGAGGTGCAATGCGGGGTCTTCTTGCACGGCCACGGACCGGCGCCAGAAGGCCACCACGATCACGGCCGCAATCACGACCAACCAGAGTGCCAGGAAAGGACGTAAATCAATATGCATAAATTACCTCCTTCTAAAGTTTACATATTGAATCTCGAAGCTCAAGCTTTTCCGTGAGGGCACGCCTATGGCATCCACCACCCGTGGCGGGCTTAACCTATTGAGTTTTGCAACGTTTTGATCCGGGAATCCGGTGCAGTGGGGCTATTCCCGCAGAACTGGAACCGCAACTGGGGGATATTCCACCCGAAACAGCGGCGGCGTGGGACTTCGCCACCCGCAATGCCGCCGCCATGATTGCCAGCAGAACGGTACTAATGGGGTCTTCCTCGGAGACCACGGAAACGATCCCGGCCTCCCATGCCTGAGCCAGCAGTTGGGGATCCTTCCGAGTGATCAAAACGACCCGCTCCGGGTTGGACAGGGGGAGGGGCAGCCGGGCGAATGCCAATTCGTCCAGAACCAGCACACATTTCTGCGAGGGGTCCGGGCGATCGACTGTTTCGACGTGCCATGCGCAACTGCGCGACAGCGCTTCCCGCACAGTTGCGGCATACACGCCATTGGCAATCGAAAGCTGAACCGCCTGCATCACGGCCGACTCCACGCCTCCGCCTTCCATGCTTCCGCTACTTCTTCTCCTGGTAGCCGTCCAGGCTCTTGTGCTCGGCGTAGTACTTGCCGGCCTCGGTCAACTCCTTGGGCTTGGCCTTGGAATCGACATGGCAGTAAGCACAAGCCTTCTTGGTCGCCTTGGAATACTCTGGCTTGCCGAACGAAGCCGTCGAGCAAACCAGGAATCCGCCCAGCAAAATGGCAGCGGGCAAGATGACTTTCAAATGGGACATGGCACCTCCACGACCGAAAGTAGCAATTGCATCGCCACGGGCTTACTCCCTGCGTTCCAGTGGGTTTGCAAGGATCTCCCCAGTTTGGTTGGGGGCAATTCCCCCCGAAACTGCCGCGCATTGCGCCAATTAACCCAGGCGCCCTGCTATAATCAAGACAAGTTGTCAGGAATGTCAAAGCTCACTCCAGGCTGGCAGAAAACCAGTGTCTTAGAATCGGTGTTCGACCAGCTTTCCGATGCTCTGGTTCTGTACGACCCGGAGTTCCGCATAACAGGAGTCAACCGGTCCACGGAGAAACTCTTCGGCATGACCTCCGAGGAGATGCTCGGGAAACACTGCCAGGAAGTCTTCAAGTGCTCCTTGTGCGAACCCGGATGCGGGGTCCTGGTGGGTCTCAACCAGACGCCCGCCGCGCCGAACTGCACGGTCCGGCTGCATACCGGAAATGGCATGGAGCGGCTGGTGGTGATGCGCACCACCCAGATGTTCGACGGCGGCGGCCAGCTCACTGGCGTGGTGGCCACCATCAAGGACGTTACCGAGGAGGCTGCGCCGCAGAAGCGCGAAGTCATCGCCGAATCGGGGCCCATGCGCGAGGTGCTCAACTTCGTGCGCCGGGTGGCGGCTAGCGAGGCCACGACCATTCTGCTGGAAGGCGAGAACGGAACCGGCAAGGACCTGGTGGCCAAGACGCTGCACTACCAAAGCCTGCGGCAGGCCGAGCCGTTCATCGCCATCAACTGCGCGGCCATTCCCGATTCGCTGCTGGAAAGCGAGCTGTTCGGCTATGAAAAGGGCGCGTTCACGGATGCCCGCGCGCAGAAGCGCGGGATCTTCGAGCTGGCCGACAAAGGCACGTTGTTTCTGGATGAAATCGGCGAAATCCCCTTGATGCTGCAAGCCAAGCTGCTGCGCGTGCTGGAGGAGCAGAGCTTCCGGCGGCTGGGCGGCCTGAAGGACATCAAGCTCGACCTGCGCGTGGTGGCGGCCACCAACAAGAACCTGCGCGAGGCGGTGAAGGAAGGCGCATTCCGCCAGGACCTCTACTTCCGCCTCAACGTGATCCAGATTCTGATCCCGCCGCTGCGGGAGCGCGCCGACGACATCGTGCCGCTGACGAAGTTCTTCGTGGAGCACTACAACCGCAAGTTCAAGCGGAACATTGAAGGCGTGAGCGAGGCCGCGGCCAAGCTGCTGCTTTCGCACGACTGGCCCGGCAACGTGCGCGAGCTGCGCAACGCCATCGAGCGCGCCATGATTCTGGAAGAGTCGTCGCTGATCACCCCGCCCAGCCTGCCGATTGCCATTTCCCGCCCCGATGCCGGCGCGCCGACGGTCCCCGCGATCGTGGACATCCCCACCGACGGGCTCTCGCTCGAGGACAACGAGCGAAGCCTGCTGGCCCGCGCTTTGGAGAAGACTAACGGCAACCAGACGCAAGCCGCGCGCCTGTTGCGCATCACCCGCGACACCTTGCGCTACAAGATGAAGAAGTTCAATCTGCGGTAGGGGCCGCCACCTCGCTCGCGGCAATTCCGAGACTGCTGGCGAACAGCCGCAATCGACCCCTGAATCGTGAGATACTGGTGAATATGGAACATTTCACCTTACATATTGATAATCAGGGTCGAATTATGCTTCCCACCTGGTGGAGAAGAAAGGAGGGAGTCGGCCCTTCAACCGAGCTCTGTGTTGCGGTAACCGAGGAGGGCGCATTGCTCGTGGAAACCAGGGAACAGGGACTGCGCCGCGCCAGGGCTCTACTGCGTAAGTACATCCCGGAAGGCGTGAATCTATCGGACGAGTTGATCGCCGAGCGGCGGGCGGAGGCAGCGCGTGAATCCGAACAACGCCAATAGGCCGGTGTTCGATGCATCCGCGGTTCTGGCCTTGATGCAGGGCGAACCGGGAGCCGATAAGCTGAGGGATCTCCAGCCGGACGCGGTGGTGAACGCGGTGAATGCGGCCGAAGTCCTGGCGAAACTGGTGAACCGCGGCGTGCCGGCAGGGGAAGCGCAGGCCGCCTACGACGCGCTCCACCTTGAGACGACGCCGTTCGAACCGGCCATGGTTGCGATCTCGGCCCGCTACGTGCGCAAGGGCGTATCCCTGGGAGACCGGTGCTTCCTGGCGGCGGCCCATCGGCACGGGTGCGGATGGAGTTCGGATCGAGATCTGGGGGCGCTATGCGGAAGCCGCGTTCCGCCTCTGAACTTTTTCAGATGATGTCGCCGCTCTGGGCGAGAACAAGGAGAATCGGTTGGCAGGCGAAAGCGCCTGCCCCTCAATGTTCAGTGAGAGATGTAGTTGGAGAAGGAAGGCTACCGCGCAGCCGGTCCAACTCATCCACGATTCTCTGCCGGACCACGTCGCGCAGCGCGGGAACTTGTTTAATGTTCCAGCCGTCAACGGAAACGGCCTCCAGTATCCGAAGATGGATATCCTGGGTCTTTCCAAAAATCCACGAGTTCCGCGGCAGAGCCGCTCCGGAGCCTTCCACCACCAGCGGCAATATGGGGACTTGTTCACGAATGGCCAGGTGGAACGGACCCTCGTTGAACGGCAGGACTCGCCCGTCGGGTGACCGGGTCCCTTCGGGGAAGAAAACGACCGAACATCGCTGGCGCAGGTATCGCGCACACTGCAACATGGCTTTCGCGCCCTCGCGCCGGTCGGATCGGTCGATGGGCACGTCCCCGGCCCAGCGGAGCATCCAGCCCAAAAAAGGAAAGCGGAACACCTCCGCCTTGCCGAGCCATTTGGCATCCAGCCTGAGGAACGAAATCACGGGGATATCGGCCAGGGACTGATGATTGCTGACGATGACATACACCTGGTTGGCGGTCACGTGTTCACGGCCGGAAACGTGGATTCGCCAGGGGTTGACTTTTGCCAGGACGGGCCCCAGGTTACGGAACCAGCGGCCCGTTCTAAGGCGGCGCGGGTCGGTGTCAAACAGCCTGATCGTGCCCAGCAGCGGGACCCACAGTATAACGAGGGTTGCGGTGGCAGTCCAAATCCAAGCGGATCGCAGGAAGCGGGTCATGCTTTTCACGCGCGCACCCTCACACTGGATTCGGCGGCGCCGGCGCCCACGGACACCGGGGCGGCCGCCTTCGACAAGTCCCCGCCGTCAATGGTGATCCCGTGGCTGGCGGCGCCCTCCACGCGCAGGAAAACGGGGCCGGGCGTAATCACCCGGGCGGCACTCAACAACACGTCGCGGGAATCGATGAAGCGCGCCACCGATTCGGCCTTGGGGTCGGCCTGGACGCTCAGACCGTTCACGGCGGCATCCTCGACATGGTCGAATACCACCGCCGGCCGCAGCTCGGCGCCGGCCACTTCGAAGCGCACGTTGTTCAGGGTAAGCCCGCGCACATTGCGCGCGTAGAGGGCGTAAGCCGGGAAGACACCGGCGGCGTAATACTCGCCGACCACCTTCGGAACGTCGCGCAGGGCCCCTTCCTCGGCCGTTCCGCCGCCCGGAAAGGTCACGTGGACATCGTCGAAACTGATGTTCTCGATGAAAGCGCCGACGCCACTCAGGCCGATGCAGCTTTTGATTTCGCCGGGGTTGTACCCGCTCACAAAGGGCACATCGGGGAACTGCACTGGCACGCTCACGGTCGCGTGGATGCCACGGAAAGAGATGTTGCGGACGATACCCTCCGTGGGCGGCTGCTCCGCACCGGGCCGCCGATTGCGCGGACCCAGGCAAATGGAGATCGGCCCGGTCACATTCTTCATCACAATGTTGGAGAACGATAAATTCTCCAGGCGCGGCCCTTCGCCGCCGCGGATTTTGATGGGGCACCCGAAGGTGTCGTAGATGAGGCAATTGGAAACGGCGATGTTTTCGGCCACGCCGCCGCCGAACCGGAACACCGACCAGCGCGTGCTGAAGGAACAATTCGTCACTGTAATGAACTGGCAGCTACCAAATAGCGCGCAGGCATCGTCCTGGCATAGCACGTCGCAGTTGCTGAGAGACACGTGCTGGGCGCTGATGAAGTGAAATCCGTCGTTATTGTGATTCACGCGGTTGTGGATGCGGATGCCATCCAGCTTCACGTAACTGCTCTGGATGATGCGCACCGAGTGAAACGCGCAGTCCTTGAGAATAATGTCGCGCACCGAAAAATCCTGGCATTGATGAAAGAGCAGATGGTAGGGACGGGACGCGCCGCCGATCCCCGAGGGCGGCGGAACCCCGCGGCTGGGGCTGCGGAATTGCGCGCCCTGGCCGTCGATGGTGCCCGGCCCTTCGACCGCGAAGTTGCGAGCCTCGACGGCGAAGATGAGCGCCCAGTTGCCGTCTTCCAGGGTGGTATCCCCGCGAAGCGGAATGGCGTCGATGGCGTGGTATTGTTTGCCATCGGCGCTCCCCAGCAGCTTGCCCTCCGCCGTCAGGTGCAGGGTGACATCGCTCTTCATCTCGACGGTCCCGATGACGAACACGCCCGCGGGCACCAGGACCGTGCCGCCCTGGTCCTTATTGCAGGCGTCAATGGCGGCTTGCACCGCCGCCGTATCGAGCGAGACGCCGTCGCCCTTGGCTCCGAAATCGCGGATGTTATAGGTCTTGGCGCCGAGGTTCCGGTCGGCAGCCGGCTGTGGCTGGGCAGGGGAGACGGCCAGCAGACCGGACGCCGCCGGTCCGACGGCCAACCATTTGCGCCTGGAGAAAACTTCACCGTTAAAGTGGGTCATACCTCAAGTATCTACCTCTGAAACATCGAGATACCGGCGACTCCGGCGGCCCCGGCGGCCAGGCACTCCGCGGCGTTGCGCTCGGTGATGCCGCCCAGCGCGAGGACGGGGATGGCGACGGCGCGGACGGCTTCGCGCAAGCGGTCCAGGCCTTGCGGCGGGCCGTAGGCGGCTTTCGAGGGAGTCCGGAATACCGGGCCGAAGACGGCGAAGTCGGCGGCCTCGGCCTCGGCGGCGCGAAGCTGGTCAAGGCTGTGCGTGGACACGCCGATCAGGAAGCCGGGAGGGGTAATCGACCGCAGGGTTTTCGGCGGAATGGAGTTGCCGGGAAGATGCACGCCGTGGGCGCCGCAGGCCAGGGCGACATCGGCGCGGGAGTTCACCAGGATTTCGGTCCCATGTGGATTGGGCAGCGCCAGGACGCGGCGCACCAGGCGGCACAACTCGCGCGCGGGAAGGTCTTTTTCACGAATCTGCACGCGCTCGATGCCGTCGGCAAGAGAGCGGGCAATCGAGGCGAGCAACGCCTCGGTGCCTCCGGCGGCGTGGCGGTCGGTGATGTAATAGCGCAACATCGGGCGCTAAAGAACCCGCAAGGCGTCCGGTGGAAACTCCACCTGCCACTGCTTATTATCTTTCTGGCGGGCGAATTCTTCGCGGGAGACGTCGGCCGAAATCCCGCCGGAAAACTCCAGGCGCACGGACCGCGCGCGGTGGGAAACACCGGCCAGTGGCGCGGAGACGGAATTGGGCTGCGACTCCGGATCGCCGGAATGAACGCGCAGGTCTTCGGGATGGACGGCCACCCAGACGCGATCGCCGCGGAAGTGGCCGGGGACATAGGGGCCGGTCAGGGCGAATTGGCCGAAATCCAGGCGGCTGCTGTCGCGCGCGGGATCGAGCGCGGCGATGGTGGCCTGGAAGAGGTTGGGGATTCCAAGCAGACGCGCAATTTCGACGGATGCGGGCCGGTCGAGAACGGCGCGCGGGGCGCCACGCTGCACGATGCGGCCGGCTGCGAGGACCATCACGTCATCGGCAGCGGCGCAACATAAATCGAGATCGCCGGTGACGAGCAGGATGGGGTCGGCGAAAGCCGCGCGGACCTGTTGGAAGAGCGGGGCGTCGAAAGCGCGCTCGTCGATGAGCAGCAACTTGGGCACGGCGATCAGCGCGCGGGCCACCGCGCAACGCAGTCTCTGCGCGGGGCTGGCCTCGTGAGGGCGGAGGGCCGCGGAATCCGCCAGTTGGAAGCGCTCGATCATTTCCCCTACGCGGCGGTGGCGCTCGAGGCGCGGAAAGCGCCTGGCGGGGAACACCAGGTTCTGGCGCAACGTCATGTGCGGGAAGAGCGCGTCGTGCTGGGCGATGTAGCTGCAGTTGCGGCGGCGGGGCGTGACGCTGACGCGCGATTGGGCGTCGAACAGGATGAGGTCATCGAGCAGGATGCGGCCGGAATCGGGCCTCACGAAACCGGCGATGGTCTCGAGGATGAGGGTCTTGCCGGCGCCCGCGGGACCGTAGAGCGCCGTGACGCCCGCGGCCAACGGGATCTCGACATCCAGGGAGAAACGGGGCGGAATTTGCTTGACGATGCGGGCGTGTGTCATGAGCGTCGGCTCGCGATCCAGAAGGCGGCAGCCAATTCCCCCAGCACGCGCGCGAAAGCCAGGGCGATGGCGGTCAGAATGGGCCGCAGCGCCAGCGGCAGTTCAATCCGCAAAAACACACGCCAGCGGGAAGCGCCGAGGCTGCGGGCGGCCTTTCCAAGGTTCGGGTCGAGGGATGCGAACGCGGTGCGGGAGACCCGTATCAGCAGCGGCATGGCAGAGACCACACCGGCGGCCACCAGGTTCATTTCGGTCAAAGGCCAGACGCGTCCCAAAACGCACAGCAGGTAGTAGCAGAGGACGGGCGAAGGCAGAGCGAGGGCCGCGGTCGAGAGCGCGCCGAGCGCACGCTTGCCCGCGAATTCGCGGTTCGCGAGCGTCCAAGCGAGCCACAGGCCCACCACCACGGAAATGCCCGTGGAGAGACCGGCGACTCGCAAAGCGAGCCACAGCAGATACCGAGCGGCGTTCATGCGGGACTACCAATTATAGCTGCCGGAACCGCGCGCTGAAGTGGCGCAGGAAAGGCGGCTCCTCGACGATCTCCATGCCGCGGATGCGGTCCTTGCGGGCGTTCACTTCGAGAATCGCCTCCACTACGTAATCGATGTGGCTCTGGGTATAGACACGGCGCGGAATGGCCAGGCGCAGCAGCTCGTGGCGCGCGGGGTGCCCTCCGGGCCCACCGAACATGACCGAGCCGATTTCCACGGAGCGGATGCCGGCGTGCCGGTAAAACTCGACGGCCAGGGCTTGGCCCGGAAACTGGCGCGGCGGGATGTGCGGCAACATGCGGGCGGCATCGATGTAAATGGCGTGCCCGCCGGGCGGCTCGACGATGGGGACGCCGCGATCGGCGATGTGGCGGCCCAGGTAGCCGGTGGAGACGATACGGTAGTGCAGATAATCGGGGTCGAGCACTTCTTCGAGACCGACGGCGATGGCGTCGAGGTCGCGGCCGGCCAGGCCGCCGTAAGTGGGGAAACCCTCGGTGAGGATGAGCAGGTTGGTCTCCTGCTGGGCGAGGCGGTCGTCGTTGGTCGAGAGGAAGCCGCCGATGTTGGCGAAGGCATCCTTCTTGGCGGAGAAGGTGCAGCCGTCGGCGAGCGAGAACATCTTCTGGGCGATCTGTTTGGGCGACCAATCGGCGTAGCCCGGCTCCCGCTCGCGGATGAACCAGGCGTTTTCCGCGAAGCGGCAGGCGTCCAGGTAAAGGGGGATGCCGTGGCGCGCGCAGACACGCTTGACGGCTTCGAGGTTGGCCATGGAAACGGGCTGGCCGCCGCCGGAGTTGTTGGTGACGGTCAGCATCGCCAGAGGGATGTTGGCGGCGCCCTCGGAGGCGATGAGGGATTCCAGCGCGGCCACGTCCATGTTGCCCTTGAAATCGAGACGGGCTTGCGTGTCGGCGGCTTCGGGAATGGGGAGATCGACGGCGCGCGCGCCGGTGAATTCTATGTTGGCGCGGGTGGTATCGAAGTGGGTGTTGGAGGGGACCACGTGGCCGGGCTTGCACATGACGGTAAAAAGGATGCGCTCGGCGGCGCGGCCCTGGTGGGTGGGAATCATGTGGCGGAAACCGGTAAGGTGGTCGGCCACGCGCTTGAGGCGGAAGAAGCTTTCGCTGCCGGCGTAGGATTCGTCGCCGCGCATCACCGCGGCCCACTGTTCGGTGGACATGGCGCTGGTGCCGGAATCGGTGAGCAGGTCGATCAGAATATGGCGGGCATGGATGAGAAAAAGGTTGTAGCCGGCCTGCTCGAGGTAGCGCTCGCGCTCCTCCGGGGTGGTGTAGTGCAACGGCTCGACGCTCTTGATGCGGAAAGGTTCGATGATGGTGCGCACGTGGAGATTATCGCACCCGGTAGGGCGGTGGGGCTGGTGTGCCCGGGCGAAAACCTGGGGACAGACGGATGCGTCCGCGCGGCGGTGTGCCGATGCGGTGTTGGGCGAGGGATGACGCGCGCCTTGGGACACATTCGTCAGTCCCCAGGTTTTAGTGCCTGGTCTGGTGGGCGGCGGCTTCCCATCGGCCGACCATCAGATCCACGAAGCTGAGCCAGGCGCCCTCGGGATGCTCCAGTTTTCGAAACAAGGCCACATACTCCGGCTTCTTCAGGCCCATCCCGGCAAAAGCCAGAAAGTACAACCCGCCGTTCTGAAATTCGGCCACCTGCTCTTTGCTCCATTTGCGGGGATCGGCGAGATAAGGCTCGAGATAATCGATGACCGTGCCAATGGCGGCGCCATTTCTGGCGCGCACGGTCCACAAGTCCGTGCCCTGCGCCTGCGCAATCCGGCAGAGCATGGCGAAAGCTTCCAGGTTGAACGCCGAGTACGAGAGCGAGCGGGTGCGGACCTCCTCGCGCGGGGCGCTGCCGTCGGCGCGGATCTGGCGGGGGAGGATGCGGTCGCGATAGTAGTTGAAGGCCATCTGTTGGGCGGCGGAGTCTTCGACAAACGTGGCGGCGGCGGCCACTTGCACCGTCCACCAGGAAGCGTGATTGTTGCCGCTCCTCCGTTCGTCGATGCCGTTCCGGCTATGCGTGAGCCACTGCAGGTACTCTTCAAACCACTGGCGCACGGCGGCCTGGTCCTTGGGGTCCCAAGCGCCGGTCTGAGCCAGGAACTCCATGCCCTGAACGGCACGGACCAACACCCGGCCATCGAGGATTCCGGCGGCCCGGCCGGCGTCCACGTGGGGGACGGCCTGGGCGTGTTCCAGGGTGGGGTTCATGCGCGTTTTGGGATTGATGAACCAGGTATGGACCACGTGCGCGGCGCGCTGGGCATAGCGCGTGTCGTCCAGATAAAAAGCGGCGGCGCCGAGCGAAAAGACCGCGTCGCACATGGAATTGAGAGCCGCCCGGTTGGCGGTGAAGCGGTCGGGGTTGATCTCGCCGTCGAGGCGGAGGTAAGGGCCGCCGGGGTTGGCGGGGTCGGGCCACCAGTAGGGGGCTTCGCTGTAGTAGTCGTGGGGATCGAGATCCACGCCTTTCGGCCGTTCGGAAACGACCGTCCACGAGCCCTCTCTCATGCGCCGGTCGGCGTCGGCGCGCAGGCGCCGCACGGCATCCTGCGTCCATGCCTCCTTACGGATGATGGCGCTGTGGATCGGCTCCGCTTCATCCTCCGAGACCAGGGTCATCGGGACGTCCGCGGCCCGGACACACGAGGCGGCCAGGATGAGATAGACGGCGGTCCTCACTATTGCGATTGTAGCGGATGGCGGTCACTCCGACCCATCCCCCTGGCCGGCATCGCAGCGATTCCGTAAACCGGGGGTTGCTCCATGGGCAGGGTGCTGATTTGGCACGAGTTGGTTGCGGAGGATGCGCGGGGGAGAGTTGTAAAGGCCTTTGGAGCACCCAACGGCGTTGACA
>JBEKSR010000107.1:0-19900 GCA_049516835.1 Bryobacteraceae bacterium | reverse complement strand
CTGATGTAGTCGGTAATCCGAGAACCCGAGGGAAGTTCTGCAACCGTGCGTGCCATCTGCGGTCCTCCTGTTCCTCTCCAAAACAGAATACCACAGAAATGTTCTTAAGTGAACAGTATTGAGTTTAGCTGGCATTTCCTACGGCCAGCTTCCAACCTCATCCGTAACCGGCAGCGTCATCGACCCGCAGGGCCTTGCGGTGGCCGGCGCGAAGGTCACGATCCTGAACGAAGGGACCAGGGTTGCCTACGAGGCAACTACCACCTCCGCGGGCGATTATGCGGTGACCGGCCTCGCTCCCGGGACCTATAGCGTCATGGTGAACCAGCCCGGTTTCAGCGCGTTCGGGGCGCTCCATAACGTCCTCAATATCGGCGCGCCGCTGGTTGTAAACGTCAAACTGCAGATCGGATCGACGGGAGAGAAGGTCGAGGTGGAGGGCAGCTACGAGCGCGTCGACACCACCAGCGCCATGATCAGCGACGTGATCCAGGAGCGCGCGGTCGAGACGCTTCCGCTGAATGGGCGCAATCCGCTGAACTTGATCGCGCTCCAGCCGGGCGTCGTCCAGCAGGCCAACACGACCACCGGAACGCAGGTGAACGGGGGCCGCAGCAACGCCTCGAATCTGACTCTGGACGGCATCGACATCAACGAGATCTCGGTTCCCAACGCGCAGAAAAACGTCTACAACCTGAATGCCGACGACGTGCAGGAGTTCCGCGTGGTCACGCACAATTCGACCGCGGAGTTCGGCAAGAACAGCGGCGCCAATATCGCGTTCAGCAGTAAAGCCGGCACCAGCCAGTTCCACGGCGATCTGTACGAATATCTTCGCAATCCCGACTTCAATGCCAACCAGTTCTACAGCAATGCGCAGCGCGTCGCCAAGCCGGACTACAAGATGAACCAGTTTGGCGGCGACGTGGGCGGTCCGCTGCCAGGCGGCAAGACGTTCTGGTTTGGAAGCTGGCAGGGGCAGCGCTTCTCGGTGGACATTCCGATCGCGCCGACGGTCTACACGGCGAGTGCGCGCGCGGGCAACTTCCGCTACGTGGTGGGAACGGTGAATGGCCAGACCAAGAACAGCACGGCGCTGGTAGACGCGGCCACGGGCGCGTTGCTGCCGGGGATTCAGACGTGCGGCGGGCCGGTGACCACCAACTGCATCGGATCGGTGAGCCTGGCGACGCTCGGGGCGACCGCCGCGACCACGGCGGGTGGTCCATACGCCGCGGATCCGGCCATGAGCAAGTTTTTCAACGCCGCTCCGCTGCCCAATCTGTACACCGCGGGCGATGGACTCAACACCGCCGGTTATGCATGGAATGCGCCGACAAAAGATCCGCAAGAGCGGTTCATGGGCCGCATCGATCACAGCTTCGACAAGGACGACAGCGCTTTTTTCCGCTTCCTCATCTCGCGCGATAACACCGCGCTCGGCGATCCGATCAATGGCGGCTACGAAACCTTCCCCGGCTTCCCCACCACTGAAACCTCGGTGCGCAAGCCGCAGAACTACGCCGCAAACTACCGCCGCGTGCTTTCGCCGCACATGGTGAACAGTTTTACGGCGGGCGTGGCGCGGTTCCAGTACGCATTTCCGAACAATTACACCAACAGTCTGTTCCCGGCCATTCCTCCCTACAATCCCGCCAACGTCACCAGCCCATTCGCCAACCCGACCGCGGGCGGCATCTCCAATCAACCGGGTCTCTCGCGCACGCTGACCACCATGCAAACGCTGGACGATCTGAGCTGGCAGCACGGCGCGCACATGCTCAGCGTGGGCTTCAACTTTCGCTTCCAGCAGCACAACGATTCCCGCAGCTCGGTGGGCAGCATCTACAGCAACCCCGTGGTGAACTTCAGCGGCTCGGTGCGCGATCCTTCGTTGATCATGACGCTGCCTACCGTGAACTCCACCGACCTCGCCACGCTCAAAAATTACATTAATGAGTGGATGGGTCTGGCGTCTTCGCAATCGCAGGGATATTTCGCGGCGGGTCCCAACAGCTATACGCCCAGCAACCTCTACATTCGCGGACAGCGGATGCACCAGTACGATTCTTATATTCAGGACCAGTGGAAGGTGAAGCGGAACTTCATGGTAAACCTCGGCGTGCGGTGGGAGTTCAATCCTTCGGGAACGGAAACGCAGAACCTGCTGTTCCTGCCCAACCAGACGCCCGATATCTGGTCGCCGGCGAATCCGGTGACGTATCACCCCGCAAGCCAGTTCTGGCAACGCAAGAACCTGGATGCTCTGGGACCTCGCGTGGGTCTCGCCTGGGATCTATTTGGCGACGGGAAGACTGTGATCCGGTCCGGTTATGGCATCTATTTCGATACCATCAACACCTTCCAACTGGTGCCCTTCGCCGGAGCCGTGCCGGGCTCGAGCGCCGCGTGCACCGTGCAGGTTTCCAATACCGCTTCCAAGACCACCCAGGTGACTCCCAGTTCCAACTGCGTGGCGAACGCCAATCCGACGGCGCAGATCAGCAATGGATACGGGGCCGGGCTGCCCTTCCCGACCATTCCGCCATCGGCGTTTCTGTCGCCGGCTCCGGCCGCCAAAGGGGTGGCGCCGCAGGCGGGCGAGATGGATCCGAATCTCAAGATGCCCACGGTGCACGAGTGGAACCTGTCGATCCAGCGGGATCTCGGCAGGAAGACGGTGCTCGAGGCGGCCTACGTGGGCTCGCACGCCGTGCGCTTGCCGCGCGCCTACGACATGAATCAGCTCAATTTGCCCAGCGATTATCTGCAATCGTTCAACACCGCGCGCTCCAACCTCATCAACTGCGCTAACGCCGCGGGAACCGCGACCTGCGGACAAGCGGTCGGAGTGTTGCAGCAGATCCTGGGCAGTGTGCTGACGACGTCGACCGCCACCACGCCCCTGCTGAACGGCTCGGCCGCCGGTTTGGCGAGCACCATCGATACAACTTATTTCACCCAGATGGCCGCGGCCACCGGAACCCCCGCGTACTTCCGGGCGAACCCGCAGTTTGGCACCATCCTTTACATGGATTCCAGCGGTTCGTCGTCCTACAACGCGCTGCAGATGCATCTCCGCCGCCACGAAGCCAGCCTGGATTTTGGCGTTTCGTAGACGTTCGCCAAATCGATTGACGATGGCTCGGCCGATCCCATCGGATCGAGTTCCACGGGCGGCGTCACCAGCACCACTGCCCCGAGCAACATTCACAACTTCGCCATGGATCGCGGACGTTCGGATTTCAACCGCGCGCAGGTGCTGACGACGTATAGCGTCTGGCAAGTCCCGGTTGGAAAGGGCCGAAAGTGGTTTTCCGGCGCGCCGCGCTTCGCCGATGCCATCGCCGGCGGTTGGAGCCTGTCCGGCATCGTGAGTTGGATGACCGGGCAACCTTTCAGCATTTCGAGCGGAATTCTGACGGCCAACAACCTCCGGTCGGCGCGGGCCCAGCTCACCGGACCCATCCCGAGTTTCGGCCTGACTTCCGGAATTCCGGGGAACGTTGGACCGGGCTGGATTCCAAATTCGGCCTTGCCGGAACTGAATCCCACGACGTCGCCATTCGGGATTCCGGCGGCGGGCACGTACGGGAACCAGGGGCGCAACGATTTCACCGGCCCGAGGTTCTTTAACACCGATATCACCATGCAGAAGCAGTTCTCGATCTCCGAGCGCTGGAAGGTGGAGATGCGCGCGGACGCATTCAACATCTTCAACCATCCCAACTTCCGTCTGGCGAATCCGATCACAGCGTTCACGGGCACCACCGTGACTTCCGCGGCGGGTCAAACGCCGGAGGTGGTGGTTCCTTCGGGCTCGTCGAGCTTCGGCAGTCTGTGCTGTAGTCAGGCCTACCTTCCCAGCAGTGCGAGCGCCACCGGCGTCGGCGAGCCCTCGCGGGTGCTGCAGGTTGCGTTGCGCTTGAGATTCTGAGCCTGCCGCTCTACGCGCCAAAGTGGGGCGTTACAATCGTCATGTATGCGCCGCTGGCTCATTCTCACGCTGGCTTCGACGGCGATCGTTTTCGCGCAGAAGAAGCCTTTCGATTTCGCCGCCATGATGGAGTTGAGGCGGATGAGCGATCCGCAGATCTCTCCCGACGGCAAATGGGTGACGTTCACCGTGCAGACCGTGGACGTCGCGGCCAACAAGAAGCCGTCGCAAATCTGGATGGCGCCGCTCGCCGGCGGCGTCCCGCACCAGATCACGCATGACGGCGAAGCCAACCAGCGCGCGCGCTGGTCGCCCGATTCCAAGCGGATCGCGTATATCTCCGACCGTAGCGGATCTTCGCAGATCTGGTTGATGGATACGGACGGGGGCGACGCCCGGCAGGCCACCAATCTTTCCACCGAAGCCGGCGGCGTGCTTTTCTCGCCCGACGGCAAGAACCTCCTCTTCACCAGCGACGTCTACCCGGAGTGCGGCGCCGACGAGGCCTGCAACAAGAAGAACCTGGACGCGGAGAAGAACAGCAAGGTCAAGGCGCGCATCTATACCGAGCTGCTCTACCGCCATTGGACCGCGTGGCAGGGCAAGCGGCGCAGCCACCTGCTGGTGGTTGGGGCGACGGGGGGCGCGCCGCGGGACCTGACGCCGGGCACGCGCGACGTGCCGCCGTTCTCGCTGGGCGGGTCCGACGATTACGACATTTCGCCGGACGGCCAGGAAGTCTGCTACTCGATGAACGCCGACGCCGTGCCCGCTACCAGCACCAACTCCGATGTGTACGCGGTCTCGATCGCGGGCGGCCAGCCGCGCAAGATTACCAACACCCCCGGCGCGGATACCAACCCGCGCTATTCGCCCGACGGCAAGTACATCGCGTGGCGGGCGCAGTTCCGCGCCGGATATGAGGCCGACCGCTGGCGGCTGCTGGTGCTCGAGCGCAGCACCGGCAACGTCACCAACCTCACCGACAACCTGGACCGGTGGGTCAACAGCTTCACCTGGGCGCCGGACTCCACCGGGTTGTTCTTCACCATGAATGATCGCGGCCGCCAGGCCATCCAGTTGATTCCGATCGCGGGCGGCGCCGCGCACATGGTGGCCAGCGGGGACAACGAGCTGGACGATATGCAGTTGACTCGCGATGGCAAGACCATGGTCTACACCCAGCAGAGCGGCGTCTCGCCGACGGAGATCTACCGCGCTTCCTCGGCGGGCGGCGCGCCGGTGGCGCTCACCCATCTGAACGACCAGACCCTCAACACCTACCAGCTCACGCCCCTCGAGGAGTTCTGGGTGGATGGCGCGGAGGGCGCGCGCGTGCAGAGTTTCGTGGTGAAGCCGTACGGCTTCCAACCGGACCGCAAGTACCCCGTGCTGATGCTGATCCACGGCGGCCCCCAGGGATTCTGGGGCCACAGTTGGACCTATCGCTGGAACGCGCAGGTGTTCGCCTCTTCCGGCTACGTCGTGGTGATGCCCAATCCGCGCGGCTCCACGGGCTACGGGCAGAAGTTCATCGACGAAATCAACGGCGACTGGGGCGGCCGCGCATTCGACGACATCATGGCGGTGGCCGACTACATCGTGACCGGCATGCCTTATGCCGATGCCAGCCGCATGACGGCGGCCGGCGCCTCGTACGGCGGCTACATGATCGACTGGATCCTCGGCCATACGCAGCGGTTCAAGGCGCTCATCACCCACTCGGGAGTGTACGACCTGGAGAGCGAGTTCGGCGCCACCGAAGAGCTGTGGTTCCCAATGTGGGAATTCGGCGGCACGCCGTGGGACAAGCCGGAGACCACCGCCAAGTGGTCGCCCAACAAGTACGTCAAGGACTTTCACACGCCCACGCTGGTGAGCTGCGGCGAGCTGGATTTCCGCGTGCCGTACAACCAGAGCCTGGAGCTCTTCACCGCGCTCGAACTGCAGAAAGTTCCTTCCAAGCTTCTGGTCTTCCCCGATGAAGGCCACTGGGTTTTGAAGCCGCAGAACAGCCTTTTGTGGTACAAGACCTTTATCGACTGGATGGATTCCTGGGTCAAAAAGTGAAAGCGATTCTGGCGCTGGTCCTGCTGGCGGTGGTGGCGACAGCCGCGCTGCTGGTGATGTCCACGCACACGGTTCTGAGCCTGGCTGCCCCGGTCAAGATCATCGGGATCCGCACGCCGGTCGCGGTGCGCATCGCCAACCCTCACGGCGTGCGCCGCTTCAGCGCGTACGCCGAGCAGAATGGCGAGCGCTATCTTCTCTTCGAGCAGAGCGCTCCGGCGCACCGCTGGTGGTGGCGCCGCCATGAGCCCGCCCGAACCGTGGCTTTCGAGGCGGGTAAGAACAAAGCGCCGAACCTGAAGGAAGGCAAAGCGCGGCTGGTGGTGGAGGCCGTCTCCGACGACTTCCGCGGCAGCGCCGACACGGCTTCCTTCGATGTCACTGTGATCCTCACCGCGCCGCGCGTGGTGGCCGACAACGCGCAGCACTACATCAACCAGGGCGGCATGGAACTGGTGACCTTCACCCCCAGCGGCTCGTGGAGCGAAGCCGGCGTGAAGGTTGGTCCATACGCGTGTCGCAGCTTCCCTTTGCCCGGGCACGCGGACCAGCGTTTTGCCATGTTCGCCTATCCGTGGGACCTGCCGCCCGGCGTGACGCCGGTGGTCTACGCGCGAAACCTGGCGGGCACGGAAGCCACCGCGCGCTTCTGGTTCAAGCTGTTCCCCAAGAAGTTTCGCCTCCGCGATTTTCCGATCGACGACGCCCTGATGGAGAAGCTCGTCAACTCGGTCGATCCCACGGGTACGCTGGCTGCCGGACCGGACTTGCTCTCGCGCTTCCTCAAGATCAACGGCGAGATGCGGCGCACGAATAACCAGCAGCTTGCCGATCTCCGCTTCAAGACCGAAGAGAAGGTCTTGTGGAACGGGCCGTTCCTTCACTACGGCAAGGAAGAGTCGATGTTCGCGGACGTCCGCAGGTATATCTACCATGGCAAGCAGGTGGACCAGCAGGTGCACCTGGGCTTCGATCTCTCCGACGTGCAGAACGAACCGGTGAATGCCGCGAACGACGGACGCGTGGTGTGGGCCTCGGACCTGGGCATCTACGGAAACTGCATCGTGGTGGACCACGGTTATGCGCTGCAATCCATTTACGGGCACCTGAGCAAGATCGACGTGAAAGTGGGCGACATGGTCAAGAAGGGGCAGACCATGGGCATTGCCGGTTCAACGGGACTGGCGGGCGGCGTTCACGTGCATTTCAGCATGCAGATCGACGGCGTGCAGGTGAACCCGCGCGAGTGGTGGGACGACCACTGGATCGACGACCACATCCTTAGCAAGCTGAAGTAGGGATCGTTTTCCCTGCCTCATCCACCCTCCGCTGGCTGTGGATTGAACCTGCCGAAGCGGAGCGCCAGGGCGGGGAGCAGCAGCAGGTTCAGCGCGGTCGACGTGGCCAGCCCGCCCAGAATCACGATGGCCATCGGGCCTTCGATTTCGCGCCCGGGTTGCCCGCTGCCGAGCGCCAGCGGCAGCAGCCCGAGACCGGTCACGATGGCGGTCATCAGAACCGGCACGAGCCGCTCCAACGCGCCTCGGATGGCGGTCTCGAAGCCCCACAACGCTCCCTCCACCGCCACTAGGTGTTCGAAATGGGAGACCATCATGATCGAATTGCGGGTGGTGATGCCAAACAACGTCACGAAGCCCACCAGCGAACCGATGGTGAGATAGCCTCCCGTCAGCATCACCGCCAGCACGCCGCCGACCAGCGCGAAGGGTATGTTTGCCAGCACGAGCAGGAGATTGCGTGAATTGCGGAACACAAACGACAGCAGAATCAGTATCCCGGCCACCGCGGCTATGGAGTACATCAGCAGTTCCCGCTGCGCTTCCCCGCGGGCCTGCTCGGAACCGGAAAGCACGCTGTAGACTCCGGCCGGGAAGATGACTTCCGAGCGGATCCTCCGTTCCGCCTCCGCCACGAAAGTGGACGCATCCCTCCCCCGCACATTGCACGTCACCGCCTGGTAGCGCCGTGTGCCGTCATGCAGGATGCTGTAGCGGCCGGTGGTCTGGAAGACCGCGGCCAGCTCGCCCAGAGGAACCCGCAGGCCGTCCGCGTTCGCCAGCAGCAGCGAACCGACGTGGTCCGGACGCTCGCGCAAGGACGGGTCCAGCTTCACCACCACATCGAAGACGCGATTCTCGTCGTAGGTTTGTGCCACCACGGTGCCCTCGTAGGCAGTCTGGACCGCTTCGAGCACATCCACCGGACGAAACCCAAACTGCTTGAGCCGCTCCGGCCGCAACTCCACCCTTACCTGCGGCGCGCCGGGTGGCGACTCAACCTGCACATCGACGGCGCCGCGCACCCGCGAAACCACCTGGGCCACCTGATGCGCCGTTCCATCCAGGACGTCGAGATTGTCGCCGAATACCTTGATCACCACCTGCGCGGTGACTCCCGAGATCACTTCCTCGATGCGCTCCGCCAGAAACGGCCGGATGGCAAAGTAGACGCCGGGAAACCTGCCCAGGACTCCGCGGATCTCGGCTTCGGCGGCTTCAGCGTCTTCGCCGGAGAGCGGCTTCAGCTTCACGTGGATCTCACTGTAGTGCGGGCCCCAGATATCGTCGGCCATTTCCGCCCGGCCCACCTGTTGAGCCACGGTCGCGACATAGCGGCTCTTCAGCAGATCGCGGGTGACCAGGCTTCCGAGCCGCAGCGACTCCGGAATGGAAGTTCCGGGGACCGCGGCCATGTGAACAATGAAGTGGCCCTCCCGTAGGTCCGGCAGGAAGGACGCCCCGAAGAACGGAAGCGCTGCCGCGGCGCCACCGCACAATGTCAGCGCGATCGCGAACAACACCCCGCGGTGCGCCGTCAGGCCCCTGAGCAGGGCCGCGTAGCCCGATTTCAGCCCCGTGACGAAGCGTGTTTCGCCGTGCGCTGCCGCCGCCCGGTTGGCCAGCAGCGCGAACGAAAGCGCCGGAGTCACCGTGAGTGCCACCGCCAGCGAGGCGAGGATAGCCAGAATGTAAGCCCAAGCCAGGGGAGCGAACAGCCTGCCCTGTATCCCGCTCATCGTCAACACCGGCAGAAATACCAGGGCCACCACGAAGGTGGCGTAAACCACCGCGCCGCGCACTTCGAGCGAGGCGCCCAGCACAACCTGGAACGCCGGCCTGGGAGACCCAAGCAGCGCATTTTGCCGCAGCCGGCGGAAGATATTCTCGACGTCGATGATGGCATCGTCGACCACTTCGCCGATGGCAATGGCGAGACCGCCGAGCGTCAGCGTGTTGAGGCTGATTCCCATCCGATAGAGGATGATGACGGCAATGAGCAAAGAGAGCGGGATGGCCGTGATGGAGATCACCGCGGTCCGCAGGTTGAAGAGGAACAGGAACAGCACGGCCGCCACCAGCAGGCCGCCAATCAGCAGCGAGCGATTGACGTTACGGACAGCGGTCTCGATGAAGTCGGCCGGGCGGAAAAGGGCCGGGTGCAGGGTGATGTCGCGGGCGGCGATAGCGGGCTTCATCTCCTCGATCGCCTTCTCGACCGCCGCCGTAACATCCAGCGTGTTCGCGCCGTACTGGCTGGAGACCTCTACCAGCACGCCGTTCGTGCCGCCGATCGAGGCGTCCCCGGCTTTCGGTTCCGCCGCTTCCACAACCTTGGCGGCGTCCCCGAGCCGCACCGGCACGCCCCCCTGATAACCGAGAACGGTCTCCTTCAGTTCTTCCGGCGTGATCGACTGGCCGCGGGTTTGCAGGATGATCCGCTGCGACGCATTCTCGATGAACCCGGCGCCGCGCACCCCGGTCGACTTCCGCGCCGCTTCCACCACGCTGTTGAGCGAGAGGCCGAAAGCCGCCAACCGTTCCGGAATCACCTGGATTTCGAGTTCCCGAACCTCGCCTCCGAAGATCGAAATGCGCGCCACGCCGGGGACCCCCAGCAGGCGCGGCCGCAGGGTCC
This sequence comes from Bryobacteraceae bacterium, assembly GCA_049516835.1. Taxonomy (GTDB): domain Bacteria; phylum Acidobacteriota; class Terriglobia; order Bryobacterales; family Bryobacteraceae; genus Fen-178. Next base: position 9,957 of record JBEKSR010000107.1, on the reverse strand, counting down.
AGTCCGCGAAGGTCCGCAGATCCATCAGGCTGCGCGTCCGTGAAGTGAGCCCGACAATGAGAACCATGCTGGTAGCGCCCGTCAGGGGCGCCATGCCCGGCGGCTTCACGCCCTGCGGCAGTTGGGCGGCCGCCTCCATGAGACGCTCGCTCACGGTCTGGCGGGCGCGGTGAACGTCGGCATCCTCGCGAAAGACGAGCGTGATGGCCGAGAGCCCCTGGATCGACTCCGACCGAATCGACTGCAAGTCCGGCGCGCCATTGAGAACGCTTTCCACCGGCCGCGTCACCAGGTTCTCCACCTCTTCCGGAGAGAGTCCCGGTGCCTCCGTCTGCACCACCACCTCCGGCGGGGCGAACTCGGGGTAAACGTCGTATTTCGCGTGAGCGGCCGAATAGATCCCGTAGCCGATAATCAAACAGGCCACTACGATCACCACCGCGCGATGCAGGACGGAGAACCCTACGATACGCTGCAGCATTAGTGGCCGGAACCCTCCTCGCCGACGCGGATCTCCGACTTGGACTGTTCGGATAACAGTACCTGCGCACCGGTGATCACGACCCGATCACCGGGCGTGAATCCGGTGGTGAACCAGCCCCGCCCGGCCGGACGGCCCTCCCGCACCTCCTTGCGCATGAATTGGTCTGCCTTCACCTGGACGTAGGCCCACGCCTTCCCCGCGGCGTGAATCACAGCATTGGCCGGCAGCAAGACTCCTTTCTCGCGGGCTCCGGGCAACCGCAGCCAGGCGGTGACGGCCAACCCCGGCCGCAGGGCGCCCGCCGGATCGGCAACCCGAAAGAGAAATGATTGCCCTTGCGTATTGGGATCGACGGCAGCCGCCAGACCGACGCGCTCCCCCTGGAGGGGGCGATCCTCGTTTCCGAGCGCCACAATGCGGGCCGTCGAAACCGAAGGGGCGACGTTTTGGCCGGTGGGAACGTCCACACGGGCGATCAACCGGTCGAAACGCGTGACGCGCAGGATGGTCTGCCCGCTCTCCACGGACTCGCCCGGCCGCGCCAGCAGTTCGACCACCTCGCCGCCGTGTTCGACGACGATGGGAACCGGCTTCACCGCCGCCGCCCCGGTGCTCAGTGCGTTCTCGATCAACTCAACCGTTCCGGTGGCCGCCTGCAGCCGCGCATCTTCCGATTTTGCCCGGGCTTCGGCTTCCTGAAGCGCGCGGTCGGAGACGTTCTTGTTGTCGGCGTTCAGCGTCCGGGTCCGTGCCAGCGCGGTGTGCGCGGCGTTGGCCGCGGCGCTGGCCGCCTCCCGGTCCCCGCGGGCGGCCAGCAACCGGTCCGCGAGATTGATGCGATCGGCCGGAGCCAGGCGGGGTTCCACTGCGCCCAGAACCGCGCCGTTCACCAGGCGCTGTCCCACCGCGGGCCATTCGTGCTCCCCAACCGCGCGCAGCGTTCCGGCGCTGGGCGCTCGCACGGTAAACGAGCCGGACGGGTCCTCCTGCAAGCGGCCGTAAGCCATCGCCTCCGGATCCAGCCAGGCCGCCGCCAGCGCCTCGGTGCGGATGCCGGCCTTCGCTTGCGCCTCCGCACTCAGCACAATCAAGACTTCTCCCGCCTCAGTCAGGGAAACCCTGGGGGGCACTTTCACCGGAGCCTCTTCGCGGCTTTCATCGGAGTCTCCCTGCTGCTGGCGGAGAACCCAAAAACACACTCCCACCACGGCAATCGCCGCACCCGCGGCCAGTATGTTGCGCAACGGCCCGCTCATGGCTTCACCCCCCGCGGCAGCTTGATCGGCGGAATCACGAAGGGGGCGGCATCCGGTTGGAGCGGCTGCTCTACCGCGTCCTCGAGCGCCGCCAGCGCCGCGTGTGCTTTCCTGAGCGCGGCTAGTTCGGCCCGCGCGGCAACCGCGCGCTGCACGCGGACACCCGCCAGCGCCAGCCGGTCTTCTTCCCCAATTTGAACGGCCCGCTCCATGGCCCGTTCCCGCCGCTCGCCGAGGATGGTCAACTGGTCGCGCGCCTGGGCCAACTCCGCCAGAGCTGAGTTGTACTGTGCGGTTGCCATCTCCATCTCATTGATCGCCTGGGCTTGCGCGGCGATGAATCGCATCTCGGTCTCCTTGCGGCGCGCGGCGGCCGCGGCGATGGGCCCTCGGTTGTGGTCGAAGATCGGGAGGTCGAACACCGGGCTGATCTGGTAAAGCTGCCGCCGCTCCTCAAAGTAGTACTCCGGGCTCAGCAGAACGTCGGGGTACTGCTTGGCGATCTCCAGGCGAAGCGCGGCCTCGGCGGCGGCGTATTCGGCCAGGAGCCTGTTTACGTCGATCCGGTTCAGCAGGCCCGCGGTCTGCACCTTGCCGGCCGGCAGCGCGCCGGGCAAGTCCCCGAGGTCCTTGGCCGCAAAAGATGCGTCCTGGATCGCCGCCAGTGGAAGACCAACCGCGCCGGCCAGCGCCGCGAGCGTCTGGGCGACGTGCCCCTCCGCGGTCCTGACATTCAGGCGCGCCGCGCTCAGCTCGCCTTCCGCAACGTCGACATCCGGGCGGGACACCTCCCCCACCGCCAGCCTGGCTCGCAACAGTTGAGCGGATTCCAAACGGATGTTTTCCTCCTCGGTCAGCAACCGGGTCTCACGAACGGCGAACAGGTAATCGAGAAGGGCATTGCCGACGCGGACGCGCAACCGCCATGCCGTCTCCATCACCTCCAGGCGGGCGGCCTCGGCAAGCTTCATGGCCTCGAGCGTCCGGTAACCCCGCCTGCCGAAGGCTTCGATAGGAAAGCCGTTTTCAAAGTGAAAGAAGAACGGGATCACCAACCAATTGGAAAGAAGCTGATCAATCCCGATTTGCGGGTTGGCGCGTGCCCGGGCACTTACCACAGCGGCCTCGGCGACCTCCAGGTGCGCCCGCGCCACGGCCAACTCCGGGCTGTAGTAAAACGCCGCCAGCGTAAGGAGACGCAGGTCGAGTTCAGCCGGCCCGGCCTCCCGCTCGCCGTGGTTGTCGGCTCCCACAAAGGCGCGAAAGCCTGGGTCGGTGAGCCTGCGGCTCCGGTACTCCTGTTCGAGCTTCAGAGGGTCCAGAGGCCGGACGTGATAATGCGCGCACCCGCACATCCCGGCCACGCTCATGAACGCCAGCGCGCGGCTCGCCCGCAACAATCGGTCATCTCCATTATGGATATTTGAATCCGCTCCCTTAGAGTGCCAGCGGCCCCGGTGCGTGTCAAGGTCGACCTCGGCATCGGCGCTCTATGTTATGTTGGTCCGCAGTGCGAACGGGTACGAGACTCTGGACGGCCGCGGCGGCAGCGCTTCTGGCGGGAACGGCGGCATCTGGCCAAGTGATGGAATTCGGAGCGAGTGTGGGAGAATCGCGTTTTCCGGCCAAGGTCGCTGCAGCCGATCGCGGTATCGTTGGCGACACCGGCCTGTCCTTGGATAACGGATTCCGGCTCACGCTTCACGCGACTCTGAATACCGGGCGCTTTTTCGGACACGAATTCGCCTACGCCTACAACCGCAGCCGGTACAACTCCTCCAGCCAAGTGGGTGACAACGCGGTTCACCAGGGCATTTACGATTTTCTGGCTTACGGAGCGGCCGAAGGAAAGAAGATCCGCCCCTTCGCGGCGGTGGGCGGCAATTTCACCACCTTCACTTACCCCGGCATTGCCATGCTCCTGGGCACCGGCAACGGGATCACCAAGGTCGGTTTCAATGTTGGGGGCGGGGTCAAGGTGCGGCTCAGTTCGAAGTTTCTAGTGCGCTTCGACTATCGGGAGTTCTTCTGCGGCACCCCCCAGTATTACGGAAGCAGCCAGATCAACCTGAATTCGCTGTTCCGCCAGCAGACCATATCAGCCGGCTTTTCATTCGTTTTGTAGGAGAAAGGCGGTACTCAATCCCGCGGCTTTCGCCGTTCCCGCCGCAGGCGCCCAGCTCGACCTCAGCCTCGCTAAGCGCATCTCCTTCGGCGAACACGCACGGCTCGAAATCCGCTCGGACGTATCCAACGCGCTGAATCCCTCCCCATACGGCGACCCCACCGGCGACGTAATGGCGCCTCCCCAATTCGGAATCGTTCAATCCACGGTCAAGACCACGCCGATCGGCACCGGTACCCGCGACAGATCCAGTCCATGCTCGGCGTTTCATTCGGATCGTGTTCGCGCGTAGTGATCGAGTCACTCATCGCGGGCCGATCGAGGATTATCGACCACGAGGCGCCGGCCATCGTAAGCGGGGGTAATCGTGTGCGCCTTCCGGATGGCGCCGATCACCACGTCGGACCAGGGTTTCGCCGTGTCCTTCTTGTCGAGCACCTCGAAGCCGTTCATGCGGCCGGCCATAGCGGAACTTGCCGCGCACGAGTATACGCGCGCATCGTCCAGAGGCGTATCGCCAACCGTGATGGCCTGGAGATTGCCGCGGTACATCCGGTAGCGGAGCCCCGAAGCGATGGGCGTGGACCGCTGGACGAACCGGCGGATCTCACTCCCCTTCATGCGGAAGGTCACCACCGTGGACTTGTTCTGATCGAGATCGACCAGCGCCCCCCGCGTGACCGGCCCGGCGACAATCGGCCAGTGCACGCCTCCCAGGCCTTCGAACTCCACTTCGGCGCCGAACTCGGCCCGCACCAGGTCCGCGAACAGGTTAATCTGGGAGAAATCGTCTCCCCGATCCGCGAAATCGGCGGTCGCCTTGGCCAGCACCTCGTCGTACTTGGCGGCGTAGGGCGCCCAAAGTTTGTCAAGCACCGCGTTCACCGCCGGATCTTCCGGCGTCTCGCTGGTAACCGGGATCAGGCGCTCCTGATAGTGGTTGACCCGCCACTTTCCTGCCGCGTTCTTCTGCAGCAGGAGGTCGAGCCGGCCCAACTCCCCGCCCCACTGGCCCGCTTGCACGATGACGGTTCCGTTGACTTCGTCCGGCTTCAGCTCGTCGGACCACGGGACGAACTGACCTTGCGGCAGCCGCGTGTGCCAATGGGAGCCGACGATCACGTCGATGCCTGGAACTTTCAGGGCAAGCTGCTTGTCCGCTGAGTCGCCGAGGTGCGAGATCAGCATGACGATATCGGCCTGCATGGGACCGCGAAGCTCGGCGACGGCGGCTGAGGCGACGGTGGAGGCATCCTCGAATTCGAGACCTTCGCTGGCCGCCAGGCTATGGGCGGAGTTCGTGACGAGCCCGAAGATCCCCACGCGCGCGTCTCCCACCTGCCGCACTTCATCGCGCTTCATGAGCGGGTTGTGGCTCGCCTTGTCGGTGACGTTGGCGCAAAGGAAGTGGAAATGCGCGTCCGCAATCATTTTCTTGAGCTGGGCCAGCGTGATTTCGAACTCATGGTTGCCGAGCGTGGCGAAGTCATAGCCGGCCTGGTTCATCGCCAGCACGTCCGCGTCTCCGTGGTACTCGTTCGAGAAGGGGCTGTAGAAAAAGAAATCCCCCGCATCGATCAGCCAAACGGGCGTCTCGCGCTTCGCCAGGTCCGCCCGGATGCGGGCGGCGAGTGTGGCGCGCCTGGCGATTCCGCCGATGTCGCGCCGCGCGGGCAAATCAAAAGCGCCGATCAGATTCCCCTGCTGCATGCTCCCCGAGATCACGCTCCCACTCCTGATCAATGAAATCTCGGGATAACTGAACGGCCGCAGATGGCCGTGGACGTCGTTGGAGTGCAGGATGGTGAGCCGCTGTGGCGCATCGCCCGATGCCGCCGGCGGACCGCCCGCCCTCGATGGAGACACCAGGCATGAGAGCAGTATCGTCAGAAAAAAGACCAGCTTACGCGCCATTGGCCGCTACCTCTTGTTTGTTCTTCGACGGGGGCAACCCAGGGCGAGCGATGGGTCAGGCGGGGCCACTTCCTGGAAACCCGCTGAAGCCCGTGTAACCTGCATTCTATGCCACATCCCCTCGAAACGCCAGTCGGGAGGACACCGCTCCTCCCTGTAACCGAAAATTCACGGATAATTAGGCTCAGTATAACTGAAACCGATGTATACTCACCCGTAAGGGTCTAGAGCACTTGGACCTCGGAAGACGGCCGCGGGCGCCGGCCGGTGTAGAAGGGAGTATAAACCGATGATCCGCAAGACATTTGTCGCTTGCTTTCTCCTGCTGGCCGCTTCCTGGCCGATTCGCGCGCAGGTGCTCGGTGGCATCACCGGGACTGTGGCCGACTCCAGCGGCGCCGTTGTTCCCGGCGCCAGCGCCACCATCAAGAACACCGACACCAACCTCGAGATTAAAGTCGCCACGCAGGTCAGCGGGACCTACCAGGCGCCAAATCTGCCGATCGGCAACTACAGCGTGACATTCGCCAAAGACGGATTCAAGACGGAGACCCACACGTCCATCAAAGTGGAGAGCGGCATTACCGCCACCGTGAATGGCCGGCTGGAAGTCGGAAGCGTGGCCACCACCGTGGAAGTCACCGCTACCCCCATGCTGAACCAGGTCGACACCACCGTTGGCTACGTCCTCGACAGAGACGCCATCAACAATACACCGCTGGCGACGGGCAGCTTCACCCAGTTGGCGATCCTGAGCCCTGGCGTGAGCGCCGACTTCCTGAGCACTTCCGGCAGCAACGGCGGCCTGGGAAATCAGGCCATCTGGTCGAATGGACAGCGCGACACCAGCAATAGCTTCTCGATCAATGGTCTCACCAACAACAATTTGTTCAACGGCAAATCCACCAGCTCGGAGGCGTCTTCGCGCTTCATCTCCAGTACCGGTGCCAGCGCCCTCTCCGACGGCACCACCATCACTACCGATACCTCGGTGTACGCCTCCGTCGGAAACAGCATGACCACGCCGGCGCCGGAAACCATGCAGGAAATGCGCGTGGATACGGCCATGTACGACGCTTCGCAAGGCGGCAAGAGCGGCGCTTACATTTCGGTGATCACCCGCTCGGGCACGAACTCCTTCCACGGCCAGTTGTACGAGCATTTCCAGAACAGCGCGATGAATGCCGCGGCCTTCTTCCGCAACGCCTCCACAGCCATTTCCGCGCACGACAAGGTGCCCAAACTGCACTACAACCGCTTCGGCGGCACCCTCGGCGGCCCCATCGTGAAGAACAAGCTGTTCTTCTTCGCGGCCTACAACCGCATCATCAACCACGACGCGCAGGCCGGATCGGAGAGCGTCAAGGTTCCCGTGCACCTCACCAGCGACCGCAGCGCGCAGGGGCTGGCCACTGTAGCCCAGACCGATTTCGGCGTGACCCTCGCCCCCAGCCAGATCGACGCCGCCGCTTTGAAGATCCTGCAATTCAAACTTCCCGACGGTTCGTACCTGATTCCCAATTCGCAGATCACCGATCCCGCTACCGAAGCCCGGCTGGGTTATGACGTGTATCTTCAGGCGGCCGCCAAGTTCGAGCACTACCAGGTCACCGCCAATCTCGACTACGACATCAGCGCCAAGGACCGGCTCACAGAGAAGGTCATCTACCAAAACAACCCCTCCACCAGTCCCCTGTCCGGGTCCGGCACCTATGGTTTCCCGCAGGTGAACCAAGCCGGCGCCCAGACCGTGGTGCTCGACAACACCACCATTCTCAGTCCTTCGTTGACGTGGGAGCAGAAACTCGGAATGGTGCGCATGACCTCCTACGAACAGACCCAGCAACCCGCAAATCCGTTGGATTTGGGGGTGAATATTTTCGGCAGCGCGATGTTCCCCTGCCTCTACATCACCAAGAGCGACTACACTTCCGGTGGAAGCCTTACCATCGGTCCGTCCGCCAACACCGCCAATGCCGGCATGTACCAGAACCAATTCACGGGGTCGACCACGCTGAATTGGGTGCACGGTCCCCATACCATCTCCGCCGGCGTGAACGCGGATTTCAACCAGCTCAACATCATCGACCGCATCACCGGCGTAGCGGAGGTGAATTTCAACCTGTTCACCGACTTCCTCCAAGGCACCGTAATGCCCTCCACCTACAACCGGTACTTCGCCGGCGCTGCCAACCGTTATTACCGCGCCAACCTGGCGGGCGCTTTCCTCCAGGACCACATCCGGGTGAGCCGGAATTTGAGTCTCAGCCTGGGGCTGCGCTACGATTTCCACGGCCCCTTCCATGAGAAGTACGGCGACCTGGACAACTTCCACCCAAGCGCCTATCAATACACTGCCTCTACCGACACCATCACCAATACCGGCCTGGTAGTGGCGGGCAACAACAAGCTGCTCGGCACACCTGGCGTCAGCGATTCCACGATGACCGCCAGGCAGTGGGGACTGGGGCCGCGCATCGGAATCGCGTGGAGCCCGTCGAATCTCCGCCACATCGTGATCCGGACCGGTTTCGGCATGTTCTACGACCGGGGCCAGTATTTCACCTATCTGTCGCCCCCCGCGGGTGGCGGATTCAACGGGCCGTTCGGCGTAGCGCTGGCGCCGCCGTTCACGCAGCAGGTGTCGATGGCCACGAATGCCGCGGGGGCCATTATCGGCAACCTGGACCAGCCTTTCGCCGGGGCCACTTTGCCGGCGCCGGTCACTTCCCTGGCCGGCCTGAATGCCCAGGTGCCCAACGGCGCCAGGATTCTGGCGGGCGCCACCACCTTCCTGTTCGGCGGCTACGACCCGCGCACCAAGCTGCCCTACACCGAAAACTGGTCGTTCGACGTGCAATGGCAGCCGTACAACAACCTGCAAATCAGCCTGGGCTATGTCGGCAGCCACAGCTTCCACCAGGTGACGGTGATACCGTTCAATGAGGCTGGTGTCGCCACGGCTGCGAATCCCATCAACGGCCAGACCATATCGTATGGGTTCAACGTGGTTCCGTCGGTGGAGACGCAGCATAACTACGATGGCGGCAATGACGACATGCGCGCGCCTTACCTGGGCTACTCCCCCATGTCGGTGTTATACGAGGGCAATGGCATCGCCACCTACAACGCGCTGCAATTCAGCCTGCGCAAACGCATGAGCCACGGTCTGCAAGTCACGGGAGCGTACACTTGGTCGCACACCCTCGACGAACAGAGCGGTCTCGGACTGTTCTTCAACGGCAACGACCCGGCCAACCTCCGCTCCTCGTACGGCACGTCGACCTACGACCGTCCGCACAACATCACGGTTCAATTTTCGTATTCGATCCCCAAGGCTGCGTCCGACCACGCCTTGGTGGGCAAGGTGACCAACGGATGGATCCTCAACGGCATCACCGTCCTGCAGAGCGGCATGCCCTACAACGCGTACGACTATTCCGGAACGGTGAACGGCCTCTTTTACGGCGGCCACTCCGGGACGCCACTGGATCCCATTCTTCCGCTGAAGCCGGGGGTCACCGTGGCCCAGGCCGAGCTCCAGGGCAGCACCGGCTACAGCATCAACCTGCCGTTCGTGAACTCCAGCGACTTCTACATTCCGCAAGTGGCGCCGGGAACGTACGGCGTCACTACCACCTGTGGCACCACTTGCGACACCTTCGAGACGATTTACGGCGCTACCAGCCGCAATACGTTCCGCGGTCCGTTCCAGTCTCGCTTCGACGTCGCGCTCATCAAACAGACCAAGTTGAGCGAGCGGTTCTCGCTGCGATTCCAGGCCGACGCGTTCAACGTCCTCAACCACCCCAGCTTCGACGCGCCGACCACGAGCTCCAGTCTCTACAGCGTCAGCAGCAGCGGTGTGCCGACGGTACGCACTTTTTCGACGTCCTTCGGATACGTTCAGCGCACCATCGGCAGTCCCAGGTTCCTGCAGTTGAATCTGAGCCTTTTGTTCTAACCGGTCCATCACGGGCAGGCCTTACCAGCCTGCCCGCCTCCTACCACACCCGGCAGGCGTTGGCGCTGACCATCGGCTGGCCGGCTTTGCACGAATACGCCTTCTGGAACTCGGGCATGTTCTGAACCGTGCCGTTCACGCGGTAGCGGCCGGGCGAGTGCGGGTCGGTCATGGCCCGCTGGCGCGATTCCTGCGGCGACATGTTCTCGCACCA
>JBEKSR010000106.1:0-20131 GCA_049516835.1 Bryobacteraceae bacterium | reverse complement strand
CCCGCCACCCAACAGCTTGTCGCCGATGGCTGGGGTTACGCCTACATCGTCCCCGCCAGCATTCAAGCCGACAACGGCGCGGGCTTGACCGGGGGCATCATCGGCTTGGTCAACAAGGGCCAACCCCGCAAGCCGGATGACTGGGGCTCTTTGCGGGCCTGGGCCTGGGGTGCATCCCGGGCTTTGGACTATCTGGAAACCAATCCGGCGGTGGACGCCAAACACGTTGGCATCGAAGGTGTTTCGCGCTACGGCAAGGCTGCTCTTGTGACCATGGCGTTCGACACCCGCTTCGCCCTTGTGCTGGTCGGTTCTTCCGGCGAAGGCGGCGCCAAACTGCATCGCCGCAATTGGGGAGAAGCGGTCGAGAACCTCACGGGCGCTGGCGAATACCACTGGATGGCCGGTAACTTCCTGAAGTACGGCGCCGCTGAAGCCGCCTTCGGCAGCAAGAATGCCGGCGACCTGCCTGTGGACGCTCACGAGCTGATCGCGTTGTGCGCGCCGCGCCCCACCTTTATCAGTTACGGGGTGCCGGAGAAGGGCGACTCGAAGTGGCTGGACCACCGGGGCAGCTACATGGCTGCCGTCGCCGCCGGGCCGGTATTCAGGCTCTTGGGCGCCAAAGACCTGGGGACCTCGGATGACTATCGCACCGAAAAAATGCCGGCGGTCAACGTGAGCCTGCTCGACGGCCAACTCGCCTGGCGCCAGCATGACGGCGGACACACCGACGGTCCCAATTGGAAGTACTTCATTCCGTGGGCCGATAGGTTCATCCAACACACGGCGCCGCCCGCCTCGGTTCCGGCCGATCAACCCGTTTCCCGAACCGACCAGAACTCTCTGACCGCCCATGCCCAATTGTTGGAAAAAGCCAAGAAGGGCCGCATCGACATCTATTTTGAAGGCGACTCCATCACCCGCCGCTGGGGGGCTACCGATTACCCGGATTTACTGGCCAATTGGAACCAGAACTATTTCGGCTGGAATGCAGCCGATTTCGGTTGGGGCGCCGATACCATTCAAAACATCCTCTGGCGCCTCAACCATGGGGAACTGGATGGAGTCAACCCGAAGATCATTGTTCTGCTCGCCGGAACCAATAACGTTGGCAATACCGTCTCCCCGGGCGGCGATGAGGCCAAAGCAGCGGATATCACCAGGGGCATGCAGGCCATATTGAGAATCATGGAGACGAAGGCCCCCGACGCCACCATCGTCCTGACCGGCATTTTCCCTCGCAACGACAATATGGCGATGATGCCCGTGATCGATAAGATTAACGAAAATCTCTCCAAACTCGCCGATGGCAAACAGGTCCGCTATCTTAACGTCAATTACAGGCTGGCCGATCAGGACGGCAAGCTGTTCGACGGCATGATAAACGCCGGCGACAAGCTCCATCCCACGATCCAGGGCTACCAGGTCTGGGCGGATGCGTTGAAGCCCATTTTCAGCGAATTGCTCGGCCCTCCCGGCAAGGAGGACCATGCACCACGACCCACAGGTGATCCGAGCGCGCGGCGCTAGACGACGAGCCGGCCTTCGCCCGGAAATCGCCAGAATCGGATAAGCTTGACTTTTTTGGGCGAAGGTGTATATATAGTTTGAAGCCCAAACGAAGTGCATTCTCGCGACCGAAAGAGGTTAGCAAAATGAAAAACGGAGTTTTGTTTGCCATCCGCTACGCCGTGGCGCTGCTGGTACTGGTATACGCGTGCGGCGTTGCCAACGCCCAGGTTCTTTATGGGTCGCTCACCGGAAACGTGACCGATCCCAGTTCTGCCGCCGTTGTGGGAACCAAAGTGGAGGCGCTGAATGTGGACACCGGCGTCGCCCGGCAGGCCAACACCGATGAACGCGGCGCCTACCTTTTCAGCAACCTTCCGGCAGGGGTTTACAAGATCACGTTCACGGCCGCGTCGTTCAAGACGGTGGTCGCGGACAAGGTCAGGATCAACGCCAACGAAGTCCGGCGCGTCGATATGGCCCTGCAAATCGCCACCACCAGCGAGACCATCGAGGTGCTTGCTTCGGCCAACATCCTGCAGACCGACAAAGCGGATGTCCGCGCGGACATCTCGTCTCAGGAAGTGGTGGAACTGCCCTATACCGGCGGCGAAGGCAAGAATTTCCAGAGCCTGCTGTACCTGGTCCCCGGCGCCGGCATACCGGCCAGCCGCGAGGCTAACTCGGAGGCAGGCAATCCGCAGCGCGCGCAGACACTCTTCATGAACGGCGTCTCCTCTACCAGCAACAGCACGAAGATCGACGGCGCCGTCGTGGCCTACCCGTGGCTGCCGGTGAATATCGCCTACGTGCCGCCGACCGAATCCATCGAGACTGTCAACATCACCACCAACTCTTTCGACGCCGAGCAGGGCGCAGCGGGAGGCGCGGCGGTGAATGTCCAGATCAAGTCGGGGACGAACCAGTTGCACGGAGCCGTGTTCGAGTACAACCAGAACAACGACATGACGGCGGTGAACTACTTCAGCCACACCAGCCCGCTGAACAAGAACATCTTCAACCAGTACGGATTCGCGGTGGGCGGACCGATCTGGATACCGAAGATCGTCCACGGCAAGAACAAATTGTTTTTCTTCGCCGACCTCCAGGGCACCAAGCGCCGCCAGTACGCCGCCACCACGAATTTGACGCTCCCCACGGCGGCCATGCGGACGGGAGACTTCAGCGCCACCGGCGTCACCATCTACGATCCGCTCACCGGCAACGCGAACGGCACGGGCCGCACGCCGCTTGCCGGAAACATCGTTCCCACCAACCGGATCGACCCGGCCTCCGCGACGCTGACGGCTCTGTTGCCTGCCCTGACCCGGCCGACTGCATACACCAACAATTACGATGCTTACGGCGGGACGCAATATAACCGGAACAACTGGGATTTCAAGGTCAATTACAACCCCACCGCCAACTTGATGGTCTGGGGGCGCTACAGCCTTTCGCCGATGAATATCGTCGCACCGTTCGTTTTGGGCGCAGCGGCAGGCGACGCGTTTGGCGGAGGCAACCCCGTCCATGCGGGCGGCCGGGTCCAGACCACCGCGGCGGGATTCACGTATACCATTTCGCCTAGCCTGCTGTTGGACGGCAACGTCGGGTACACGCGGCAGAACATCGGCGCCGATGGTGATCCCCAGGACGGGCTTTACGGCCTGCAAGTGTTGAAAATTCCGGGCACCAACGGCATCGGTCCGAACTACTATGGCATTCCGGGGTTCCAGACCACCGGCATCGCCAACATCGGCAATACCAATACTGGCAGCCCGTTCCAGTTCCGCGACAACCAGTACACCACGGCGTTCAACCTGGGTAAGATCCACGGGGCGCACAACCTGCGCTTCGGCTTCGAATACGAGAAATATGCGCTCAATCACTTCCAGCCGCAGGGCGGGACCTTCGGCACGGCGCGTGGCACGTTCGGCTTCTACGGCGACCTGACGGCGTTGAATGGCGGCGCCGCGGTCAATTTCAACGGCGTGCCGGCCAACTCCTGGGCGCAGTTCCTGTTGGGCTACCCCAGCCGTATGGGCAAGATCACCCAGTTCCAGAACCCCAACGCGCTGCGTTTCTCGACCTGGGGCCTGTACGCACGCGACCAGTGGCAGGTGACCCGCAACCTGACCCTGAACTACGGTCTGCGCTGGGAATACTATCCGATCTTCGCGCACAACTGGTACGGCGCGGTGCGGTACGACCTCGCCACCGACACTGTCCTGATTGGCGGTGAGGGTGGTGTGCCGTGGGACACGGGTGCCAGCGCCAACAAAAAGAACTTCGCTCCGCGCCTGGGCCTGGCCTACCGTCTGAATGCCAAGACGGTGTTTCGCGCGGGTTACGGAATTACGGTGGATCCGGACAATATGCGCAACCAGCGCAACTCTTACCCGTCGGTGGTCAACCAGGATTACAACCAACCGGCTACGTTCCAGTTCGTCACCATGCCCGGGGTTGCCCAACCCTCGCTGCGCACCGGCCTCCCGACGCCGACGCCCCCGGACATTTCGACGGGCAAGATCACGCCATCCACCACTGCGTCCCCCACGACGTACCTGGCGGCCACCGCCCTTAGCCCCTCGTTCCCCCAGTATATGAACCGCGGATACATTCAGAGCTGGAACGCCTTCTTCCAGCGCGAGTTCTCCCCGACACTTACGGCGGAGGTAGGGTACACGGGCACGCACGCCGTCCACGAGATGATGAATGTCAACATCAACGGGTCGGCCCCCAATACGGGTAATGCCGGCCGCCAGCTCTATCCATACAACACGAGCGACTTTAACTTCATCGAGCCATTCGGCAACATGACCTACAACGGCCTGCACACCGATCTGAAGAAGCGCTTTGGCGGGTCGATCATCGGCGTCGCCTACACGTGGTCCAGGGCCATCGATAATGACAATGGCGACAACGGCGACGGCAGCTTGTTCCGCGCCTACCCGGTGTCGTTTGCCCTGGACAAGCAGTTGGCGGGTTTCGACCGTAAACACATCTTCCAGCTTTATCACGTCTACCAGTTTCCGTTCGGCAAGGGGCACAAGTTTCTCAACCACGGCGTGATTGCCCAGATCGTCGGCGGGTTCCAGATCGGCGGCAGCCTCAGCCGGTTTAGCGGCCTGCCATTCACGCTTGGCTCCAACAACTCCGTAAATGCCGGAGGCCAAGGGCAGACGGCGACCCAGATCAATCCGGTAGTCAAGATTCTGGGCGGCCACGACGCCAATACCCCGTATTTCGATGGGACCGCCTTCACCAACCCCGCTGTCGGAACGCTCGGGACCACCGGCAGGGACATCCTGCGCGGCCCGGGCTTGTTCAACATGGACGAGAACATTTTCCGTACCTTCAGCTTCAAAGAGGGGAGAATCAAGTTCCAACTCCGCGGCGAAGCCTTCAACCTGACCAATACGCCGACGTTCTCCAATCCGAACGCCACCTTTGCCGCACCCACGTTGAACTCCGACGGCTCCGTCAAGAGCTATGGGAACTACAGCGTGATCACCGGCACCGCCTCCACCGCGCGTCAGTTGCAGGTGGGAGCGCGCCTGAGTTTCTGATATAACGCAGCCAACCGCTTCCCGACGGTCGCGGCTCCGAGGTGCTTTCCGAGCCGGGCCCAGAGGGCACCCCGTTAGGGAGCGATCGTCGCCGAGTGGATTGCTTATTGCCCGACAGACGCTTAGCTTTCGTCTTCCTGACACTGGCCTGCTGGCTGGTGCAGGCGCAAACACCACCCAAGGCGGCCCGGGACGCATTCGAGAAGGCGGCGAAGGCCGCCCAGAATAAGAAGACAGACCAGGCCATAAGCAACTACCAGAAAGCGGTGGCGCTTGATCCCGATTATGCGGAAGCCTGGTGCGAGTTGGGTAAATTGCAGACGGCGCAGAACCAACTCGATGAGGCGCGGAGTTCCCTCGAAGCCGCCATCAAAGCCAACCCGGACTACGTCGAGACCTACAAGGCGCTTGTGGTCCTCGAGAATAAGGCGAAAAATTGGAAGGAGTTGGTCAACGCCACGGACCGGCTGTTGAAACTCAACCCGGCCGGCAATTGGCAGGCCTACGTTTTTAGCGCCATCGGCAACTACAACATCCAGAACTTCGAGGCTGCGGAGAAGAGCGCGCGGGAGGCCGAGCGGTTCGATACGCAGCACAAGTTCCCCACCACCTGGCAATTGCTGGGCGGAGCCCTCGCGCGCCGCGGCGATTTCGCGGGCGCGGCGGAGCAATACCGTGAGTACCTGAAGTGGAAGCCCGACGCCCCGGATGGCGACGCCATCCGCGCCAAGCTGGCCGATATGGAAAAGCGCGCCAGTGCGGTTGCGCCGCGCGCGCCCTCTTCCGCCACCTTCCGCGCAGACACGAACCTGGCGCTCGTGCGTTTCCAGGTGATTCCCCAAAAGGGCCAATTCGTCACCGACCTTCGTCCCGAAGACATCGAAATCCGCGAAGACGGCATCCCTCAGCAGATCGGTCTGTTCGAGGGCGGGCGATTCTACCCGCGCACCGTCCCCCTCGAGATTGCCCTGCTCTTCGACTGTAGCGGCAGCGTGCAATTCGCCGGCACGCTCGATCCCCATGTATTCGACGAAAACCTGCTGAAGGAATACGAAAACGTGGCCATTTCGATTTACGCATTCAGCGATGATCTGGTCCGTCTCACCGGGCCGACTCGCGATGGGCCGGCGCTCAGGAAAGCCATGGAAGCCGTGCTGTCGGTTCCCGCCGGTGACACGCCCTTGTTTGGGGACATCGCTGAAACGGCGCGCGACGCCGCCTCCATTGGCGGCAACGCCACTCGCATGATGGTGATCTTCTCCGATGGCGAATCCACCAGGGGGGGCGATTCCGTCAAAGCCGCGGAGGCCATCCAAGTGGCGCAGGAACTCGGTATGGCCCTGTGTCCGGTAAAACTCCCCGGCGTTCGCGTCAACCCCCGCCCGCAATCCGAGTGGGAGTTGCTCAAGCTGCAATCCATCGGAAGCTTCATGACGTTAGCCTCTGCCACCGGCGGGCGGGCATTCGACGCGGTTGGCACCAAGGACGTGCTGCCCACCATTCTCAAGTCCTTGGCGGAGCATGTTCGTTACGACTATGTAGCGGGCTTCTATCCCGCCTCATCCGGCGGACGGAAAAGGCACAAGGTCGAAGTCGTCCTGCGGTCCAGGAACCGCGGGGAGATTGTGGGCGGATTTCGCGCCCTGGTGCATTAAGCGATGGCCCTATTCGGCGCGAAGAGCCCGTGCCGGATCGATGCGCACGGCCCGCAACGTTGCCGGGGCCGCCGCCATCGCGGCTACCGACCCGACCAGAACCACAACCGAAACGACAACCACTGGCTCCCAGGAACGAACGTCATACAGGACGCGGCGTATCCAGACGGCTGCCGCCGCGTAGGCGCACAGACCCGCGGCGACGCCCGATCCGGTCAATAGTAGCGCTTCGCCCGAAAGAAGGCTCGCTATCCGCGCCGGCCGCGCACCCAATGCCATCCGCACGCCGATCTCACGTGTGCGGCACTTCACGGCATAATCCAGCGCGCCGTACAGACCGATGCCAGCCAGCAACGCCGCGATGCCACCGAAGATCGTCGAGAGCCAGGCCAGCAGACGCTCCTGCCAGAGCGACGCTTCCACCTCCTCCCGTAGCGTCCGTACTTCGACGATCGGCATTTCGGGGTCCAGCGAACGCAACACCTCGCGAACCGGCGCGATCATCGACTCCGGACGCTGCGGCGTGCGCACATGCAGATTGAAACCGGGATAGAATCCGTCGACCGCGGGATAGTAGACGGTGGGAGGGACCGGCTCGCGCAGCGAGCGGTATTTCGCGTCGCTCACCACGCCCATGATCTCATAGTCGGCTCTGGCAGCGCCGCCCGGCCCCGAGCCCCCGAAGCGCGCGCCGATGGGGTTCCTGCCCGGAAAGAAGTGCCTGGCGAGCGCCTGGTTTACGACCACGCCGCGCGGCACTCGTCCGGCCCGGTCGAACCAGTTGATATCGCGGCCCGCGACCACGTGTATACCCAGGGCCGCGAAATAATTGGGCGTGACGGTGTTGATGCTGCAGTTCAAGTAATCGGTCGAGCTGATGCGAATCCCGGCAGCGCCAAGAGTGGTCTTTATGCCGGTGCCGCGCATGAGTGCCCGCGAGGCCATTCCGGCCGCGGCAACCGCCGGCAGCGCATTCGTTTTCTCCAGAAGCGCCTTGCTCAATGCGCGGCCCTGCTCCGGCTTGTAACCTCTCAGACTGGTGTCGATGTTGAACGTCACCACGCGGTCGCGATCGAAACCCGCGTCCATGGTTCGCATGTGTTCGAGCGTCTCGATAAGCAGAGCCGCTCCCATCAGAATCAATGTGCAGAGGCCCACCTGCGCTGTGACCAGCATCTTCCGCGGCAGCAGGCCCCGCGTCGTCGTGCGGCCGCCTTTCAGCGCGCTCGCGACGTCGGCGCGCGCACAACGCAATGCCGGCGATAGCGCGAATAATACCGCGGTTAGAAACGTCGCGAAGACGGCGAATCCAAGCACGCGGAGGTCAATGGAGATGTGCACGGCAAGCGGTTGCAGCACGGCCGCCCGGTCGCGAATCGGTGGCAGACCGCGAACCAGCAAAGGAAGGCACGCGCGGGTGAGCAGAGTTCCGGCAACGCCTCCCAGCAACGCCAGCAGCAACCCTTCGCTGAGGAGTTGCCGTACAATCCGAGCGGCGGTCGCGCCAAGAGCCAGCCGGATGCCAAACTCTTGCGCCCGCGCAGCCGAGCGCGCCAGCAGCAGACCCGCCACGTTGGCGCACGCCATCAGCAGAAGCAGCGCGACCCCGGCCATCAATACTTCGAGCCCTCGCGAGAACTGCGCGCGCAGGGTCGATACTCCGTTGGCCACCGGCTCCAGCCGCAGCCGGGACTTGATTACGCTCGTTGCCGGCGCTGTCCCCTTGGCCGGCGGAAAGAGCCGGTCGAGCTGGTCCTGGTAAATCGCGTGCAGCAATGCGTCGGCCTGGTTGCTGGCGCGCTCGAGCGGGACACCCTGTCGCACGCGCGCGAAGATCTGCGCGAACACCGGATTCGCGCCGGGGCCCATATCGTCGCGTGGTTCGACCACTGAGCGAGCCACCGCGCCGGGAACGCGAATGTCGGGGCTGGTGTCGGCCGTCAGGCCGTTGAAAGCCTCCGGCGATATTCCAACGATCGTGAACGGGTGCCCGCGCAGGATGACGCGCCGGCCCAGAACCGAGGCATCGCCCCGGTACCGCCTCCGCCAGAAGCCGTAGCTGAGCACGGCGTTCATGGCCGCTGTGCGGTCGTCTTCAACACTGAGCACGCGGCCGAGATAGGCGTGCACGCCCAGAGAAGAAAAGAAATTCGGGGAGACCAGGTGCACCCGCACACGTTCGGTAGAGGTCCCATCGCTCGAAGCGACATCCGCTTCGCCCTGGCAGATCACCTCGGACAAATCTGCGTCCCTGGCAGCAACGGCATCGCAGATATCGTAGGGGAGGTCCCACGTGATAAAGTCGTTCGGATGGACCTCGACAAGCCGCACGAGGTTCTCCGGATGCGACACCGGCAGTGGCCGGAGCAACAGGGCGTTGACCACACTGAAGATCAGCGTGTTCGCGCCGATGCCAACGGCCAGCAGCAGCGCCGCGGTGGCGGCAAACACGGGGCTCTTCGCCAGCAGGCGAACGCCGAAACGGAGATCGCGCAGCAACTCGGACATCGGCCCTTAGACTACGATACCGGGTTTCAGTAGCCGTGCGCCTTGGCCTAAACCGGAACGCGCGTTCACGCCGGCTGTTCGCGCGCCGCGGCGGATACTCGCCGCCGCGGCGTCGCCGGAACATCAGAAATAGAACTTCGCGGCGATCTGGACGACGCGCATATTCTGCGCTGCGTTGTACTCCCCAAAGTAGGTCCCCAGAACCTGAGTGCTCCCGGCCGGCCGGGTATTGTTCGAAGCCACCAGGCCGGTGAAGTTGCTGAAGATGCTGTTTCCGGTTGCGCCCGCGCCGTTGGTCACGTTGCTGGTCAGGTTGTAGCCCGAAAACTTTGGATGGTTGAGCGCGTTGAACGCCTCCAGGCGAAGCTGCAAGTATCGCTTCCCGTCGGCGCTGAACGGGATGTTCTTAAACACCGAGAGATCCTGGTTCGCGATCCACGGGTTGCGCAGGTACGTGCGCGGGTAGGGGCCGATATTGTTGATCCCGGGAACCACCAGGGCCGACATGTTGATCGTCCCGCCGGTTTGCGGACTGCCGTTTAACAGAAAGCGCATTTGCTGTCCCGAGAGATTGCCGCTGGTCGGGGTGCCCAGAAGACGGGTCCCGGCATCCTGGCCGGAAATGGTGAGACCAACATCGGCCGGCATCCCCGATGCCAGCGTGGTGGCTCCCGAAAGGATCCAGTGGTCCAGGAACAAGCCTGCCGCCTTACTGCCCCCTACAAGCTTGCTGCCCTTGGGCAGGTCCCACACAAAGTTCCCGACGACGTACTGCGTGCGGTCGAAACTGGCGAGCTGGTAGTCCCACTGCGGGTTCACCAGTCTGGTCATGGTGCCATCGTCGGAAATGGTGGTCATGGTCTTCGACCAGGTGTACGCGAGGCCAAAGGTGATACCTTGCGAGAACCGCCGATTGACGCCCACCTGGAGCGAGTTGTAATCCGCGTCGGCGTCGAAGTTGTAGTAGGTGATGTCGCTGTACCCCTGGTAGGGGCGCAGGAAGTCCGTGCCTAGAATGTTCGTCCCGCTGAAACTCACCCCCGCCGTGGAGTAAATCGACGGCAATCCGGCTTCCGTGGCCGGAATCACTCCCCCGGCGAACTTGGTCGGATCCTGCGACGAGGCCTTGAAGGTTATCCCATAGGGCGGTGTGTTCAGGTTGTCCTTGCGCGGCAGGTCCCGCGATTTCGATCCGACGTACGAGACATCTATCACCGTGCCCAACCCAATGTTGCGCTGCACGCCGATGCTGTACGAGTAGACGTGCGGAAAACTCATGTTCTTGGTAACGGCGGTAACGGTCAACGGCGACAGAATGCCGCCCCCGCCCGGCTGGATGTCCTGTAAATAGCCGTATTGAAGCGAGGGCTGGAGGACTATCGGCGGATTGCTCGCTCCAAACCCCGTGATGCCGCTCTCGTACCGGTCGATTGTGATTCCGAAGCCGCCGCGTATTACCGTCTTGTGGCTGCCGGTTAAGTCGTACGCAAAGCCGAGACGGGGCTGTGGCAGAATCTTCCGCGTGATCACGCCGCCGTCCGGGTAGCCATTGCTCACCAGCACCATCCCGTTGCTCATACTGCCGGCGCCCGATACCAGCTTGCCCACGTAGTAGCCTGGCTGCGTGTTCTGCAGCGTCGCGGCGCCCGTGGTGGCCGGGTCGATGGCCCGGTACGTGGCCGCCCCCGACGAGCACGTCGAGGCGCCCACGCAGACCGGCCTGTACAGGCGCGCCGCCTTGGTGGGGTCGTATGCCGAGGGGTCGAAGTAGGCCGCATCTCCAGCGGTGTCGTAAACCGGCTGGAACCAGGAAAACCGTATGCCCAGGTCGAGTGTCAGGTGCTTGTTGACCTTCCAGGTGTCCTGCGCATACCAGGAAATGTCGTGGTACAGGTAGTTTTGATACACCTTCGTGCTCCACTGCGCGTAAGTGTTGTACACCCCCAGCAGGGCGTTCGAGAAGGGGTCGCCGGTAGTCAGCGGGTTCGAGGCGTTGGTCGTAAAGTCGATGTCGCTCTGGACGTGAGCTTGGCTGTTGCTGGCATTCGAGGCGCTCTGGAAATAGAAGCCGAACTTGAATACGTGCGAGCCGTGGACCTTGGTCAGGTTGTCCATGACTTGCCAGATCAGGAAGCGCTGCTCGAAGGGCCCGAACAAACTGGTATTGGCGATCGAGCTGACGCTGGCGATACCGCCGAAACTCAGGCTGGGGATGTAGCCGGGCGTGTTGGCGTTGGGATACAGCAGCGGCGTGTTAATGCCGGATGTCGCGCGCGTGATCAAGTCCCCCTGGGGCGCGATCGTCACGCCGCCCCGCCCAATTCCGAACACGAATTCGTTCACCACGGTGGGTCCGAAGTTCTTGGTCAGCGAAATGCTCGGCACGCTGCCCGGACCGTTCTTCCGGTCCGTGATGGCCAGCGGCCAGTTCCAGGAAGCCGTCGTCGTGCCATACGCGAATTGCTGATCGTCGTGGTTGTAAGCCCAGCGCACGCTCAGCCGCGCATTGTCGGTGATCAGCCAGTCGCCGCGCAGGATGGTCTCGCTCCGGGGGTAGGAACTGGGCACCTGGGAAGTGTAGTTGTAGCCGAATCCGCCCGCCGTGGTGTTGGCTGTGGGGAGAAACTTAAGAATTGCCGCGCCGGGGGCGTAGATACGGCTCGATGGGATGATGTTGCCCGGAAACGCAACCCCCGTGGTCGGATCGATGATGTTGATCGCCTTGCCGGTGCCGTCCACAGAGTGTGAAAAGTCGCCCGTGCGCTCGGCCGCCGTGGGCACCAGAATGTTCATCGACGAGGCCTGGGGCACCAGTTGCCGATAATATTCCTGGCTGGCAAAGAAGAACAGCTTGTTCTTTCCCTTCACCACGTGCGGAATGTAGACCGGGCCTCCGAAATCCCACCCGTAGAAATTGTACCGGTAGAGAGGGCGCGCGTACGTCCCCTGGCCGCCCCGCAGGTCGTTGAAGTAGGAATCGGCGTTCATGCTGTCGTGGCGGCGGAAGTACCGTGCGCCGCCGTGATACTCGTTGGTGCCCCCGCGCGTGGTCAGCGCGATCACGCCTCCGCCCGACCGGCCATACTCAGCCTGGTAGTTCGACGTCAGGATCTTGACCTCCTCGAGCGCGTCGGGGTTCACCGACACCAGCGCCCCCGTGTTGTTGCCCAGGTTCAAGTTGGTAATGCCGTCGAGCGTGTACTCGTGCTCGAGGCTGCGCGTGCCGTTGATTTGGAAACTCCCCGTGATGTTGGTCACCGTGGAAGCCGCGTTGGCCACCAGGGCACTCACGTTGACGCCGGGAATCGAACCCACCAAATCGACGATGTTGCGGCCGTTGAGCCCGATGTCCCGAAGTTCCCGGTTGGTCACGATGCCGGAACGCTCGCCCGAATCCGCCTGAATCTGGATCGTCCCGGCATTGGCTTCGACCGTGATGGTATCGGTGATGCTGCCTACCTCGAGAACCATGTCGCCCAGGCTGACCCTGGTGGCCACCGACAAAACGATGTCTTTGTTCTCGCTCTTCTTGAATCCCTTGGCTTCCGCTGTGACGTTGTAGGTCCCCGCCGGAAGCTGGGGGAAAACAAAGTTCCCTTCCGCGTTGGTAGTCGTCGCCTGGCGAAGAGCCGTAGCTTGTTCGACCACTGTCACCGCCGCTCCGGGGATCACCCCGCCTTCGGAATCCTTCACCGTACCGGTGAATGAACCACTGTTCTGCGCGAAAGCACAGATCGATAGGGCGGTGATCGCGACGATCGCCCCGATCACAGTTCTCACGTTCCTCATTATCGTTACTCCTTATTCAGGCCAAAGCTTTCCGTTCGGACGTTCCGGCCGACTCTAACGCACACCTCGTGACATTTTGATGCATAGTGCAGAATCGGGCAAGCGGTATTTTCAAAGCCGATTCGGTTATAGGCAGCGAAACGCATCGCGATGTCCGATTTCACGGAAAGTGCTTGAATTTGAGACAGTTCTGAGAAGCAGGGGCAAATCTCTCCGGCCCACGGCGAAGACCTCTCCGTTTCGCATTGCGAATCGCTATTGAGCGGCGGTGGTCCCGCCGTCGAGGCAGATCGTCTGCCCGGTGATGAAATCCGACGCGGGCTGCAAGGAAGCGCATGACCGTGCCATCATCAGAGTATGAACGTCCCTTTCTACGGTCATGTCCGCCAATATCACAACCTCAAATCGGAGATTGATCGAAACATTCACGCGGTTCTGGAATCCGGCCAGTATGTCATGGGTCCCATGCTCGAGCGGTTCGAGCAAGAGCTGGCCGAGTATCACGGAATGAAGTTCGCCATCGGCGTCGCCAACGGAACGGATGCGTTGTGGCTTTCCTTCCTGGCTCTCGGGATTGGCCCCGGCGATGAGTGCATCACCACCACCAACACGTTCTTCGCCACCGCGGAGGCCATCTGGATCGCCGGCGCCACGGCCGTATTCGTGGACTCCGACCCGCGAACCAATTGCCTCGATCCTTCCAAGGTCGAGGCGGCCATCACGCCCCGGACCAAGGCCCTGGTCCCGGTTCATCTATACGGCCAGTGCGCCGATATGAAGGCTCTCCGCCAGATCGCCGACTGGCACGGCCTCCTCATCGTGGAAGACAATGCGCAGGGGATCGGCGCCCGCGGAGACGGCTTCACCATCGGCCAATTGAGCGACGCTGCGTGCACCAGCTTCATCATCCAGAAAAACCTCGGGTGTTTTGGCGACGGCGGCGCGGTCGTCACCAACCGCGAGAATGTGGACCGCCTGATCCGCAAGCTGCGCAACCACGGGTCCGGCAAGAGGTCCTGCCACAGCATGGGCTACAACAGCCGCCTGGATGACCTGCAAGCCGGAGTGCTCAGCGCCAAGTTGAAGCACCTCGACGAATGGAACGCCCTGCGGCGGAGGTGGGCCGCGTGCTACTCCGCGGGCCTCCGTGACGCCGCCAACATCCATCTTCCGTACCAGGCACCCGGTAACTACCACGTCTATCATTTGTATGTCATCGAGACGAAGAAGCCGGAGCATCGCGAGTCACTGCTCGATTTCCTGACCGCCAACGGCATCGACGCCAAGTGTCACTATCCCATCGCCATTCACCAGCAGGAAGGTTATCCTTGGGGCAAGCCGGCCCGCATCGCCGGCCCCATTCCCAACTCCGAGCGCAATGCCGCTTGCTGCGTCTCGCTGCCCATGTTTCCCGAGCTGACCGGCGAGGAGGTCGACTACGTCGTCGAGAGAGTCCTGGAATGGGACCGGGCGGCGAGGTGAGACATGCCCGGCAAATACAGAGTGCCCTGATTCGGTGCCCCTGTATCCCCGGCTATTTCTGAGGATCGCGCAGGAACATCTCGACGCGGTTGGAAGTCCAGGTGGGTACTCCGCATCCAAAGAAATCGGCGTCCTCTGTCCAGATTGGACAGCCAATTGCCAATGCGGAGGCCAGAATCGGCCAGCCTTCCGGATCCAGCTGGCCCAGCCGTTGACGAGCCGCTGCTTCGAACTCGCCGTAAACCTCGCTTCCAATCAGTTCTACAACACGGGCCAAAGAGCGCAGGGACGCGAGTGCCTTTCCCGGCTCGCCACCGCGTTTGATGACCAGCGCCGCCAGGTGTTCTTCGGCTTCACAGTACGCTACCTCGGGGACGAAGAATGGCACCTGCCCCGCATAAGCCTCGATTACCGCGCGCACCCGCTTCCCCAGGACGGCGCGTACCAGAATATTCGCATCGACGACCAGCGCTCTACCTGGCATTCCGTTTCTTCTCGCGGGCCGCGCGGCGAATTCCCTTATACTCCTCCATCAACTCGTCTTCGCTGGCGCCCCAGGACGCAATCATCTTGTCCAGGTCCTTCGCGGCAGCGCGCATGGCTTCCAGTTCGGCCTTCCGGTTTCGCTTTTGTGCGGGAATATAGAATCCGAGCGTCGCGCCGTGGCGCATGATCGCCAGCGGCGTACCGGATTCGAGGAAACCCGCGAGGTTTTCGCGAAATTCGCGCATGCCGATCTTAACCGTTTGCATATTGCGTACTCACTGTACACATTGTAGCATCTTCTCGATCACGGATGCACAACTCGCTCTCCGCCGCCTTACCGATCTTCCCCCGCGCTGCCCTTCTTCCCCGCCGCCGCCCCCGCCTTCGGCAGGCTGATCAAGTTAGCCAGTAACTGGTACGCGCCGTCGGTCCCCGCGGGCAGTTGACGCCATAGCCCGAGGCCGAGATAGATCCACCGGCCCTTACCGTACCGCCCTTCGACTAACGCCCCGAGCTTCTCTCCCGGATTGTCCTTGAACGAGTCCGTCATCGACACCAGGTCGGCGTACTTCGCGTCCTTTTCTCCCAGGAAGTAGAGGCCGCGCTCCTGCACCCATCCGGCCCAGGTCGCCGGGCCGATCTTGTTCGGATAGTTGAACACCGGGTGCGCCGGCGCCAGCACTTTGACGGGGACCGTCTCATCGGCCACGCGGTTCCCGCTGACCCTCGCGGGGTACGGTCCGTATTCCGCCTGGTTGAATTCCATCTTGTTGTATTGAACAATGACCGTTCCGCCGCGTTCCACGTAATCCAGCAGGCGGCGATTGTAAGCGCGCAGATCGGCGCGCCGCTCGTACGCGCGCACGCCGGTCACAATCGCGTCGTGCTTCGACAGGTCGCCCCAGGCCAATTCGTCCTGCTCGATGAACGCCACCTTCGCGCCCAACTGCTCGATGGCCGGCGGCACCTGGTCGCCGACGCCCACGATGTAGCCGACGTTGAGGTTGGGGGCCACCTTCACGTCGATGACTTTGAGCGCCGTCTCGGCCGGCTTGATCACCTGCCGGCGTTCCACGTGCGGATACTCGATTTCCTGGTATCCGTTGGCGAACTTCTCGTCCCCAGTCGCCGGCGATGTCACCACGGCGCGCAGGGTGTACTCGCCAATCTTCACCTGCGCCGGCGCGGTGATTTGGAAGCGGGCCGACAGCGACTGGTCCTCGTGCCCGAAGCTCAGCGGCATGCTCGCGGGAGCGGCCGTCCATCCCGCCGGCAGCTCCAGCGCCACGCTGGCCTGCGCCGCGCCCTTCGTGCCGTTCGTCACCGAAACGTGGATCTCGCGTTCGACGGGTTTCGCCGCGGCTCCGGCGGCCACCGGAATCACCGCCAACTCCGGCGTCACCCGCACCGAGAAAGCCGGAACCAAGTTCAGTTCCATCCGTTTGTCGCCGAAATAGAGGTCCTTCACGTAGCGGAATTCGACCGGCAGTTCCTTGGTGACCTCGACATTCCCAGCCTTCACATGGAAGGCGACCCGGAACGGCGTCGGGGCGAACGGAACGCCGAACGGCACGCCTGGATCGAAGATGTTGATGGCCGGATTCGACGGGTTCTTCCAGTAATCGTCGTGGAAGTACGGCGTCGTCGGCTGCGTGCCCTTGGGGATGTGCGCCTCCACCGTGCAAGAGTAAACGCCGTCCTGCTTTACTGACTCCGGCTGGCATCGGCCGGACGTGTCAAAACCGGCAATCACCACGCCCGTCACGCTCACGTCAACCGCGCCCCGGTTCACAGCCACAATCGACAGCCTCACCGGCTGCCCGGCGATCACCAGCCCGTCGTCGGCCAGCGCGTCGAAGGTCATGTAATGCGCGGCCAGGACGGCCTCCTCATAATCGCGCTCCTTGTTCCCGAGGCGGAACTCGATCTCGTACCGCGCCGAGTCGCTCAGCCCCAGCGAGCCGAGCCGCGCGCGAAGCGCCCGCAACCTGGCGAGACCCGCTTCGATGGGCTCGGCGGCGCCGGCGTCGTTGCCGGCATCGAACGCGGCCTGCGCGCGCTTCGCATCGTTGACGATGGCCTCGAGACCGGCCGTCAGCGCCTCGGGCGGCTTGGGTCCGGCAAACTGCGCCACCGCCGCCAGGCTTGTGTCGATGCCATCGAATAGCGACGTCTCGTCTTTCGCCATCTGTCCGGAGATGGTGGTGTCCCTGAGCTGGTAACCACCCCCGCCGCCGCGGCCGCCCCGCCCACCGGCCATTCCCGGCAGCATCCCCAGTCCACCCATTCCTTGACACTTGTGACTGCCGCGCGCGTCGGCGCCGATCTCCGCGTAAGTGCGGCCCAGAAGCGGGTCATACGCCGCGGCGCTGACCGACGTGAGCTTCACCGCTGTTGGGGGAGGACCGCCTCTCCCGCCGCCGCCGGAGCCGCCGAAGCCGCCGAAGCCGCCCGCGAAGTATAGCTTCCTCCCCTGCCAGGGCCGGAGCCCTTCCTTGATCTGCTCGGGGTACATGACGGGATCGCCGGCCGCGCGGAAACCTTCCTGGACCAGGATCGTGGTGGCCTCGTGGGCCCGGTCCCCGCCCCGGCCCTGGATGTTCATGGTGAGCACCACGTCGGGGCGCAAGGTGCGGAACAACCGGACGTAGTCGCCGACGATTTCCTTCCGGCCCCACTTCCCGATCACTTCCTCCGGGTCGAACGAGTAGCCGTAGTCGATGGCGCGCGTGAAGTACTGCTCGGCGCCATCGAGGCGGTGCGCCGCCAGCAGCTCGGAAGTGCGCAGCACGGCCATGTCCCGGAACAGCTCGGGACCGATTTCGTTCTGCCCGCCGTCACCGCGATTGTTTTGCAGGTCGATCGCACGCAGGCCCATGCCGAGCCCGAACATGGCGAACAGCGCGTTGGTCTCGTCGTCGGGGTGCGCCGGGCACTGCATGAACGTCCCGGAGACGCTCAACTTACGAAGCGCCAGGCCGAGCCCGATGTGGCCGCCGTCCGGCGCCACCCGCGAAAAGCTCATGCGGTTCTGCCCCACCACCATGCCGGTGAGACCAATGATGACGGCACTCAGTCCAAGAGCGAATATGAATCGAAGACGCATACGAGAAATTATACCCCATTTGACCTGCGAACCAGCGCTGTGAAGCCCGTGTTGGATCTGGTCCCCTATTTGACTAGCTGCGGAGTAAGTCCACTTTCTTCAACTTACTGAATAAGAACCTTCTTATTTACAGCCGATGTCACTTAGGCCGGCCGCTCCCTGACGGTCGCGGCTCTGAAAGTCGCGTTTGGTACCCGCAACAATTTGTTATGCTGAACGACGAGCCCCAAGGCAGAGACCTGCCTCGACGCAAGGCTCCGGACGATTGGAGATCGACATGAAGGACTTGACGCGTAGGGACATGTTTAAGGCCAGTCTGGCTGCGCCGGCCGCGGTTGTGGCGGCGGCGGAGACGGCGATTGGCGAGGAGGCCCAGGCACAGAACGCGCCGCCTGCAACCGCGGCCCCAGGGCCCGGCCGGGAACGGCTCCTGCTGGATTTCGGCTGGCGCTTCCATTTCGGTCACGCCGCGGACGCGGCGCAGGACTTCAGTTTCCGGGGTAACTTCTCGAAGACCGGGAATTTCGGCCCGGTCGGCACGCTGCTCTTCGACGACAACGACTGGAAGGCCGTCGATCTGCCTCACGACTGGGCCATCGAATTGCCCTTCCAAAACGATCCCGCCCTCTCCAGCAAGGGGTTCTATCCACTGGGGCGGACGTACCCCGCCACCAGCATCGGCTGGTATCGCCGCATCTTCGAACTCCCGGCCTCCGACGCGGGTAAGCGCATCACCATCGAGTTCGACGGCGTGTATCGCGAGGCCACGGTCATCTTCAACGGCTTCTACATCGGCAGGCACATCGGCGGCTATGACCCGTTCAGCTTCGACGTAACCGATTTCGCCTCCCCCGGCGGAAAGAACGTGCTGCTGGTCCGCGCGGACGCCACCCAGAGCGACGGCTGGTTCTACGAGGGCGCCGGCATTTACCGGCACGTCTGGCTGGTGAAGACCAACCCGGTGCACGTGAAAAAGTGGGGCACGTTCGCGCGCGCCGAGGTGCGCCCCGGCGAAGCCACGGTGCAGATTCGCACGGAGGTGGAAAACCACGGCAAGGACGCCGAGAGCACGCGCGTCACCTCGACCATTCTCGATCCCGCGGGTAAGGCGGTGGGGAAAGTGGCCACCCTGCCGGCCTCCATCGTGGAGGGGGGAGAGCACGTCTACGAACAGCAGGTGGTGGTGAAGGCGCCGGCGCTGTGGTCGGTCGAACAGCGCAATCTGTACAAGCTCGTGACGGAGGTCGAGGCGGGCGGCGCCGTTACGGATCGCTACGACACGCCGTTCGGCATCCGCACCTGCGCGTTCGATGCGGAGAAGGGCTTCTTCCTGAACGGCAGATCCGTCAAGCTCAAGGGAACCTGCAATCACCAGGACCACGCCGGCGTAGGCGCGGCGCTGCCGGACGCGGTGCAGTACTTCCGCGTTCGAAAGCTCCAGGAGATGGGCTGCAATGCCCTGCGCACCTCGCACAACCCGCCCACTCCGGAGCTGCTGGAGGCCGCCGACGAGTTGGGCATGCTGGTGTTCGATGAAACCCGCATGATGTCGTCGAGTCCCGAGGGCTTGAGCCAGTACGAGAACCTGGTGAGGCGCGACCGCAACCATCCGTGCGTCTTCATGTGGTCGATGGGCAACGAGGAAGGCACGGCGGCCACCGACCGGGGCTTCCTGATCCTGACGGCCATGAAAGCCGTGTCGACCAAACACGACGGGTCGCGGCCGGTTTCCATCGCGCCGCTCGGCGGCAATAACATGGGCAAGTTCGGGTTCGCCGCCTGCGACGTGCAGGGCTACAACTACGCCGATCCAGCGGCCGATGCGTTCCATAAGGCCAATCCAAAGGTCCCGGTGATGGGCACTGAGCAGGTCAGCGCGGTGGCCACACGCGGCATCTACACGATGGACCCGGAACACGGCTACGTCGGCTCGTACGACCCCTACACCACCACCGGCCGCGCCTCCTGCGAGGGTTGGTGGAGCTTCTGCAACGCGCGCCCGTGGCTCGCCGGAGGGTTCATCT
>JBEKSR010000105.1:0-20441 GCA_049516835.1 Bryobacteraceae bacterium | reverse complement strand
CCGTCACCAACATTGTGGGCCGCGCCGATCTGCTGGCCGGCTTCGGCGTGCTCGCGGGTTTGCTTTGCCACGTCCACGGCGGGGCCGCTTCCCCCTGGCGCAAACTCGCCTGGCTCGCCGGCTTGGCGCTGGCCGCCACCATCGGGCTGTTCTCGAAAGAGAGCGCCGTGGTGGTGCTGGCCGCCATGGTGATTTACGATCTCGCATTCCACCAGACCTGGCGCGCCCGCGCCGCCGGATACCTGGCGCTGGCGGTGTCGTTTCTGGTCTTCTTCTACGTCCGCGGCCAGGTTCTTGCCAATCTCCCCGCCGGGCTGGTTCCGTTCGGCGACAACCCCCTGATGGGCGCCAGCTTCTGGACCGCCCGGCTCACCGCTATCAAAGTCGTCGGAAAGTACCTGTGGCTGTTGCTCTGGCCCAGCCGCCTGTCCTGCGACTACTCCTACAACCAGATCCTGCTGTCAACCTGGGGCGACTGGAAAACGCTGGCCGCCGTGGCGGCATGCGCCGCCCTCACGGCCGTGGCGATGGCTTGTTACCGCCGGAGCAAACCGGTGTTCTTCTTCATTGCGTTCTTCTTTGCCGCCCTGGCGCCCACCTCCAACCTCGTGATCCTGATCGGCACCATCATGGCGGAGCGTTTTCTGTACTTGCCCTCGATCGGATTCGCCGGCTGCCTGGTGTGGGCGGTCTACACCGTTGGCAAGCGTTTTCCCAGCGCTGCGCCGGCGGCGCTGGCGCTGGTTTGCGTGGCCTTCGCCGCCCGCACCTACACCCGCAACCTCGACTGGTTCGACGATCGAAGCCTGTGGACCAGCGCCGCCCAGGCGTGCCCCGCCAGTTACAAGACGCACACCAGTCTGGCGACTGATTGGATCGCCGTCCAAGGGGCGGGGCTGGACCGCGCCGTCGGCGAAGCCGGCCGGTCCCTGGCAATTCTCGATCCTTTGCCCGACCAACGAAACATCTCCGCGGTATATGCCAACGCCGGCCTTTGCTATCGCATCAAGGGCGACGCGCTCGCCACGCCGCAAGGCGACTACTGGTACCGGAAATCGCTCGACGCGCTGTTGCGCGGGGAAAGAATCGACGCGGTCTACAACCAGGAAATCCGCCGCGAGAATGCGGCGCGCGGCAAGAGAATTTCCAGGTCCGGCTGGGTTCCCTTGTACCTGGAGCTGGGCCGCACGTATCTCCGCCTGGCGGAACCGCGCCAAGCTCTGGAAGCGCTCGCATTCGGCCGCGCGCTCCGGCCGGACCCCGAGTTTTTCGAGGAGATGTCGGCCGCCTGGCGCGCCCTGGGCGACCCGCAACAGGCCGCCATCACGCTGATCGAGGGCCTGGCCGTAGATTCGAACAACACGCAATTCGCCTCCGAGCTGGTGAACCTGTACCAACAGACGGAGCCGCGGAGTTGCGCTATTCGGAATGTAGGGGGCTCAGTGAGCCTGAACCTGGATTGTCCCCTGGTGCACAGCCAGCTCTGCACGGCCTCCCGGAACGTGGCATGGCTATACCGTCAAAGAGGTCAGGGAGCTACCGCCGCCAGCACCGTGCGCAGCGCCATCGGCGATCTGGGCTGCCCGGCGGAATTGTTCCAATAGACTCAATTCCGATACGTAGAGGTCTGCCGGCATCGCCAACCAGCTTCCGGCGCGCTCGTTGCAGTTCTCGGCTAAGGTGACGTTCCGAGGTGGCGCGCCGAGGCGCGAGTGGCCCTTGCCCATTGCCTCCATTGAGAGTGCTTTCGACGCCAGGCTCGATAGTTGCTCAACTCCTGGATTGCCGTATCGATCACGGTCCTCCGGTGCATCAGGGCTTGGAGTTGCGACTGCTTAGTGGGTACGGATCCGGTCATACGTCCTAGAGCCAGTGCAATTAGATCTCCGTAGCGCGCGATGCCAAGAAGTGCCATCGTTACAACAAGTTCGCGCCGTTCGGCAGTTGCCGCCGGCAGATCGTGGGTTCTGTTTTGAGTTACAGGATTCTCAGAACTGCGACGCTATGTTATCATGACCCCGGCGAATGACGGTTCTGGTGGTCGAGGACGATGCAGCCGTGGCGGAGTTCTGCCGCCAGGTGCTGTTTCAAGCCGGGCACGCAGTGCTGGTGGTAAAGTCCGGGAACGAGGCGCTGGCCGCTCTGGACGAACACGAGGTCGACGTCGTGCTCAGCGACGTGAGAATGCCCGGCATGGACGGAGTGGACCTGCTCCGGTCCATTTCGCCTGGCAATGGCGGCCCGGACGTGATCCTGATGACCGGATTCGGTTCCATCGCTTCCGCCGTCAAGGCCATCCGCCTGGGCGCATATGACTATCTCGTGAAACCGTTCGTGGCCGACCAACTCGAGGCCACGCTCCAGCGCCTGGCGGAACTTCGCGCCGTGCGGGCTGAGAACCTGGCGCTACGGTTCCAGCTCGACTTGGAGCGAGGCACTGGCGGGATGGTCGGCGCGTCGCCGGGCATGCTGGCCGTGTTTGAGGCGCTTCCCCGGATCGCCGGGAAGCGCCAACCAGTCCTGATAACCGGCGAAACCGGAACGGGCAAAGAATTGGTGGCGCGGGCCATCCACGATCAAGGGCCGGACAAGGGCCGGCCTTTCGTGGTAGTCGATTGCGGCGCACTGTCCGCGGATATCGTCGAAAGCGAGATCTTCGGGCACGTTTCCGGGGCTTTTACCGGCGCCATCGGCGACCGGCCCGGCCTGCTGGCAAGCGCCGCGCGCGGCACGCTCTTCCTCGACGAGGTGGGTGAACTTTCGCTGCCTTTGCAGGCCAAGTTCTTCCGGGTTCTCCAGGACCGCGAGTTCCGGCCCCTCGGCGGCGATACGGTGCGCAAGTTTGAAGGGCGCGTCATCGCGGCAACCAACCGCGATCTGGAAGCGGCCGTCCGTGCGGGGTCGTTCCGGCCCGAGTTGTACTTCCGGTTGTGCGTGCATTCGGTCCATGTGCCTCCGCTGCGGGCGCGGAAAAGCGACATTCCCGCGTTGATCCGGCATTTCATCCACAAGCACGGCGGGGACGATGTGCTGGCGATCGCTCCCGACGCGGTCAAGGAACTGGCAGCCTACCACTGGCCCGGCAATGTGCGCGAACTTGAAAACTGCATTGTCAGCATGCTGGCCAACTGCGAAGGGCGCGTAGTGGATACGGGAGACATACCCAAGGCCCTCCGCATGGCGCTGCGCGCCGGACCGCCGAGCGACCGCACGCCGTTGGAGGATGCCGAACGCGCCGCCATTGTCGCCACGCTGGAGGAGGCGGGCGGCAACATCGCGGAAACGGCGCGGCGCTTGGGCATTTCGAAGGCCACACTGTACCGGAAGATGGGCGCCTACGCTTTGACGCCGCCTAACCGCTGAACGCACCCGAAATGGCGATGATCCCGATGCCGGCCGCGTTCTTGCGTAGAGCCTGTATGATCTCGAGACCCCCCTGTTCGGGCATCACCAGGTCCACCCATCCGGCGCCACCATCATGCCCCGGACTTTGATGGCCAACTCGTCTGGACTGAAAGGCTTCTGGATAAACTCCGCATCCTTCTCCAGAACCCCATGATGCACCATCGTGTCATCGGTGTAGCCCGACATGAACAGCACTTTGATTCCGGGCCGGCGTTCCTTCAGCCGATCCGCCAGTTCCCTCCCGCTCAAGCCCGGCATCACCACGTCGGTTAAGATCAGAGCGATGCGCTCGCCCTCCCGCTCGCAGACGAGCAGCGCCTCGTCGGCGCTCGCCGTTTCGATCACCTGGTAGCCGTAAGCCCTCAGCGCGGCAGCCGCATATCTCCGGACCTCCGGCTGGTCCTCCACCACCAGCACCATCTCCTTGCCCCCCATCGCGGGAACGGCTTCCGGCTTTCCGGAATCAGCCGGCGCGGCTTGCATCCTGGGCAGATAGATCTTGAAAATCGTCCCGCGCCCCACTTCGCTGTCGACTTCGACGTAGCCGCCGCTCTGCTCCACGATGCCATGGACCGTCGACAGCCCCAGTCCGGTCCCTTTACCGACTTCCTTGGTAGTGAAGAACGGTTCGAAGATGTGCCCGCGCGTCTCTGCCTTCATGCCCACGCCGGTGTCGCTCACCGCCAGCATGACGTAGGGGCCCGCGTGCGCCCCCGGACGCGATTGGACATAGCTCTCGCCCCATTCCACAAAGCCCGTTTCGATCGAAAACTTGCCGCCGTGCGGCATGGCGTCCCGGGAGTTCACTGCCAGGTTCATGAGCACCTGCCCCAGTTGATGCGGATCGGCGCAGATCGTCGTGGCTTCCGCCTGCAACTTGACGTACACCTCCACGTCTTCGCCCATCAACCGCGCCAGCATCGGCCGCATCTCGCCCACCGCGCGGTTCAAATCCAGCACGCGCGGTTGCAGTACCTGCTTGCGGCTGAAAGCCAGCAGTTGCTGGGTCAATCCCGCGGCGCGCTCTCCGGCCTTGCGAATCTCTTCCAGGCCGTCCCGAAGCGGATCTCCCGCGCGCAGTTGGCCAAGCAGCAACCGGCTGTAGCCGTTGATCACCGTCAGCACATTATTGAAGTCGTGCGCGATGCCTCCCGCCAGCCGGCCGATGCTCTCCAGCTTCTGCGCCTGCCGCAGTTGTTCCTCGAGGCTGGATCGCTCCTGCTCGGAACGTTTGCGTTCGGTCACGTCCCTGAGAATGCTAAAGACCACGGGCCCGGAAGGGAGTTCGATGGTCGCATTCGACCCCTCCACCCAGATCTGTTCGCCGTCCCACCTCCGCAGCATCGTTTCGAAGCGCGCCTCCACGGTCCGGGATTCCACTTGTTGGCGATAGCTGGCCAGTATCGACTCGGGATCATCGATCCCGTAACAACACGTGAACGGCTGACCTGGCAGGCTATCCAGCGGTTTGGCGAACATGCGGGCCAAGGCCGGGTTTGCCCGCAAGATGATCCCGTGGCGATCCGAAAGACGCATGCCGTCCATCGACCCCTCCCATATCAGACGGAGCTGCTCTTGCGACTCCGCCAGTTCCGTGCGCGCGGTCTCCAGTTGCTGGATCTTACGGTCCAGCTTCCGCACGAGACGCTGGTTATAGAGGCTCAGACTCTTGCCGCCGTCGTCGAGATCCACCGCCGGGACCGGAATACTCCCGCTCTCGCCCTCGCGCACCACCTGCTCCAGCGCGGCCAGGAACTCTTCGGGCTCGACGGGCTTCACGATGAACCGGGATGCGCCCAGTGCCAGTCCCAGCTCCTCATCCTGCCTGGCCGTGTAAGTGGCGGTATAGAAGATAAACGGAATATGTTTCAGCCGATCGTCGCTCTTGACGGTCCGGCAGAGCTGGAAGCCGTCCATGGCGGGCATCAGCACGTCGGAGACAATCAGATCGAAGCTCTGGACGGCCAGTTGCTCGAGAGCTTCCAGGCCGTTGCGCGCGCTGACCACTTCGTGCGCGTGGGAGCGCGCCATCATCTCGATCAGGTACAGGTTCTCGACGTTATCGTCGACGCTCAGGATTTTCATGACGTTTCCACGGCGCCCCCCAGAATGCTGAACACTGTTTCCGCGAAGTGCTCCGGGTCCACCGGTTTTTCAATATAACCGGCGAATCCCATCCGGATCGCCTTCTCGCGATCGCCCGGCATGGCAAACGAACTGACTCCGATGATGGGAATCCGGGCCAGTTCGGCGTCTCTCTTGAGGTGGGCAGCTACCTCGTAGCCGTCCATTTCAGGCATTTGAATATCCAGAAGGATGACATCGGGCCGTTCCCTTCGGGCGATCTCCAACGCGCTTCGACCGTCCTTGGCAATCACCACCGCCAGGCCGGCATTTTTCAGAAGCAGCGTCAGCAGATACCGGTTATTCTCGTTATCCTCGACCAACAATGCCTTCCGTTCCATCGATCCCTCCACTTCGCTAACCCGGTCCGGCAGCGAGTTCCAGGGGCATCGAATACAGGAATCGGGAACCCTTGCCGTATTCGCTCTCCACGCGAATCTCGCCGCCCATCAGGGTCAGCAGCTTGCGACATAAGTACAAGCCCAAACCGGTACCTTCGTACACGCGTTGGGCCGAACCGTCTATCTGCCGGAACGCCTCGAACAGCATTCCGAGGTGCTCCGCCTGGATCCCGATGCCGGTGTCCGCAACCTCCACCCGCAGCGTGTTTTCGGAGGAAACCGCGGCGACCCTCACGGTTCCCTTTTCGGTGAACTTCAGGGCGTTGGTGACCAGGTTCAGCAGTATCTGGAGCGCGCGTTTCCGGTCTCCGAGCATAGGAATCGCCGGCTGGGCCACGTCGACAACCACCCGCAGACCCTTGTGGTCGGCCATCGGTTGAAGGCTCCGCGTCACCTCGTTGACGACCTCGACGAAATTGAACGGCTCGCGCAGCAGATCGGCCCTTCCCGCTTCGACGCGCGACACATCCAGCAGGTCGTCGATCAGCCCGAGCAGGTGCGACGCCGAACTCTGCACGATCCCGAGCTGCTTGACCTGCTCTTCGTTCACGGGGCCAGACAAGCCCCGGCGCAGCAGGCTGGTGAACCCGATGATGGAGTTCAATGGCGTGCGCAGCTCGTGGCTCATGCTGGCCAGAAACTGCGATTTCAGCCGGTCCAGCTCCGTCAGGCGTTCATTGGCGGCGGACAGTTCGGCCGTGCGCTCTTCAACCCGGCGCTCCAGCGCGTTGTGGGCCTCGCGCAGCGCCTCTTCCGCGCGCTTCCGCTCGGTGATGTCTACGATGAATCCTTCCACATCGGTCTCGCCGTTCCCGTGGCGGGTGGTTCGGACATAGTAATAACTCGGGAATCGCGAGCCGTCTCTGCGCTGGTACTCGACCTCGTCGTGTACAAACTCCCCCGATTCCATGGCGCGACGAATGAGCTCGCCCCGTTTCTCGGGATTCACGTATAGGCCACCGAGGTCGGCCACCGAGCGGATGAACTCTTCCGGAGACTGGAAGCCGAACAGGGTGGCGAGCGTCGAGTTCACGCTGATGGGTCGGCCATCTACGGTGGACCGAAAAATCCCCACTGGCGCCGTCTCGAAGATGTCTCTGAACTTCTCTTCCGCCAGCTTACAGTCGTGGATGTCCGTCAGCGCGCAGGCCCAGCCGATGATGCGGCCAGCGCCGTCGCGGCGGGGCGTGCCCGATAACGCCAGCCAACGGTACTCGCTGGAAGCTGCCCGCGCGCGGAACCTGGAGCTGAGCGGCCGGTCGGCGGAGACCGCCTGCTCCCATCGCGCCAGCGCCGCCTCCCGGTCATCCGCGTGGATGAATTCGGTCAGCGGCCCGCGCGACTGCTCGCGCGAAATTCCGAACCACTCGCGAGCGCTCGCATTCCAGTGTCCCGTAGCGCCGTCCGCACCGGACGTCCACACCATCACGGGAAGATCGTCGAGCATCGCGCGGACGGGCTCGCCAGATGAATCCCCGGCGCTGCTCATATGTAGTTGAATAGTACTCTAAAATACAGAATTATGAAAGGCCTAATCTTGTCTCATGCAAGATGGCGGCGGAGCGGAGATCGATCCCCGGCGCGAGGTCACTTCTTGGTCTTCTGCGGGGCGGCCTTGCCGGGGAGCAGGCTGTCGATTTCGGACATGAGCCCGTTCCCTTCGAAGATGTCGCGCGTAACCAGGCTGTACTCCCAATCGTTCTTGATCGTGCCGTCGGCATCGATCAGGAAGACGTGCGGCGTATCGAAGCGCATGCTTCGCAGGTACGAATACGCCATCTGGCCGGCGTCGAACAGAATCGGGTAGGTAATGCCATGGCCCGAGATGTACTGCGCCACGGTGTTCTGATCGTCCCCTCGCGAGTTGACCACCGCGAGGATGGCCACCTGATCGCCGTACTTCTGCTGCACTCGGTCCAGCACATCCGCGAACGCGGCGCAATGCGCGCAGGAGGTCTGCATCAATTCCAGTAGCACGATTTTGCCGCGATAATCGGCCAGGTCATAGACCTGCATCTTGGAATCGGGCAGGGCAAAGCCAGGTGCGCGGCGACCGGAGTTCTCGCCGGCGGCGAACAGCGCCACGGCGAAGAGTAAAGCGGCTGGGATGGTTCGCATGATGTCCACCTTAACATGGGAACCGCCAAATCTGTCCCAAGGCGCTGCCTTTTGCGCCGCGTGGACAGATCCGTCTGTCCCCGGCCCTGCGCCGCGTGGACGCTGGTGTCTGTCATCCGAATTTGGCGGCCGCTAGTTTCCTCAGCGACTCTTCGTACGGCGCGCGGGCCACGCCTCTTTCCGTGATGATGGCGCCGACATAGCGGGAAGGCGTAACGTCGAAGGCCGGATTCTCGACCGCGGTGCCGGGCGGAGCCACTTGTGTCCCGAAAACGTGCGTCACCTCGGAGGCGGCGCGCTGTTCGATGGGGATCTGGCCGCCGGAAGCGAGCGTCAGGTCGAGCGTGGAAATGGGGGCGGCCACGAAAAACGGGACGTGGTTCTCCTTGGCCAGCACCGCGGCCGTGTAGGTGCCGATCTTGTTGGCCACGTCGCCGTTGGCGGCGATGCGGTCGGCCCCTACCACTACGCAGCCGATGCGGCCGGACTTCAGGAAGTGGCCGGCCATGTTGTCGGTGATCAGCGTGACAGGGATGCCGTCGTGCTGCAATTCCCAGACGGTGAGCCGCGCGCCTTGCAGCAACGGGCGGGTTTCGCCGGCGAAGACATCCACCTGTTTGCCGCTCTCGATGGCGGCGCGCACCACGCCGAGAGCGGTGCCGTAGCCCGCGGTGGCCAGCGCGCCGGCGTTGCAGTGCGTGAGCACGGTCTTGTGGTCCGGCACCAGCGCCGCCCCGTTGCGGCCGATGGCGCGGTTGATGGCCATGTCCTCCTCGCGCACCGCCAGCGCCTCCTCCACCAGGCGCCGCCGGATCTCGCCGGCCGGCTGGCCGCGCACGGACGCGTACAGTCGCTTCATGCGTTCGATGGCCCAAAAGAGATTCACGGCGGTTGGGCGCGTGTCGGCGAGCGCGTCGCAGATGGTCTCCATCTCTCGATCGAGTTGCCGCTCGCCGGCGCGCAGCACGCCCAGCGCCACGCCCATGGCGGCGGCCACGCCGATAGCCGGCGCGCCGCGGATGACCATGCCGCGGATGGCGGCCGCCACCTCCTCATACGTCCGGCAGGTCACGTACTTTTCTTCGAATGGCAGGCGCGTCTGGTCGATCATGACGACGCCCCCGTCGGTCCACTGGATTGTCTCTACCATTCCAGTCATTAGGATACTGTGTGGGGCCCCTGTTGGAGCGAGGGAAGTGAAAGTCCATGCGCCAAAGGGCTTCGGCTATTAATCGTGGGGCGGTCCCCCTGGACCGCGACCGACGCCCTCGTCGGCCTGTGGCGGTTGTCATAGGGCCTGACTCTTCGAGCGAAGAGCGGGTCCGGGGGGACCCGCGCAGACCAAGGGGTCTGCCCCACAACCCTCGGGATAACTCCAATCATGGGCGGCTGTGCCGCACGTGATCGACGGCTTCATCGACTGCGGCGTCGATTTCCTCTTCCGGCAAGTCTTTTACCTTTTCGGCGCGGCGATTCAGGAATGCTTCGAGCTTTCGAGCCACCGCGGTCCTGTTCTCCGAAGGCGGGTCCTGGTCTTCTACCATATGTGTGGCAGCTCCCTCCGCTGCGCGAACAGCACGAAGAAGAACAGAGCGTTATAAGACGCGTGCATGATGGCGGCTGCCCGGGTGGATCCGGTCGCGTGGCGCATCCATCCGAAGGACGCGCCCGCCAGCGCGATCAGCACGGCGTGGCGCCACGAGTTGCCGTATTCCTGGAAATGCAGCAGCCCGAACGGAATCGTAGCCGCCAGAATGCCCGGGACCGCGCCCAGGCTGCGCACCAGCAGCGGCTGCAGGAATCCGCGGAACGCCAACTCTTCGCACAGCGGCCCAAGCGTGACTCCGAAGGTCGCCAGCAGGATCACCGAAGTTCGGTCTTGCATCATTTCCGTAATCGGAGTGCTGACGTTGGGCGTGTGGATCAGGTAACTCATCAGGGCCACTACGGAGGCGGCGCCCAGGCCGCAGATGATATTCCAGAGAAACGGCAGAGACGCACTGGTCCACCCCAGCGAGCGCCAGAAGGGACGCGCGTATTGCATCCGGAACATCAGCAGCAGCCCGCCGAACAGAATACCGTAGCCCAGAAACTGCTCGGAGAGGAGTTCGGACACGCGCAGGGCGTGGATGTGAAACAGGAACATCCCGGCCTTCACCACCGCCCAACCGATCAACATGCTGGGAATCACCAGGCCGGCAAAAAAAAGCAGATCGAGGTAACCCCAGAAGGGGTAACGCTCCGGTTCCGGCGCGGGTGCCTCGGGCGGCTGCTCCTCGATCATGCATCCCTTTCGATGAGCGCGGCCGCCAGCAGCGGGATCATCAATTCGTGGTGGCCGGTGATGGCATATCCCGCGCCGCCGGAGCCGGCGTGCGGGCGTTCCACCACGTTCACGCGCGGGCGGTAGTGTTGCAGGAAGTCGAAATCCGCGGTGGTGAAGTCGGCCAGCGGGTGGCCCAGGTTGCGCACTGCGGAGACGGCTTTGAGGAACACCTCGGGCAGCACCACGGCGGACCCCACGTTGAGGTAAACTCCGCCTTCATTCAGGTCTGCGACATACGCCGAGAGCAGGCGAAAATCGCGGTGCGAGGCGCTGCCGATAGAGGCGGCATCGGCGGCGGGATGGGTATGCGGCGTATCCGTTCCGATGGCCACGTGCACGGTCACCGGAGTGCCTTGGCGGTAGGCCTGGAGCAGCAGGCTGAAATCGCCGGCGGCCAGATCGCCGGCGCTACTAAGCCAGCGGCCCAGGGCTTCGCCTATTCCCATCCCTGCGCGGTCTCCGCCGGCGATGGCGCGGTTCATTTCGCGGCCGGTCTCCTCGGCCGAGCCGAACCGGCCATCCGGCAGCACGGCCTCCACGTCTTCGCTGGTGTGGCCGGCCAGCGCGATTTCGAAATCGTGGATGGCGGCCGCGCCGTTCAGCGCAAACGCGGTGATATAACCGCGGCGCATCAGGTCGATGAGCACCGGCGCCAAGCCGCACTTGATGACATGGCCGCCCAGGCCCCAGATGATCGAGCGCTCGCGGGAGCGCGCGGCGGCCAGCGCGTCCAGCACCGCGCGAAACGAATTGCCCGCCAGTATGCGCGGCAGCGAATCGAGCCAGCCGGCGACGCCGGAGCCCGCGCGAAAAACGGAAGCGAAGTCCGCGGTCTTCACCTTGCCGCCGCGCTCCTTCAGAGGGACGGTCTTGAGGCCCGCGAAATCGAGCGGGCGCTTGGAGTATTTGCTCATGCCGCCTTCCCATTGCCGAGCACTTTTCGCAAGGCCTCGGCCGTGTAGCTTTTCTTCGATCGGCTCACCTGCTCGGGAGTGCCCGCGGCCACCACGCGGCCGCCGTATTCGCCCCCGTCGGGGCCCAGGTCGACGATCCAGTCGGCCGTCTTGATGACGTCCAGGTTGTGCTCGATCACCACCACCGTGTTGCCCAGGCCCACCAGGCGCTGCAGCACGTCCAGGAGCTTGCGCACGTCGTCGAAGTGCAGGCCCGTGGTGGGCTCGTCCAGCAGGTAGAACGTCCGGCCGGTCTGGCGCTTGCTCAGCTCCTTGGCGAGCTTGATGCGCTGCGCTTCGCCGCCCGAGAGCGTGGTGGAAGACTGGCCTAGGTGAACATAGCCGAGGCCCACGTCATAAAGCGTTTGCAGCTTGGCGCGGATCTGCGGCAGATTCTCCATGAGGGGCAAGGCCTCTTCCACGGTGGCATCCAGCAGGTCGGCGATCGAGTGGCCCTTGAACTTCACCTGGAGAGTCTCGCGGTTATACCGGCGGCCGCGGCAGACGTCGCAGGTGACGTATACGTCCGGGAGGAAGTTCATCTCGATGCGCTTGAGACCGTCGCCCTGGCACGCCTCGCAGCGGCCGCCCTTCACGTTGAAGCTGAAGCGCCCCGGCTTGTAGCCCCGCTCGCGCGATTCCGGCAGCATGGCGTAGAGGTCGCGGATGGGCGTGAACAGCCCGGTGTAGGTGGCCGGGTTGGAGCGCGGCGTGCGGCCAATGGGAGCCTGGTCAATGCGGATGACCTTGTCGATATTCGCCATTCCCTCGATGGCGTCGTGCGCGCCGGGTTCTTCGTGCGAGCCGTAGATTTCACGGGCCAGCGTGCGGTACAGGACTTCGTTGACCAGCGTGGATTTGCCGCTGCCCGAAACGCCCGTCACCACGGTGAGGAGGCCCAGCGGCACCTCCACGTCGATCGACTTGAGATTGTGCTGGCGCGCGCCGCGAATCACCAGTTTCTTTTCCCCCGGCTTGCGGCGTTCCCGCGGAATGGCGATTTCGAGCGCGCCCGAAAGGTAGCGGCCGGTGAGCGAGCCGGGATTCCGGGCGATAGCGGCGGGAGTGCCCGCGGCCACCAGCCCGCCACCCAGGCGTCCCGCGCCGGGACCCAGGTCGATCACGTAATCGGCCCGCTCGATGGTCTCGGCGTCGTGCTCCACGACGAGCACCGTGTTGCCCATGTCGCGGAGCTGCTGGAGCGTGTCGAGCAACCGGCCGTTATCGCGCGGATGCAGGCCGATGGAGGGTTCGTCGAGCACGTAGAGCACGCCGCGCAGCTTGGAGCCGATCTGCGTGGCCAGCCGGATGCGCTGGGATTCTCCGCCCGCCAGCGTGGCGGCGGAGCGCTCCAGGCTCAGGTAGTCGAGCCCCACGGCGGAGAGAAACTCGAGGCGCCGGCGGATTTCATCCAGCACCCGGCCGGCGATCTGCCCCTCGCGGTCGTTGAGTTCCCAGTTGCGCACGGCGATCAGCGCGCGCGCCACCGGCAGCGCCGTGAACTCCGCGATGGAAAAGTTCTTCACGCGCACGGCCAGGCTCGCGGGCCGCAGCCGCCGGCCCCGGCAGGCTGGACATTCCACCGGCGACATGTACTCGGTGAGCCACTCGCGGTAGGTGTCCGTGGACCCCTCGTACAGCTCGCTCAAGGTCCCCAGAATGCCCTCGAATCCGGCGCCGCCTTCCAGCAGCAGACCGCGCGTCGCTTGGGGAAGCTCTTCGAACGGTTTCTTCAGATCGATGCGCGACCTCTTCGCGAATTCCTCGAGCCGCTGCTGCACGGACCAGGAACCGGCGCCCGGACCCAGACCGCCGTCGAGCAGCGGCTTGGAACGGTCCACCACCACCTTGGCCGGGTCGAAAGTCCATTTGCTGCCCAGCCCGTGACATTCCTCGCAGGCGCCGTAGGGGCTATTGAACGAGAACGAGCGCGGCTCCAGCTCCGGAATGCTGGCGCCGCACTCCGTGCAGGCCAGCTTCTGCGAATAGAGGCGCTCCTCGCCGTTCACCACCGCGACGAGCACCAGCCCATTGGCCAGCTTGGTGGCAATTTCGATCGAGGCCTCCAGGCGTTTTTCGATCCCCGCCTTCACCAGCAGCCTGTCTACCACGACTTCAATGGTGTGGTTCTTGCGCTTGTCGAGCACAATGTCTTCGTCCAGAGAGCGCAGCACGCCGTCGATCCGCGCACGCACGAAGCCCTGGCGGGCGAGTTTCTCGAGGTCTTTCTTGTACTCGCCTTTGCGGCCGCGCGCCACCGGCGCCATCACCATGATGC
Source organism: Bryobacteraceae bacterium (assembly GCA_049516835.1). Classification (GTDB taxonomy): domain Bacteria; phylum Acidobacteriota; class Terriglobia; order Bryobacterales; family Bryobacteraceae; genus Fen-178. The sequence goes on along the minus strand of JBEKSR010000105.1, from coordinate 6,836 downwards.
GGTCCTCGGGCTTGAGCGCCAGCACGTGCTGGAGAATCTGTTCGGTGGTCTGCCGCGAAATCCGGTTGCCGCACACGGGGCAGTGCGGCGTGCCGATGGAGGAGTACAGCAGGCGCAGATAATCGTAGATTTCGGTGATGGTCCCGACGGTGGAGCGCGGGCTGCGGCTGGTGGTCTTCTGCTCGATGGAAATGGCGGGGCTGAGACCGTCGATGGAATCGACATCGGGCCGCTCCATCTGGTCGAGGAACTGGCGCGCGTAAGTGGAGAGCGTCTCCACATAGCGCCGCTGGCCCTCGGCATAGATGGTGTCGAACGCCAGCGACGACTTGCCGGAGCCGCTGAGTCCGGTAATCACCGTGAAGGCGTTCCGCGGAATCTCGACATCGATGTTCTTCAAGTTGTGCTGGCGCGCGCCATGCACGGTGATCCGGTCCAGCATAGCGATCTACGGATGGAAAGGGCGATCTTTCATTGTGGCGCGGCTTGTGCCGATTCCGCAAATTGCGTTATAAATAGGGCCTGGGAATGGTCAAGTGCGAGAAGTGCGGTGGACGGTTGCGGCGCGTCCACAGGACTTTCTTCGAGCGCTTCAGTTACATGGCGATTTATGAGTGCCGCGACTGCGACAGGGAACACTTCTACCCGCGCCGCTACACGTACCACTTTGGTCCATACTGCCGATGCCCGCATTGCGGAACCTTCCGCGTCACCCGGCTGAAGGCGCCTGACACGATCGATCCGGTGTACACCGGTTTCCTGAATTATCTGGAGCGGCTGGTTGGAGGAAGGTTGCATCACTGCCGTTTCTGCCGGGTGCAGTTCTATGACCGCCGGATGCTGGCATCCGAGGACAGGATACCGGCGCAGCCTCCGCAACAGCAGGAAGTCGCGTCCTCGCGGGATCCGGCGGACTCGGATGCATAGATAGGTCGATTGCCGCTCGTGCGCCTCTCAGCCGAACCCAACGAAGCTGGCAAGCGGCTGGACCAGATGCTCCACGAACGGCTGCCGCAATACAGCCGCTCGCGGATTCAGCAGTGGATTCAGACGGGCCGCGTGCTGGTGAACGGCGTCCGAAAGCGGTCTTCGCACCCGCTGCGGGCGGGTGAGGCCATTGACGTCGAGCCCGCCGAAGCTCCGCCGCTCCGCGCCGTGCCGGAGGCTATTCCCCTGGCCGTGCTCTATGAAGACCGGGATGTGGTGGCCATCGATAAGCCGGCCGGCATGGTGGTCCACGCCGGCGCCGGCGTCCATTCCGGCACCGTGGTCAACGCGCTGCTCGATCGTTTCAGCGCGCTCTCCGGCGTGGCCGGCGCGCTGCGGCCCGGCATCGTGCACCGGCTCGACCGCTTCACCAGCGGCGTCCTGCTGGTGGCCAAGAACGATGACGCGCATCGGCGCCTGGCGGAGCAATTCTCGGGCCGGCAAGTCGAGAAGGTCTACCTGGCGCTGGTGCACGGCAAGGTGAAGCACGAGAGCGGGCGCATGGAACGTCCTATCGCGCGCGACCCCGTGCGGCGCACCCGCATGACCACGCGCCTCGCCAAAGGGCGCGCGGCCTGGTCCGAATACCGCGTGTTGCGCCGGTTGGAACGGTTCACGCTGCTCGAAGTGCGGATCGGCACCGGCCGCACGCACCAGATCCGGGTGCACCTCTCGAGCATCGGCCACCCCGTGGCCGGCGATACGCTATACGGCGCGCCGGCCAAAGTCGAGGGCCGGCCGCCCCTGGGCCGCTACTTCCTGCACGCCCACCGCATCCGCTTCCACCAGCCCTCCACGGGCGAGGAGATCGCAATCGAATCGCCACTGCCTGCTGAGCTGCAGGAATGGATGGAAGGGTTGACGTAGGGGCGAGAAGACCCCACGAGCTTCACAGGCGGCCTATAGTTGTTGGCGCTGACTCCGGCTTCGTGGGGCGGTCCCCCTGGACCGCGCGGGACGCCCACGTCCCGCTGCCGGATGCGGAGGCAGGGGCCTCCGCGCGGGCGAGGGCGCCCGCCCTACGCGACTTCGCTGGAGACATCTGGCTGAGTCAGGGGGATCCCCGTCGGCGGCCTAACGACCGGCGTTCAGCGGCGGGCGTTGCCTGCCCGTCCGCTGCAACACCTCGCCAAGCGGCGCCTGAGTGCGCACTTTGACCATTGCAGCGCGCGATCTCGGCCGACGTGCCGGCGTGCCATCGAGCAAGCCTTCAACGCTGATGTCCTCGTCAACGTCAGGCCAATGAACTCCCTGGCCGGTTCCGATGAGACGAAAGTTTGCCCGCTGCGCGGGTGTGGCTTCGGACAAACGCCAGGACCAGGCCAGCGGCACGCTGATAACACGCCCGTCGACCAGATCGGCGATGATCTGGTCCTCGGTCACGCGGACTCTCTGAATGCGAGGATCGTTGCTGGCGCTAACCACAGTGCTCATACCACCTCTCCAGGATAGCAGCCAGATGGGTCCCGATGAGGCGGCGAATCAGGTTCAACTCTCGGGCGCTGAAGCCATGGCTGCGGGCAAGCTCAAGTGGTTCGAGCCAGAACTTGCAGGTCTTGTCCTGCCTTTCCACATGAACGTGCGGCGGCTCGGTGCAGTCGAAGCTCGCGAAGAAGAACCGATACGGCCCAGGAATACCTCTGATTCGCGGCATTCAAAACCGGCGCTCCCGCCGGGAACTCACCACGCCATAGCATACCTGAACTGAACCGCAAATGCCGGGCCGATTGACAGTCGGCCGCGGATTGACAATCCACCCCACACCCCCACGCTATAATCGAACCATATGAGAATTTGGGTGCTACTCGCGGCCGTGGGCGTGCTGGCCCTCGCCGTATGGGCCGCCGGGCAGGACCCCGCCAAGCCCGCGGGCCAGGTCCTGCAGAGCGACGAGCCCACCCGCATCACGGTCGACGTCACGCGCGTCAACCTGCTTTTCACCGTCACCGATAAGAAAGGCCGCTTCATCACCGACCTCGGCAAGGACGATTTTGAAGTCGTCGAAGGCAAGCGGCGGCAAACCATCTCGGACTTTGCAGCGGAGTCCGACCTGCCCCTGCGCCTGGGCATTCTGATCGACACCAGCAACAGCATCCGGGAACGCTTCAAGTTCGAGCAGGAGGCCGCCAGCCAGTTCATCGACAGCGTGATGCGCACCAACCTCGACAAGGCCCTGGTGGTGAGCTTCGACACTTCGGCCGAACTGGTGGCCGACCTGATCAACGACACCGACAAGCTGACTGCCGCCATCCGCGATCTGCGTCCCGGCGGCGGAACCTCGCTTTACGATGCCATCTACTTCGCCTGCCGCGACAAGCTCTCCCAGGACCAGCCGCGGTACAAGTTCCGCCGCGCCATCGTCATCGTCAGCGACGGCGAGGATAACCAGAGCCGCTACACGCGCGACCAGGCGCTCGAAATGGCGCAGAAGGCCGACGTGGTGATGTACGCCATCTCGACCAACATCACCCGCCTTGAAACCGACGGCGATAAGGTTCTCAAGTATTTCGCGCAGGAAACCGGCGGGCGAGCTTTCTTCCCATTCAAGGTGGAGGACCTGGACCAGTCGTTCGAAAACATCGCCAACGAGCTGCGCCATCAGTACAACATCTCCTACCGGCCCGAGCCGCTGAAGACCGACGGTCTTTTCCACGTAATCGATGTGCGGGTGAGGGAACGCAAGAATATCCTGGTGAATGTCCGGCGGGGCTACTACGCTCCCAAGCTGTAGCGGGGTAATCCGGCGCGGCGGACCAGGCGACCTGGCCGAAGTAGCCCTCATCCAGGCGGCTAGCCCCGAGGCTGCCCGATGGGACGTCGCCGGCTACTTGCAATACGACTTCCGCGTCTCGGTCTGCGGAATTCGGGTGGCAGGCTTCCTGGTATCGCGCACGCTCGCGGAGGGGGAAACCGAGTTGCTGAACCTGGCGGTGGCCCCGCGGTTTCGCCGTCACGGAGTGGCGCGCAAGCTGGTCGAGTCTCTGCTGGCCGAGTCTCCGGGGGTTGTGTACCTGGAAGTCCGGGAATCCAATCGGGCCGCCCGCAAATTCTACAATCACATGGGATTTCAAGAAGTTAGCTGGCGCTCCGAGTACTACCAGGATCCCCCCGAAGCGGCTATTGTCATGAAGTTTCATTCATGTTAAGGTGGCCTTAGACGGTGATGCCGTCCTTTCAAAACGCGACGAGATTACCCACCGGGCCTTGTTTGGGAACCAACCGACTCGGCGCGGCAAGCTCTTGGGAGGAATTGCCCAATATGGAACGGAACGCACAGGAAGAGTTGAAAGCGCATCTGATGGCAGCGAACGAGGAGTTTCGCCGGCTTGCCGGCCAGCACTCGGAGTTTGCCCGGAAGCTGGATGCCCTGGAATCGCTTCCCCATCTGACTTATGAAGAAGAGTTGGAGGAGACGCGGTTGAAGAAGCTGAAACTTCGGTTGAAAGATCAGATGGAAGCGATCCTGAGCCAGTACCGGTCTCAGCAGGTCGCTTAGCATCAGGTGCGCGCAGTCGCGGTGATTGCCTACGGCCCGGTCGGCTTCGGCTGACCGGGCCTTTGGTTTATTGAGAGAGATTCCATGGAGCCCGAGCAGGAACCGATTCGCATTCCCATCACCGACGTTTTCGACCTGCACAGCATTCCGCCGCGCGATGTGAAAGAGGTGGTGGAGGAATACCTTCGAGAGGCGCACCGGCTGGGGTTCAAAGCGCTGCGGATCATCCACGGACGCGGCATAGGAGTGCAGCGCGAGATGGTGCGCTCGGTTCTCTCCCGCACCGGGTTCGTAGCCGATTTCCAGGACGCTCCCGCCGAAGCTGGAGGATGGGGCGCCACCATCGTCACGCTGCGGTAGCAATCGCCTTTGCTACACTATGTGTATGCGGCGTACAAATCTTGTGTTGGATGAGCAGTTGCTGGAGCAGGCCACGAGGGTCTTGGGAGCCAAGACGTACTCCGCCGCGGTCAACACCGCTCTTGGGGAAGTCATCCGCCTGAAGAAGATTCAGGCCATCCCGCGGTTCTTCGGGATGGGCATTTGGAGGGGTGACCTAACGGCTATGCGGGAGGACCGCCCGCGGCGGGGCACACTCCGGGTCCGGCAATCCAAGTGATCCTTGTCGACACTTCCGTATGGATTGAACTCCTCGCTGGCGGGCGAGGAGCTTCCCTGCGAGAGGACGACCTGCCTGATTGCGCGACGTGCGGACCGGTGGTTCAGGAGGTCCTGCAGGGTCTAAGGCTCGGACCGGAAAGCGATGCCTTTCGCGAGTCGTTTTTGGCAATACCGGTTCTAAGCGATCCCATCCCGCTCGCCCTGTTCCTTTCAGCAGCGGACATCTATCGCCAGGGCCGAAGAAGAGGGCTGACCATCCGGTCGTCCGTGGACTGCCTCATCGCGGCAATTGCCATTGAGAACCGCGTTCCAGTCTGGCATCGGGACCGCGATTTCACAGCCATCGCACGCTATACAGCTTTGGAAACGGTTTAACGCTGCGCCACAGCCGCCGCTTCCCAGCGCACCGAGACCTTCTTGATCCGCTCCACCGCCTCCATCAGGTTGGCCAGCGAGTTGGCGTAGCTGAACCGGATGTAGCCGTCGCCATATTCTCCGAAACAGCCGCCTTGCAGGCACGAAACTCCGGCCTCATACAGCAGGTAGTCGGCCAGCTCTTTGGAGGGGATGCCCGTGCCGGTCACGTTGGCAAACGCGTAGAAGGCGCCGCCCGGAACCGCGCAGCGGAATCCCGGAACCTGGTTCAGCCCCTTGCAAATGGCGTCGCGGCGGCGGCGGAATTCCGCCACCATGGCGGCCACGCAGTCCTGCGGTCCGGTGAGCGCGGCGATCCCGGCGCGCTGCGTGAAACTGGCGGTGCAGGAGCTCGAATTCACCATCAGCTTGCTCACCGCGTCCACCAGCCACTCCGGCATCACGCCGTAGCCCATGCGCCAGCCGGTCATGGCATACGTTTTCGAGAAGCCGTCGAGGATGATGGTTTTCTCCAGCATCCCGGGGAAACCCGCGATCGACACGGGCGCCTCGCCGCCGTAGTAGATCTGCGAATAGATCTCATCGCTCAACACCATCACGTCGAGCTCGCGAAGCATACCGGCGATGGCCGCGATGTCCGCGCCTGGAACCACGCCCCCGGTGGGATTCTGCGGCGAGTTCAGAATCACCATCTTGGTGCGGTCCGAAAGCCGGTCGCGAAAGAGGTTGAGGTCGAAGGAAAAGCCGCGGCTCTCTTCGAGCGGCATCGGTACGGGCCGGGCGTCCAGGAACCGGATCATGGATTCGTAAATCGGGAAGCCCGGATTCGGGTAGATGACCTCGTCGCCGGGTTCCAGCAGCGCCATCATGGGGAAGAAAATGATGGGCTTGCCGCCGGGCACCACCGATACGTGCTGTGGCCCAATCGGAATTCCCCGCGACCGCGCAATGTGCGCGGCGATGGCTTCTCGCAACTCGGGATAGCCCTGCGGGGGGCCGTAATGGGTCCAGCCCTCGTCGAGCGCTTTCTTGGCCGCTTCGACGATGTGGGGCGGAGTGGGGAAATCGGGTTCACCGATCTCCAGGTGGATCACGCTGCGGCCCTGCGCTTCGAGCGCGCGGGCTCTTACCAGGACATCGAAGGCGGATTCGACTCCGATGCGGCTCATTCGTTCGGCTAGTTTCATGATGGTCTCAGGCTATCGGGGCCATGGACCTCCAATTACCAAGCTTATCAGGGTGGGGCAGGCTTTAGAGGCACTTGCAAAATTCGCATCCTGCCCCCCCAAGCTCGCAAAAACAAAAAGTCTAAAAAGTGTTTTGAGTAGGGACTGATTCCGAATAGAATATTTGTGCA
>JBEKSR010000104.1:0-20492 GCA_049516835.1 Bryobacteraceae bacterium | reverse complement strand
GAATTGGTTCTTGGTCGAACCCAATCCAGCGTATCAGGGACTCAGCCTCTAATCGCCAGCGGGCCGCCAGCGACACCCTTCGCCTCGGCCAGCAGTTAGCCCGCTAATTTGGACGGCAGTGAGGATGAATAGTAGGTTTGTTTGGAGCGATGAAGTAGAAAATTACACCCGCCGTCAATGAAGCAATCAAACCCATGATACCTGCCAATGTTTCCCTTGATCCAATTCGTCGCAGCCGCTCAAACAGGAACGGTACGACAGATGAGATTGTCAGCACTTGGGGCGTTGGTTTATCGGTGGAAGGCGGGGTTTCGTGCTCAAGTTGGGTAAGCATATCTTCCATTTCTGTGATTTTGTGCTCCCCTAAAACCCGAATGACGCAAGTGATGCCGAATAATGCTTTAGCATCTCGGTACGTCGGCGGGGGGATTGAGACGAGTGGGACTAAAGACTTGACCCCGTTGATAGTTGTCATTAAGGATATAAACTGCTCATCAGAAACCTCGGCGGGCGGCTTCTTCGTCATTATCTCTTGCACCGTCTTCAAATGCTGATCCAGAGAGGCGAGATGCGATCTCAAAACTTGCAACGAAGCCTTGAGCGATTGCACATGAATCGAATCGGCCATGCGTAGCATGTGTATTCAATAGCATACACCAACGGGATGCTCTCAGGCCGAAGAGATAGAAAAGCCGCCCGGTGTACGGAAACTGTGGTGCCAGATGCGCCGGTTTCGAGCGGCAAACGCAAGCGCAAAAAGGTGGCTGCATAGCTGTACGGAAGCCAAGGTTTTTCGGACAGATTTTCAACTTCTGAAAGGACAGCAATCATGATTTGCGCACCGTGTAAATACGGCCGTCATCGCCAGTGCGAAGAAGGCGAATGGGAATGTGGGCGCACTGGCAAATGGGCGTGCGGCGTGGCTCCATGACGGGAGCCGTGGGAGCTGAAAGGTTCAAGTACGGTTCGGAGAGAGGCTCGGGGTGAGATTCCCCCGGGGCTACTCACCTTGTGGCCCTGGCGAAACAGATGGGATCGGAGACCATCGAGTTAATCGAGTCGCGGCTGGAAGAAAAGTTCCCCTCCGCCCGCGCGCCATCCGACGCCGAGTGACGCTCGGCCCGCAGGTTGCCTTACGGCCAATCTGCCCCCCACAAGGTTGATGCGACGAGCTGACCGGCCCGTCGTTTGGTGGCGGCGGGGAGACTCGAACTCCCGACCTACGGATTATGAGACCGTCGCTCTAACCGGCTGAGCTACACCGCCATCTCGATTCAAGTTTAGCAAACCCGTTCCCGTGGTCGGCAACCACAGGGTTTACCCGATGGAATTTGTGGAAAACCGGGATTTCCGTGGCAGCTCTCTGTCACGCTTCCGCAACATCCATACGCGATTGTGGTTTAATCGGCTAAACCATTTCCCGACAGTCATTTGCGGCTACCTGCTGCGGCCTGGTTCAAGTCGTTCTAAGTACCTGTGTTACGGCACTTTAGGGATTCTTTCGGCGCTGTTTCCCACCATCTTTTCCACAGTGGCTGTGGATTCTCACTTGCGCCCCTCGATGCGCCGCTGCAAGGATTCTGGAATCTCGGCCTCCAGTTCGCAATACTCCCCGTCGTAGCGCGTCTCGATCACCTGCCCGAACTCGTGCAGCAGCGCCATGGAAGCTCCGTCTCCGGCTGAGAGCCGAAAAGTGGCGCGCACAATCGGATCGAGAGGCAGGGCCTCGTCGATGGCCGCCAGCAGTTGGCCGATGCCGGCGCCGGTCAGCGCGGAAATCGCCACACCGCGCGTGCTCGCGTGGGCGCCAGCTTCACCCGCCAGCCGGCGCCACACCGTCTCGCCGTTGGTTTCGCCCGCCGGCAGCCGGTCCATCTTGTTCATGATGAGGAGCCGCGGAATCTGGGCCGCTCCGATCTCGGCCAGCACCTTGAGCACGTGCGTGGTGTGCTCGGCGGCGGAGGGCGACGAGGCGTCCACTACGTGCAGCACCAGCGCCGCCTCGGTCACCTCCTCCAGAGTGGCGCGAAACGCCTTGACCAGGGTGGTGGGCAGATTGCGGATGAACCCCACCGTATCGCTCACCAGCACCCGGCGGCGCGAGGGCAGGGTCAGCGGCCGCACCGTGGGATCGAGCGTGGCGAACATGCGCGCATCCACGGCCACGCCCGCCTGGGTGAGCCGGTTGAAGAGCGTCGACTTGCCGGCGTTGGTGTAGCCCGCCAGGGCCAGCGTCGCCAGCGGAACGGCGCTGCGTCTCTGGCGGTGCAGCGCGCGGCCGGCGCGCACTCCCTCGAGCGCGTCCGCAATCTTCTTGATGCGGCGCGCGATCCGGCGGCGGTCGGTTTCGAGCTGGGTTTCGCCGGGCCCGCGCGTCCCAATGCCGCCGCCCAGACGCGACATCTCGAGGCCGCGGCCGGAGAGGCGCGGCAGCAGGTAATTCAACTGCGCCAACTCTACCTGGAGGCGGCCTTCCCGGGTCCGCGCGCGCGATGCAAAGATGTCCAGAATGAGTTGGGTGCGGTCGATGACCTTGGCGTCTACAGCCTTCTCGAGGTTGCGCTGCTGGGTGGGAGAGAGGTCGTGGTCGAAGATCACCACGTCGGCGCCGCCGGATCTCACGGCTGCCGCGATCTCTTCCACCTTGCCGTGGCCGATGAGGGTGGCGGCGTCCGGAGCCGGGCGCGTTTGATACACTCTTTCGACGATCTGGGCCCCGGCGCTGGCGGCCAGTTCGGCCAGTTCCTCCAGGGATTCTTCCGCCGGAACGGCCCTGCCGCGGCTGCGGGCGCCGCGTGTCTTCCACTCCAGCCCGACCAGAATCGCCCGCTCTCGAACGGGGTTGCGGAGTGCCGTGTTCTAAGCCTCCGAAGAGTCTGCGTGGACCGGCGCCCCCGGCGGAATTCCGCCCGCGGCGCTCTGGCCCGTCACCGACGAGTTGCCGGCGTAGGAATGCGCAGTCTTCTGCGTGACCACCGTCGAAATGGCGTGCTTGAAAATCAGTTGCTCTTGGTTGTTGGTCTCCAGCACCAGCGAGTACTTATCGAAACTCTTGATCCGGCCGGAGAGCTTGACGCCGCTCATCAGGTAAATCGTGAGAATGACCTTATCCTTGCGGGCGTTGTTTAAGAAACTGTCTTGAATGTTCTGCGCCGGCTTTTCCATGCCAATCCCCCAAACCCCTTTCGGGAAAGCAAAAAAGGTGAACCAAACGGCAGACTCATTGTACCCCGATTCAGCGGGCCGGGGGGAAGGCCTGGCCGTTCGGTGTCGTGGAAATCGCTCCTGTGGTCTGGATGTCGGGGATGGTGGGGTTGCTCCATTCGAAGCCCGCAACCGTCCGGCCGGTGAAGGTTTGCCCGATGGCGCGGACGATCGCCAATCTGAGCAGGGAGACGGCATGGCAAAATAGTTGCCCGCGACGAGTTCGCCCCAGACCGGTTTGGCCTGTTCGGAGAAGCCGAGGTTGAAGGAGGCCTCGTCGTGGGCGGCGACGGCGGCGGCCGGGAACGCTTTCCAGCACCTGGTGTCCAGGACGCTGAACATGTGGCGAAGTTCTGTGCTCTATTGAAATTGGGTCTTGAGAACTACTCATGCCACGACTCCTGTTGATAACCGCCTCCTCGCCGGAAATTCGGCAAGTGAGAAGGGTACGGGTTCTCAACTTTCAGCAGATCACCATGCCTTACCTGGCCTCCAGAGTTCCTCGGAATTGGGAGGTGATTCACGTCGATGAAGAAGCCGAAAGCATCGACTGGAACATGGCCACGGATGTCGTTGGAATTACCTTTCATACACCCAGCGCTTTTCATGCCTATGACATTGCCACGCGTTTTCGGTCACGGGGAATATGTGTCGCGATGGGTGGTCCGCATGTAACACTCTTGCCTGAAGAGGCTAGTCAATACGCCGACGCGATATTCATTGGAGAAGCGGAAGGTTTATGGGAAGACTTCTTGAAGAGCTTCGAAACGGGAACTTATCTGCGTGTCTATCAACAAACCAACGCGCCGTCCATTGAGAATAGTCCCACGGCCCGCAAAGATTTATATCACAGGAACGACCACACCAATGGCGTTCTGTTTGCGACCCGCGGATGTCCTGGCCAATGCGATTTCTGTGCCATTGCCGTGATGTACCGCCATCAGTTGCGCAAGCGGCCGATAGCCGAGGTCGCGGCTGAATATGCCTCTTTCAAGGGAAACGTAATCATCTTTTGGGATGATAACATTGCCGGGGATATGGAGTATTCAAAAGAACTATTCCGCGCCATCGCTCCCTATCGAAAGTGGTGGAGCAGCCAGGTAAGCGTTCATGCCGGCCGGGATGACGAATTCCTGGAGGTTGCAGCCCACAGCGGGTGTAAGCAGTTGTTTTTGGGGTTGGAGTCGATCTCCCAGCAAAGCATGGCTGACGTGAACAAGGGGTTCAATCGGGTGGAGGAGTACTTACAGATTATCGGCCGCATCCATGCGCATGGAATTGCGGTGCAAGCCGGGATTGTTTTTGGCTTCGATCATGATACGCCGGAGATATTCGAGGACACCATCGATTTCCTGGAAAAAGCGGGGGTCCAGAATGCAACGTTCAACATCCTGACGCCATTTCCAGGGACGCCGCTGTTTCGGAGGATGGAAGCCGAAGGGCGTATATTAACGCGGGACTGGCGCAGATATAACAGTCGCGACGATGTGGTTTATCAGCCAAAGCGAATGAGCGTAGCCGAACTGTTAGCCGGCTTTCGGTATGCGAACGAGCGTTTCTATTCTCTGACAAGCACGGCAAGGCGGTTATCAAGGTCACCGGTTCAATTATGGTGGACGTTACCGCTGAACCTGGCATACGGTTATCAATGGCGAAAGAGGGGGCAGTCCGTGGCCCGGCAGCGTTGAAGGGGCAAACCGGGGGCAGGCACGAAGTTTCGCCAAGGCGGCGGAATTCGAGCCAGTCCCCGCTTTAGCTGTCCGAGGCCGGTGGACCGGGCCTGGTGCTGCCGGAACGAGGCCGGGCCGTGCAGATGAGGATGGCAAGCAGGCCGGTGCTGAGCAGGGAGAGCAGCACACCGGTGGTCCGGCCGGGGGTGTGGTAGCGCAGGCGGATGGCATGACAACCGGCGGGGACGGGGACGGCCAGGGCGATCCCGCCGGAGTCGGCGACGGAGGCGGGTCGGCCGTCCACGGTGGCGGTCCAGCCGGGGTCGTAAGCCTCGATCAGGCGCACGTGGCCGTCATGGGGGCTGTCGGTTTGGACGGCGATTTCGTCGCTGGAAGGGCGGGAGTAGCGCACGGCGCCGGGCGGGGGGAGAAACTCGGCCCGGGGAGCCGCGCCGGGAACACGGTAGACGTGGGCGCCGTCAAGCTCGCCGGCAGCGGGCAGATCGTCGCGGGGCTGGGATGTGACCACGAAACGCGCGCCGGTGGCCTGCAGGGCTCGGAGGGGCAGGCTGGATGCGTCGATGGCTTGCACGTTGAGGGCGGCAGGGGCGTCCATGAGGGGGAGCATGGCGCGGTAGTAGCCCGCGAGGAGAATGGAATCGAAGCCACCCACGTCTTCGTAGCGGCCGGTGAGCGGCAGATCGAGGTCCGGATCGAGCGCCAGCCGCGCGTCGCCGAGTTCTCGGGCGAGGAAGCGGTCGAGCTCGGGGGCGGAGGCCGCCGGACGCGGCACGGCAAGAATGAAATGCCGGGCGAAGCCGCCGAGGTCGAAGGCGTGGAGCGCCAGGCAGGCTCCGACGATGCCCCATCGCAACAGAGGGCCGAGCCGGGCGGCGGAGAGAACCGCGTCCACGGCGGCTCCGAGCGCGGCCGAGGCGGCGAACGTGGAGAGGTAGAGCAAGCGGGCGGGGCTGCGCAGCAGCATGCCGGGCAGCAGCGCGCGGGCAGGCTGTGTCAGCGGGAGGGAACAGACGAGCGCGCCGAGGCCCAGGGCGGCGAGAAACATCCACGGCCGGGCAGGCCGGCGTGGCACGATCAGGCAGCGCAGGGCCAGGAAGAGGACGGCGGCCAGCGGCACAAGGCCCAGGTAGGAGGCGGTATCCCAGAAGTAGGCATAATTCGGGTAGCCGTCAAACAGCTTCGTGCCCGCGGCCGGGAGCATGCCGGGCCAGCCGTCGATTCCGGGCACGAGGAGAGCGAGCAAGCGCCTGTAGGGCATGGCGATGTCGTTGTCGGCGGGAGCGAGGGGCAGAATGCGCGAGCTGCGCTGGATGAGCAGCAGCATGGGCCACCAGACGATGAGGGTGGCGCCGGCGCCGGATGCGAGGACGGAGAGCACGCGCGCGCGCGCTGCTCCCCGGCCGCGCCAGAGCGCGTACAGCGCGGTGGCGGCGAGGGCATAGGCGGGGACTTGCGGGTGGCCCGCGACGGCGAAGCCAGCGGCAGAGAGGGCCAGGAGGAGGAGGTCGCGGCGGCGGGGGGAGGCCAGAGCGCGGTCGGCCGCCCAGAGCAGGAGCGGGAGGGCGGCATAGGCTTCGAGCAGCGGCAAGTGGCCGGCGGCGACGCGCGACGAGAAGAATCCGGCGCAGGCAAACGTCCAGCCCGCGGCTGCGGCCCCCAGGGGGGAAAGGCCCGCGCGCCGGCAGAACAGGAAAGTAAATCCGGCGGCCAGCGCGGCGGCCAGGGCCACACCGGCGGCGTAGGCCACCTCGGGGTCGAGCAGGAGCAGCAAGAGCCGGGTGGGGATCCACGGGAAGCTCTGGAGGTTGGCCGTGAATGGCGCTCCGAGAAAATCGTAGGGGCACCAGGCGGGCAAGCCATGGCCGGCGAGGATAGCTTGGCGGGCGAAGGCGATGCGCTGCACGTGCAGGCGTTGGTAGTCCGAACCGAGCAGCGTCCGGCCGCCGTCGAAGAGCGCCGGGGGCAGATAGACCGCCTCGGCCAGGGCGATCATCGCGATCACGATCCAGCAGGAGGCAGCCCGTCCCGCCATTTTAGGTTCCAATTGGCTGACAGTATACCCCAGACCAAGCAGAACCGGCCACTCAGACCCGCGCGCATAGCAAGTGGCCCGCTCGGCCCCGGATCGATAGCCGGTCGGCGCGGCCGCGGAAGTAGCGCGAGTTGATTTCGGCGGCGTCCAGATCTTCCAGATGGCGAAATCCCAACTGGCGGACTTGCGCGGCCAGCGCGGCCGGTTCGAAGAATAGCTGGAAAGGCTCACCGGCGGCGGCCACGCGGCTGGCCAGAGCCTCCAGCGCGAGTTGCTCCCGGGCGCTGAGCGCGTGCCTGGCCACGGCGTAATCGAACACCACGCCGCTCGCCGGCGGCAGACCGGCGATGAATGACATGGTGGCCAGGAATGCGCCCTCGGTGAGATAGGGAACCACGCCCATCCAGGAGAAGAAGGCGGGCTCCCCCGCGCGGAGACCGGCGGACGGAAGCGCGTCCGCGAGCGACTGGCGCTCGAAGTTCACCGCGACGAAAACGGTCTCCGCGGGAATCTCGATTCCGGCGGCCCGCAGACGGCCGCGCTTCCATTCCTGCGTTGCGGCGTGATCCACCTCGAACACCCGCAGGCCGAGCGCGGCGTGCGGATTGCGATACGCGAACGTATCGAGCCCGGCGCCCAGCACCACGTACTGGCGGACGCCACGCGCGACGGCGCGCGCCAGCTCGTCTTCGGCGAAGCGGCTGCGCGCCGCCAGGAACGCGCGCAGGGAAGGCGGCGAGGTCTCCGATGCCGCCTTCGCGGCGGCTTCCGCGCCGACGATGGCCAGCGCCAGCGGGTCCTCGAAAACCGGCGGGCGATCCAGGATCTGGTGCGCCGCGCGCCGGGCGGCGACGCGAAGCGCGGTACGGCTGGCCCCGTATTCGTGCATGTCCTCGGTGCCGTTTAGCCTTTCATCGCCCAGCGCACCATCTCGGCCAGCCGCGGCGGTTTGCCTTGCATCAGGATGGCCACCCGGAAGATGCGGGAAGCGGCCCATACGGTTGCGGCCGCGAAGACCAGGACGCCCGCCAAGCCCACCCACGGTTGCCACGCGGGAACGCCGTTGGGCATGGCCTGGCGCAACAGCATGAGGATCGGGGTAAACGGCGGAACCAGCGACATCACCGTCGCCAGCATACCGTTGGGCTGCCGCAGCACGGTCACCAGCATGAACATGGGAATAAGGCAGGGCATGAGGAGCACAATGGCCAGATTCTGCGCGTCCTGCGGGGTGCTGCAGCACGCCCCCAGGGCCGCGGCGAAGGCGCAGAGCATGACCACGTCGGCCAGCAGGTAGACGTAGAACCAGGGGATGATGCTGAGCGGCAACAGGCCGGCGACTCCCAGGGCGTTCACCGCAAAAGTGCCGGCCAACACGTACAAGATGGAACTGGTCACCGAAACCCCCACCGAACCCACCACTTTGCCGGTCATGAGCTCGAATGGAGTGGCGGCGCCCAACAGCGTCTCGACAATGCGCTGGCTCTTGTCCTGCGTGACGTTTTGCAGCATGGGGGCCGAGCCCACCATGACGATCATGGCGAGAATCATGGCCACCGCGAAAGGCACGAAGAAGCCTTCCAGCTCGCTGCGTTTGCGCGCCGCATGCACTTCGCCGGTTTTTTCGTCGCGCTCCACCAGGCTGAGCCCCTCGATGGGAACCGAGGCCGACAGGCCCTTATGGCGGCTGATGTCGATGCCGAGCTGCGCCAGGCGCGCCAGGCGCACGCCATCGTTGATGGGGCCGTTGAGCCAGTTGCGCATCTCGTCGATGCCGCCGGCGTTGGTGTAATAAGAGACGCGGGCGTCGGGGCCGGTCTTTTCGCTGGTCCCTTCGGCGGAATCGTCGACAGGTTTGGGCGGGCGCAGCGCGTCCTTCCCGATTTCGAGAAACGCGACGAGTTGCTTGTGGCGGACGCGGCCGGAGAGCGCGAGCAACTGATCCTGGGAGTTGGCGGCCGGCGCGATCACCTCGAAAACGTAGCGCGGGGCGATCTGCTGGTGCGTCTTCTTGTCGAAGAGTTCCCGGTCGTTCTTCTCTCGCGCGGCGCTCACCAGGGCGCCGGCCACGACGCCGGTGTGGTCGATGATGGCCACATGGCGGTCCTTCAAATCCGGTTGGCCCTTGAAAAACGTCATGGCGATGGATCCGCCGCCAAACAGCATGGGGGCGACCACCAGGCCGAAGACAAACGCCTTGGTGCGAACGGTCGCTACGTAGTCGCGTTTGGCAATGGTGACGATCTTATGCATTCGCATGGTTGGCCTCCTCGGCCGCGGGGCCGGCAATGCGCATGAAGATGTCGTGGAGGGAGGGCTTCATGAGCGAGAAGCTGGTCACGCGAGCCTGCGCCACCAGGGCGCGCAGAACCTCCTGCGGGTCCGCGCCGCGCGTCAGCCGCAGCTCAACAACCTGTCCCAGGTCGCGGATCTGCTCGACGCCGGGAAGATGCTGCACGGCCGCGAAACCGCCGTTGGCGGTAACCCGTATAGTGTCCTCGCCGTACCGATCCTGAATGGAGCCGATGGTGCCGTCCAGCACCTTCCGGCCGCGGAAGATCATGAAGATGTAGTCGCACAGGGTTTCCGCCAGGTGCATGTCGTGGGTGCTGAGGATGACCGTGACGCCGTGCCGGCGGAGATCCAGAATGGCGGAGCGGATGGCCTCCGCGCTCACCGGGTCGAGGCCGCTGAAGGGTTCGTCCAGGAGGAGAAGCTTCGGTTCGGGGATCACGGTGGCGATGAACTGTACCTTTTGGCTCATGCCCCGGCTGAGCGTTTCGACCTTATCGGAGGCGCGGCTCGCCAGGTCCAGCCTCCGGAGCCAGCGCGTGACTTCGGCTTTGACGCCGCGGCCGGAGCGCAGCTCGCCGTAGAATTCCAGCAGCGCCTGGACGGTCATTCTCTGGTAGAGGCCGCGCTCTTCGGGAAGGTATCCGATGACGTCCGTGCTGGTTTCCGGCCGGCCGTCTCCGAAGAGGCGGATCTCGCCGCGATCGGGATAGAAGATGTTCACGATCATGCGCATCGTGGTGGTTTTGCCCGAGCCGTTCGGCCCGATAAACCCGTAGATCGAGCCCTGGGGCACCGTGAGCGAGAGGTCGTCTACCGCGATCACACTCCCGAAGGTCCTGGTTACGTGCGAGATTTGTACGGCGTCCATCGTCCCGTGTGCTCGGTTCTTAGTTCTCGTCTTCCAAGTGGCTGATGCGCTGTTCGTGGGATCTGGCGATGTTTTCGAGGCTCTGGATGGAGCCGTGGAGGATCTGGCTGTTTTGGGCCAGGGCGCGGATGTGTTCGCCGTCGCGGGCGGCGAGGGTTTTGAGGTGTTCTATGTCGCGGGCGGCTAGCTCCAGGTTCATGGTGAGGGCCTCTATGCGTTCGTCGAGGGTCATTGTGGTTCCTCCGAGTGGCTGGGAGTGTGGCGGCTCCTGATCTGATTATGCCACTGGCCGTGGGCGCGCGCCGGTGGGCTGGCGCGCGCCCTGGGTCGCGAGTTGGGGTTTCGTAGCCTGTCCCCGAAATGAAACCTGATATAACTGTTATATACTCACATGCGGTTCGAGTTCGATCGCTCGAAGAGCTGGGCCGTCAAGCAAAAGCACAGCGTCAGCCTGAAGGAAGCGCAGGAGATTTTCGACCAGACATACTTGGTTGACCAGAAGAACGGCGATCCGGAACAGTTCCGTGCAATCGGCTGGTGCCGCGGGCGCCTGTGTGCCGTGATCTTCGAGGTCAGGCATGACGCGAAAGGCGAATACTACCATCTGGTCACGGCCTGGAAAGCGACCAAAGAAGAAGAGCAAAGCTATGCCAAGAACGCCTAGGACCACGCCGTCCGCCGACGAGATCGCCGAAAAGGCCTCGCGCGGCGAAGATGTTTCCGCTTACTTCACCAACAAGTTCACTGTAGTCAGGCCCGTCCGCCGGGTCAATGTCGATCTGACGCAAGGCATGTTACGGGAACTCGACGAGCGGGCGGCCCGGCTCAACGTCAGCCGGCAAGCCGTAATCAAGACCTTGCTTGGCAGAGCGCTGACGGAGGAGCGGGCCAGCAAACCCGGGCGGAAGAGGAAGGCCAGTTAGAGAAGAGAGATCAATCCTCCGCGGGGATCTCGAAATTCACCAGCTCGGCGCGGAAGCCGCGGGTCTTCCATGCGCCGAAAGCGATGCCGGCCGCCATCCAGATGCTGCCGGCGATCTGCGCCGTGCGGCTGAGATTCAGCCATAGCAGCAGGCAGACGGCGAACCCCAGCACGGGCGGAACCAGGTAGCGCAACTTCCTTTCCTTCTCGCGTACGTAATAGCGCACCAGGGCCGCGAGATTGACGCCCATGAAGGCGATCAGCGCCCCGAAGTTCAGCATCTGCGCGCCCAGGTTGTAATCCAGCAGAAATGCGCCGATGAGGCTGGCCGCTCCCACAAACACCACGTTGTTGCGCGGAATGCGCCGCTTGGGTTCGATGACGCCGAAAAAGGATTTCGGCAGCGCATTGCTGCGCCCCATGCCGAACAGCAAGCGCGCGGCGCCGAGCTGCGCTCCCATGCCCGAGCCGAAATTCGCCACCACCAGCGTGAATCCCACAATCGCAAAGAGCGGCGCCCACGTGCGGCCCGCCGCGTAGACAAAGGCCGTGGTCTCGTCCGGGAACGGCTCCAAGGCGGGCCATGCCAGTTGCGCCGCGTACACTTCGAACGCGGAGAGAATGCCGATCGCCACGCAGGTCAGCACGGTCGCCAGCAGGATGTTGCGCCGCGGGTTCTCGGCCTCTTCCGACAGGGTCGAGATGCCGTCGAAGCCGATATAGGTCAGCACCGCGATGGAAGTGCCTCCGAGCACGGCCCCGGCGTTGAAGGTCGCGGGATCGTAGAATGGCCGCGTGAAAAACGCCGCGCCGCCGTGCGGGTGTCCCAAGATGAAGCGCGCCGCGCTCACGAAGAAAATCGCGATCACCACGCCCATCGCGGCCGCGAGGCCGGCGTTGATTCGCGCCGACGTGCGAATCCCCAGAATGTTCAGACCCGTGAATAGCAGCGCCATAAAAACCGCCCAGCTCCAGTAAGGTATGGCCGGGGCGAACACGTGGGCCTGCTGGCTGACCCAGACGATGCAGATGATGGGGTTGAGCATGTAATCCATGACCATGCTCCAGCCCGTGATATAGCCCAAGGCGGGATTGATCTCCCGGCCGACATAAGTGAACGCCGAGCCCGCGCTGGGATACGCGCGCGCCATCCGTCCGTAGCTGATGGCCGTGAACAGCATGGCAACCATGGCGATGAGAATGGCGGTGACGACGTGTCCCCTGCCGCGATTACTCAGGACGCCGAAGACCGACATGGGCGCCGTGGGTTGGATCACGATGACGCCGTAAAGGATGAGGTCCCACAGCCCGAGAGCCCGGCGCAGCTTGGCGGTCGAGGATGCGGGAGTGGACACGCTAGTGCTGGGCTGCCAGGTAGTTGCCGTAGCCGACGATTGTCGTGGAGGCCACTAGCACGAAGATGCCCACCGCCAGCCACGCCTGGGTGCGGCGGCTGGTGCCCTTCCACTCGTGCAGCCCGATCCCCCACAGGCTGCTGAAGATGATGATGCCGGCCATTAGCAGGGTCCAGCAGGAGAACTTGTAGGAGCCCATCTGCGTCTCGCCCATGGTGTAGAAGAAGAACTGGAAATACCAGGTGGTTCCGGCCAGGGCGCAGAGCAGGTAGTTGGCGAGCATCGGAACTCGCGGGGATTCCCCGCCCGCGCTGAAATACTCGCGGCCGGTCCGGTTCTTGATGTTGAGCCCCACGCACCACACGAAATTCGTGAGGAAGCCTCCCACCAGCACCACCGCCAGCTTCGGAAGGCCCTGCCAGAGGGTGGAGGTTCCATGCTTCAGAGCAAGCGCGCTTATGGGGTCGCCCGCGGCAAGGCCAAACGAGAAACCGGCGCTCATGACGCCGGAGAAGATGGCCACCAGGACGCCCTTCTTGAGATTGAACTCCTTGACGGAGGCCTGCTTCTGCTCGGCCGACATTTCCTTCTCTTTGGACGTGCCGGCCCTGCCCACGAAAGCGATGCCGGCCAGACAGACGGCGATGCCCAATAAGGTGACCTGGCCGGAGGCAGTGTGCACAAGGCTGAGAAACCTACCGTCGAAGATGGGCGGCACCAGGGTTCCGACGACAGCGCAGAAACCCATCACGATGGCCATTCCCAGCGACATGCCGAGGTAGCGCATGGTCAATCCGAAGGTCAGGCCTCCGAAGCCCCACATCATGCCCCAGAAGACGCACCAGAAAATGGTCCTACCGGATGTCTCGCCGAGGACGGCGGACAGGTCGTTGGTCATCCACAGGGCCAGCACCCAGGGGGCGATGATCCAGCTAAAGCAGCCGCCGACCAGCCAGAAGGTTTCCCAGGACCAGCGCTTCACGCCGCGGAACGGGACATAGAAACTGCCGGCGGCGAGGCCGGCCAGCCAGAGAAAAATCACGCCAAGAACAGGATTCGGTGCCATGATTTGAGCGATTATTGTACCGCCGGGCGAGTGTTCGAGGCGCTTGTGTTTTACATATCAAAACTGGTACAACTGACGGCTAGGGGTCCACGTGAAGACTTCCAACCACGGCCGGTACGTCGTGAAATCTCTGGTGCACGCCTCCCGCGTGATCGAAGCGTTCCAATCGGCGGGAGACGTGCTGCGCCTGCGGGACGTGGTCATGCGGACCGGCTACAGCAAAGGGATGTGCTTCCGGTTGCTCTACACCTTGCACCAATGCGGCTTCCTGGACAAGGTGGGCGAGAACCATTACCGCCTGGCTTCCGAGGTGCGGCGGCGGCGGCTGTACCGGATCGGCTACGCGGCGCAGGGCCAGGACAGCTCATTCGACCGCGAGGTAGGGCTCGGCCTGGCGCGGGCCGCCGAGCGGGAGCATATCGAGCTGATCGTGGTGGACAACCGTTATCAGCCCAAAGTCGCACTGCGCAGCGCCGATTACCTGGTGCGCGAACAGGTGGACCTGGTGATCGAGTTCCAGACCGATGAGCTGATTGCGCCGGCCATCGCCTCGAAGTACCTGGAGGCGAACATTCCCTTCATTGCGATCGATATTCCGCACCCGGGCGCGACGTACTTCGGCGCCAACAATTACCAGGCCGGCCTGATGGGAGGACATTTTCTGGGCCGGTGGGCCAAGAAACACTGGAGCGGAGAGGTGGAAGAAATCCTCCTGATCGAGCTGCTGCGGGCGGGATCGCTGCCCAAAGCGCGCGTGCGCGGCTTGGCCTCGGGCATCAGCGAGGTGGTCCGCCTGCCGGCGGCGTGCCGGACGATTTCGATCGACGGCGACGGGCAGTTTCAAACCTCACTCGAGCGCGTGCGCAAATACCTGCGGGAATCCAAATCGAAGCACATCCTGGTGGGCGCCGCCAACGATCCGAGCGCGCTGGGCGCCCTGCGCGCCTTCGACGAGGCCGGCCGCGCCCAGGAGTGCGCCATCGTGGGGCAGAACGGCGAACCGGAGGCCCGCGCCGAACTTCGCTCGCCCAACACCCGGCTGATCGCCTCCGTGGCTTATTTCCCGGAGAAGTACGGCGACGGCCTGCTGCGCCTGGCGCTGGACATCCTGGCCCGGAAGGCATCGCCGCCGGCGGTGTTCACCAGGCACCAGATCATCACGCCCGAGAACGTGGACCACTTCTATCCCAACGACAGCCTGCTGGCGGCGCCGGCGTAGGTGGGGCAGGCAATCCTGCCTGCAGCCGCCTTTCAGGCGGACGCCGGCTGAAAGCCGGCTGCAGCCACGATTGGCTGCCCCACAAGGCTACTCCAGGAAGAAGACTTCCTTCCACATGGAGAAGCGCTCGCCCGGCTGTTTGTCGGGCACCGGCTCGAAAAGCCTGCTCATGAAGACCTGCCAGCGCTGATTCACGGGGTCGCGGTCCATCTCGTCCATGGCCTTGTCGAAGTCATCCACGCGCAGAACCAGCATCAGGTCCTGTCCGCGGCGGAAAATGGAATAGTCGGAAATGCCGACTTCCTTCAACTTGGCCAGCAACTCTGGCCATACGCGCTTGTGCTCGCGCTCATACTCTTCGATGGCGTCCGGCTTGATGCGCAGTCTGTAGGCGTAACGGGGCATATCCTTCATGATCTCCGGGCGCTGAGGCGTAGTCAAATCATTCCGCGACAAATGTTCCGGTTTCGTAATGTGGAACTTCGAGCAGCCGGACAGGGACACGGAAGTCGCATGTTGCGGCGTGCTTAGGCAGCACCGGGACCCTTTCGGGTCGGGCCAGTTCGAGAGGCCTGCGTTTTGGGGCTTGAAACGACGGAAGTTGTGCGAATCCGCTTGGTGGCAGCCTCGCCATTCGGATAGCATGATAAGTATGCGTCTCAACGTGTACAGGTGTGGTGTTCTTGGCCTCTTCGCCGCGGTGTGCCTGCTGGCGGCGGGGCGCCCTACGGGCCCGGTCGCGCCGGCGGCCGTGGCGGATCTGCGGCGCGCCTTCGAGCGGCCGCCCGACGATGCCCGCATGATGGTGCGCTGGTGGTGGTACGGTCCCTCGGTGACCAAGCCGGAATTGGAGCGCGAGCTGATTTCCATGAAGCAGGGCGGCATCGGCGGATTCGAGGTGCAACCGACTTATCCGCTGGCTCTCGACGATCCCCAGCATGGCTTCCGCAATTTTCCGTATCTGTCCGGCGAGTTCCTCGACGCCCTGCGCTTCACCGCGGAGAAGGCGCATGAGCTGGGGTTGCGCTTTGACCTGACGCTGGGAAGCGGCTGGCCATTCGGCGGGCCGCACATCCCCATCACCCAGGCGGCCGGGCGGCTGCGGGTGGATCGCGTGCCGGTGCCCGCGAATGCCGCGTCGGTGCCGCTGCCTACCGTCGCGGAAGGCGAGAAGTTCATCGCCGCATTTCTGGCGCGCGGAGACCGCCGGCAGTTTTCCGCCGAGGGCATTCGCCGCCTCACGGAGATTGACAGCGGCGCCGTGCGCGTGCCGGCCGACGCCAGCGAGGGGTGCGTGGTGCTGTTCTTCATCGCCAGCCGGACGCGCCAGACCGTGAAACGCCCGGCCGTGGGCGCCGAGGGCTGGGTGCTCGATCACTACGACCGCGCGGCCATCGATACGCATCTGAAACTGGTCGGCGAACCGCTGTTGAAAGCGGTGGGCAAGAATCCGCCGTATGCCATATTCAGCGACAGCCTGGAGGTCTACGGCTCGGACTGGACCGGCGGCTTCCTCGGAGAGTTCCAGAAGCGCCGCGGATACGATCTGACGCCCTACCTGCCCGCGCTGGCCGGCGACATGGGCGACAAGACCAAGGCCATTCGCCACGATTGGGGCCGGACCCTCACCGAACTCGCCAACGAAAACTATCTCACGCCATTGACCGAGTGGGCCAAACAGCACGGAACACGCTTCCGTTCGCAGAACTACGGGATACCGCCGGTGACGCTGTCGAGCAATGCGCTGGTGGATCTGCCGGAAGGCGAAGGGTCGCAGTGGCGGCGCTTCACCGCGACGCGATGGGCGGCCTCGGCGAGCCACCTCTACGGCCGCCCGGTGACCTCTTCGGAAACCTGGACCTGGCTGCATTCGCCGGTGTTTCGCGCCACGTCGCTGGACATGAAGGCCGAGGCCGACCTGCATTTCCTGCAAGGCGTCAACCAGCTCGTGGGGCACGGCTTTCCCTACTCGCCGCCGGAAGCGGGCGAGCCGGGATGGCACTTCTACGCGGCGGCGGTGTTCAACGATCACAATCCGTGGTGGCTGGTCATGCCGGACATCACGGCCTACCTCCAGCGCGTGAGTTTCCTGTTGCGGCAGGGACAGCCGGCCAACGATGTGGCGCTGTATCTGCCCACCGACGACGCCTACGCCGGCTTTGCGTTGGGCCGCGATTCCGTCAACCAGGCCATGGATGGGCTGTTGGGGGCCAACGTGATTCCGCAGATCCTGGACGCGGGGTACAACTTCGATTACATCGACGACGGCGCCATTGCGCACGCGGGAGTGCCCTACCGCATCCTGATCCTGCCGGGCGTCGAGCGGATTCCCCTGGCCACGCTCCGGAAACTCGACGAGTTTGTCCGCAAGGGCGGAACGCTGGTGGCCACGCGCCGTACGCCCTCGCTGGCTCCGGGACTGACCGAAGCGGAAAGCGAGACGCCCAAGATTCGCGAGTTGTCGCGCGCGCTGTTCGAAGCGCCTGGCGCTCGCGGGCACGTGGTGACCGACGAAACCAAGCTCGGGGCGCAGCTTCACGCGGCATTGGCCGCCGACGTCGCTACCGCGCCGGAGATCGGCTTCGTTCACCGGAAGCTGGCTTTCGCCGACATCTACTTCCTGGCCAACACCAGCAACCATCCGGTTCACAGCCAAGCCACGTTCCGCGTCACGGGGCTTGAAGCGGCCTGGTTTGACCCGTTCACGGGCAAAGTGACCGGAGCAGGCAGCAACCGCATCGACCTGGATCTGGCGCCCTACGAATCCCGGGTGGTGGTGTTCTCGAAAGAGCACGTGGCGCCGCGTCCCGAGCCCGCTGGCCCCGTGCTGGCGCCGGTCGACCTCAGCTCGGGCTGGAAAGTCACGTTCGCTGGATCGACGGAGCCCGTCGCTATGACCGCACTGCGCTCCTGGACCGAGGACGCGGCGAGGAAATATTTCTCCGGTCGCGCCACTTACGAAAAGACCGTGACCATCGACCAGGCGATGGCCGGTTCCCGGCGCCCGCTCTTCCTGAACTTCGGCGAAGGGACGCCTGTCGCCGCGCAGGAACGGCGATCCGCCTCCGGCATGCGGGCCATGCTGGAAGGCCCGGTGCGCGAATCCGCCGTGGTAACCGTGAACGGCAAACCGGCCGGCTCGGTGTGGTGCGCCCCATACGAAGTGGAAGTCACCGGCCTGCTGCACGCGGGTGAGAACACCATCCGCGTGGTAGTGGCCAACCTGGCCATCAACGAGATGGCCAAAGGTCCGCTGTGGGACTACAAGGCGCTCAACGCCAAGTACGGCGAGCGCTTTCAGGACCAGGACACGGCGAACTTACAACCGCTGCCTTCGGGTCTGCTGGGCCCCGTGCGGCTGATCGCGAAGTGACCATCATGAAGATGACACGACGCAGTGCGCTCGGAATTATGGCGAGCAGCGTTTCCGCGGCCGCGCAAGCAGCGCCCAACGATCCGGTGACGGTGGGCTGGCTGGGTGGAAGCCCTCCGCCCGTCGACTGCGGTGTCAGTTGGGGAGTCCCCTGGCCGCGCGGCACGGTGCGCAAGGACCAGACCTTCACTCTGACCACAGCCGATGGCGAGCCCCTGCCCTTGCAGAACTGGCCGCTCGCTTATTGGCCCGACGGCTCCATGAAGTGGACCGGCTTCGCCACCGTGGCCGGCCCCAACGCCTCGGGCGCGTTCAAACTGGCGCCGGGCGCGGCGGCGGCTCCCGCTTCGCCGGTGAAGGTCGCCGAAACCGGTTCGGCCATCGACATCGACACGGGCCGGCTCCAGTGCCGCATCCCCAAACAGGGTGCGTTCCTGATCGACTCGATGACCATGGAAGGCCGTGTGGTGGCGCGCCAGGGGCGCCTGGTGTGCGCGCTCGAGGACCGCTCGGGTTTCACCAGCAGCATCCGCAAAGTCACGGTGGAGCAGACCGGCCCGGTGCGCGCCGTGGTGAAGATCGAGGGCGTTCACAAGGCCGGGCCCAGCGGGCACCCCGGCGCGCGGGAGTGGCTTCCCTTCACCGTGCGCCTGTATTTCCACGCCGGCCTGGAGCAGGTGCGCCTGGTGCATACCATCGTCTTCGATGGCGACGATCAAAAGGATTTCATCCGCGGACTCGGCGTGGCTTTCTCCGTGCCGATGCGCGAGCAGGTGCACAATCGCCACGTCCGTTTTTCGGGCGAGGGCGACGGACTGTGGGCCGAACCGCTCGAGCCGGCCAGCGCGCGCCCGCTCATGCTGCCCGGCGGCCGGGGCAACGCCTACCCCGACCAATTGGCGGGCAAGCGCATCCCCAATAAGGAGGCCTTCGACCAGCGCGCGCAGAAGCTGCTCACGGACTGGGCGGTGTGGGACGCCTACAAGCTGGTGCAACCCATGGCCGACGGCTTCACCATCCAGAAACGCACCAATCCGCAAAGCTGCTGGCTGGCCGCGGCCGCCGGACGGCGCGCCTCAGGGCTGGTCTTCATCGGCGACGTTTCCGGCGGCCTGGCCGTCGGCGTGAAGAACTTCTGGCAGTCCTACCCGGCGTCGCTCGAGGTTCAGAAAGCCTCTGGCGACGCGGCCGATCTGTACGTCTGGCTGTGGTCGCCCGACGCCGCCGCCATGGACCTGCGCCACTACGACACCAAGGCTCACGGCCTCGATTCCAGCTATGAAGACGTGCAGCCGGGCTTCAGCACTCCGCACGGCGTGGCGCGCACCAGCGAGATGACGCTCTTCCCCAGCGCCGCCGTCCCGGCTAAAGAAGATGCGGTGCGGCAGGCCAGGATTGCCGAGGAGCCGCCCCTGCTGGTGACCACGCCGCAGTATCTCCACGCCGCGCGAGTTTTGGGCATCTGGAGCCTGCCGGACCGTTCCACGCCCGCCAAACGGCAGATCGAAGACCAGCTCGACGCCGCCTTCGCGCTCTACCACAAAGAGGTCGAGCAGCGGCACTGGTACGGCTTCTGGGACTATGGCGACGTGATGCACCAGCATGACGCCCAGCGCCACATGTGGCGCTACGACGTGGGCGGCTACGCCTGGGACAACACCGAGCTGGGCACCGACCTGTGGCTGTGGGCGAGCTTCCTGCGTAGCGGGCGGGCCGACATCTTCCGCATGGCCGAGGCCATGACGCGCCACACCACGGAAGTCGACACTTATCACCTGGGCCGATTCGCCCCGCTCGGTTCGCGTCACAACGTGCGCCACTGGGGCTGCGGCGCCAAGGAGCCGCGCATCAGCCAGGCGGCATTTCGCCGGCATTACTACTACCTCACCACCGATGAGCGCACCGGCGACGTAATGCGCGAGGTGGTGGATGCGGACTACAAGACCACGGAAATCGATACCATGCGCCTGGCCTCCCCGCTCACCAAGCCGATTCCCTATCCGGGGCGCGTCCGCGGCGGGCCGGACTGGCTGTCGTTTATCGGCAACTGGATGACCGAGTGGGAGCGCACCGGCGAGACCAGGTACCGCGACAAGATCGTCGCCGGCATGGATTCCATCGCCAAAATGCCCTATTGGTTCATGACGGGGCCGAACAACCTGTACGGCTACGATCCCGCCACCGGCAAGCTCTATCCGTTGGTGGAGGACGGGTTCGGAACCTACAACCTGACCACCATCCAGGGCGGCGCGGAAGTGGTGTTCGAGCTGAATTCGCTGCTCGACCATGCCGGCTGGAAGAAGGCGTGGAACCAATACTGCCGGCTGGTGGGCGCGCCCAAGGAAGTAGTGGCCAAGGATATGACCACGGGCAGCGAGGGCGCCGACGGCCAGTATGCGCGAGGCCGCCTGGCGGCCTACGCGTACATGGAGACGAAGAACCCGGCGTTCGCCAAGCGAGCCTTGAG
>JBEKSR010000103.1:0-20642 GCA_049516835.1 Bryobacteraceae bacterium | reverse complement strand
AGGGCCGGCGCGGAATCCGCAGGCTTGTCTTCAGCTCGCCGTTTGGCAGAGGGTTGCCAGCCTGTTTTGGGGGTCTCCTCGGGGCGGCGGACAATGTATTCCAGGACAGCCAGGGAGATCAGGAAGAGCAAGAAAGTCATCGCGCAGTACACTCTCTGGCGGAGTGCCCCGTTGATCCGGACCACGCCCGGCCGGGAGGGCACCCCGCTCGTGGCTCAACGCCAAATCCTGTGGCGGCGCTGAACGGTTGTAGGATACTCCCCAGGTCGTGAGCGGTCGCGCATGGCCCAGTACCAGCGACGCACCACACCGTTGTCCTTATCGGCCGTGATGCCGGTTTCCTTTACGGGCGGCGGCAACGCCCCGAGCGCCCTTTCTTTTCCTCGCGAACTCTGGTGGGGACCATCCGCAGGCCGCTCGCGGACATCGCATCGCCGGTGGGGCCGCTCTCGAGATACTGCGCGTCCTGGTTCACTTTCCAAACATCGTAGAGCTTATGCCCGGCCACGATGTTCCTTGTCGTGAGCATGGCGGTCATCATGGCGTGGTCCTGGTTGTTGTACTTGTGCATGCCGTTACGCCCCGCCAGGTGCAGGGCCGGATAGCGTCGCTCCAGTTCCGCGGCGAAAGTATCGACATTCTGCCGGTAGTCATCGTCGTAGACGGGATACGCCTTGGATTGACGCACCACGGAGCCGTCCTGAACATCCTTGCAATCCAGCAAGCCGAGTTGCTCGAGCTCCCGAGTGGCGAGGCCAATCAGCTCCTGGTCGGGCATGGACCAGATGCCGTCGCCTTCAAAGCAGAAGTATTCCAGGCCGTAGCAGCAAAGCGCGGGATCGGGAACCAGTTCCGGAGACCAGGACTTGAAGTTTTGAACCCGCCCTACCTTGACCGAGGGATCATGGATGTAGATCCAGTTGTCGGGAAGAGGCTTCCGGTCTTGGGCGATCAGGGCCACCGTGAGGAAGTCGCGATAACGGAGAGCCTCGGCCGCTCGCATCACCCGCTCCTCAAGTGGTGGATCGAGCATGCGTGCCAGATCCCGAATGGCCGCGGTCGAGATCACATGATCGGCGGATCGCGCTTCCGTTTCGCCGGACGAGGTCCTCGCCCGGACCTCCCAGCGGCCGGCCGCCTCACTGTAGCGGCACTCCTCCACCCGGCGGCCCAGCAGAACTTCACCCCCCATCTCGCGGATTCGCGCCGCGCACTGCTCCCACATCATGCCAGGACCCAGCCGCGGGTAGCGGAACGAATCGATCAGAGTTTTGACCAGCTTGGACTTGTCCTGCCCGCCTCGTTTGGGCAGCAACCCATTCTTGACCGCCAAGGCCAGTGACAGACCCTGGATGCGCTGGGCGGCCCAATCGGCGGAAATCTCCTTGCAGCTCATGCCCCACACCTTTTCGGTGTAGGTCTTGAAAAAGATTCGAAAAAGCCGCGCTCCAAACTGGTTCGTGACCCAGTCTTCAAAGGACTTGGGGTTGCCAATCGGAAAGAGCCTCGCCTTGATATACGAGAGCACGCATAACGTGGATTCAGCCAAGCCCAGCTTCCACAGCGCTTCGAAGGGCTTCAGCGGGTAGGAATACAACTGCCCCCGGTAATAGATTCGCGAGAGTCGCGGGCGTCGGATGAGGTCGTCCCCCAGGATCTCACTCCAGAACTCTTCCACCTCTTGGGATTTGGAGAAAAACCGGTGGCCTCCGATATCGAAGCGAAAGCCTTTGTAGACGGCCGTTCGCGAGATCCCTCCCACGTATTCCGGATCCGCTTCGAACACGGTCGCCTTCCACCCCGCCTCACACAGGCAGTAAGCGGCGGTAAGGCCGGCCGGTCCCGCCCCGATGATTACGGCTTCTCTCATGGGTTTCAATTCAACCCGCCCCCAGTTTTTCGAAGACCGAGTGCCAGATTGCCATGCCCTCAATCAGCTTCGAGCGCCATTCCTTTTGCGAGCCGGTCCATTCGGGTCCCTCAGCCCAAGCCGGCGGCAACGCTGCCACAATCTCGCCGAAACAAGCGTGATACGTGGCGCCCATGAGGGAAATGGAGCGCAGCGCGGCGCAGAAATCATCCGTCAGGATCATCCCGTTGCGCTCCGCGTCCAAGTCCCTCCACAGGTCGTGAGGAATGCGCTTCTGGCGGACTACCGGCTCGCCATGGCTCACCACGTCTTCGAAATGTTCGGCGATGCGGGTCAGGATGTAGCTGCCCCAACTATCGTCGTAGCGCCCAGTGCAGGGGCTGAGGAAGTACGCCGGCACGGCGTCGCGCATCAACGCCGTATTCTGGAAATCGAACGGCGACCGTGTGCCCGGGTGGAGCGCAATGTTGCTTCCAGGCCGCTTCCGGTTGAAACCGCGGACCACCAACTGGCGTTCCATGCGCGTCACGGCATCGATATCCGGGCCGTCGAGCCAGAGTCCGGCGTTCGCAACCACGCGCCGGGCAGCCTGGGAACAGGTCACAGAGTGGCCATCTTCCGTCCAGCGCATCTTCCGCGGGTATCCGCGGTGATAAAACTCGACTCCGTGGTCCGTTTGCAGGAAAGAACAGACATTGAACCAGCCGGAAGTCGGGCGGTAGGTGGGCAACTCGCGCACCGAGCCAGCCGCACCGTGGAACCCGACGAAGTCCTGGTCCATTACGAAGTCATCGTCGTCGATCATGATTACGACATCGGCTCCGTTTTCATATGCTAGCAGGATGCCGATGTTGCGCCTCTGGATCGAATCGAACCGCAGGTGCGTCCACAGTTCCGGAAACCGGCTCAGGTACTCCTGCTCGGCCGGAATATCCAGATACGCGCACGGGTACTGCGGGACGGACTTACAGAAATCGGCTGTCTCGGGAAGGCTTTTTCGATCGCCGATGACCATGAAGTCGAGGTCTTTGTGCCCATAGCGCTGGGCATTCTGCGCGTATTTCAGCAGAAGTATCGGGATGCTGATGGTAGTGGTTACGATTGTGGCCTTCATGGACTTACGAGTTTGTCTTCAGCAATCTCCGTTTGTTGCTGAAGCGCGTCTTGAACGCGATGCGAAAATACACGAAGTTCCCCCAAAAGGGATTGTGCGATTCCCCTTCGGTGCGAGCCCGCCAGGTACTCGGGATCTCGATCACGCGGGCCCCCAACCGCAGTGGCTTCAGCATGGTCTCGAGCAGAAAGGGATGCCGCAGTTCCTCCCATGCGATGGTCTTCACCCACTCCCTCTTGAAGACCCGAATCCGTAAGTCAGGTCGGAGAGAGCCGTGCCATGGAGAATGCGGAAGATCATCTGGAAGATTCCGTTCAAAAAGCGCTTGAGCGGATTGTATCCGCGGAACCCGCTCCCGCTTTTCCACCGTGTCGCCGTCACAATATCATAGCCGTCCTTGGCCTTGGCAATCAGCTCTTTCATCGTGGCGCGATCGGTTTCGAGGTCGCTTGCCATCATCAGTACGTGGCTGCCCGATGCCCAATCAAATGCGTCGCGCATGGCGCCGGCGAGAAACGGGCGCTGCTGGAAACGCACTTGAATCAACCCGGCGTGCTCGCGGCCAAGCTCTTCCGCGACTGCCAATGCCGCCCGGGTGGTCCTCTGGCACGCGATGATCAGGATTTCCGAAATCTCCGGCCGGTTCTCCGCCGGCAGAACCTCGACCGTTTTCCGGAGTGATGCGGTCTCATCGGTGACGGGGAGAATGGCCGTAACGGTCATATCTATTTCCAGGCCCCGCCGCGCGCGGCGCGCTTGAGGTAATTGCCGCGCCCGGCCTTCCCCAAGAACTTTCCGCCATCCACAATCACCTCGCCGCGCGACAGCACGGTGCGCGCATTGCCCCGGACCTCGAAGCCTTCGAACATGGAGTAATCCACGCGCATGTGATGCGTCCTGGCGCTGATGGTGTGGGCGGCATTGGGGTCCCAGACGACCACATCGGCGTCGCTCCCTGGCGCAATTTCTCCCTTCTTCGGATACAGGCCGAAGATGCGTGCGGGCGCGGTGGAAACGATCTCGACGAACCGGTTCAGCGAGAGTTTCCCGGAGTTCACGCCGTAGTGGTAGATCAATTGCAGCCGGTTCTCGATGCCCGGCCCGCCATTGGGAATCCTGGTGAAATCGTCCTTGCCGAGGATTTTTTGGTCGGCGAAGCAGAAGGGGCAATGGTCGGTCGAAACCACTTGCAGGTGGTCGTTTCTGAGGCCGTCCCACAATTTCAGTTGGTGCTCCTTGGGCCGCAGCGGCGGAGTGAGCACGTACTTGGCGCCTTCGAAATTCGGCCGCTCGAGGTCTTCGATGGAAAGCAGCAAGTACTGCGGGCAGGTCTCCGCGAAGACCGGAACGCCGCAGCCGCGGGCCTCGCGCACCTGGTCGAGCGCGTCTTCCGAAGTGACGTGGACGATGTAGACCGGCGCGCCCGCGATCTCCGCTATGGCGATGGCGCGGCCGACGGCTTCGGCCTCGGCCCGCGGCGGGCGCGTGAGCGCGTGGTAAATCGGCGCGGTCTTCCCCTCGGCCAGCGCGCGCTCGATGAGCACGTCGATCACACCGCCGTTTTCGGCGTGCACGCAGATGAGCGCGCCGTTCTGGGCGGTTTGTGAAAGGGCCTTGAAAATGGTGGCGTCATCCACCATCAGGGAGTTGGGATAGGCCATGAACAGCTTGAAGCTGGCCACGCCCTCGCCGACCATGTCGTTCATGTCCTCGAGGCCGGAACCGCCCAGGCCGGTGACGATCATGTGCAGGCCGTAGTCGATGGTGGCGCGGCCCTCGGCCTTCTTCCACCAGGTATCCAGCGCGTCGCGCATGCACGTGCCGCGCTCCTGGATGGCGAAATCGACGATGGTGGTGGTTCCGCCGAATGCCGCGGCGCGGGTCCCGGTTTCGAAATCGTCGGCGGACATGATGCGGCCAAGGGGCATGTCGAGGTGCGTGTGGGCGTCGATGCCGCCGGGCATCACGTACATGCCGGTGGCGTCGATCACGTGGTCCGCGGAGTTCGCCGGCAGGCTGGGACCAACCTCTTGGATGCGGCCGTCTTCGATCCGGACATCGGCCGCGTTGGTCTCGCGCGCGGTCACCACCGTGCCGTGGCGAATGAGGGTATTCACGCTGTTCCTCCTTTGGCCGCCGCAGCCGCGCGCAATCCCCCCTCCGGTCTGGCGACCGGCAAAAGCGGCGATGGGGCTTATTATGAGTCTTCCGTTGCAAAGAAAGCAACCGGCCTTGCCCCGCTTGGCCCCGCCGCGCCGGTTTGAGATACTAGACGTTTTCGAAGGGAAAAAATGATTCGCAGAATGGCCTTCGCACTGTCTCTGGCTGCAATGACTTCTCTCAGCGCTCCGGCGCAGCCGGCCAGCCAGACCATGAAGCAACTGGCTCGCGGCACGGAATATGCCGCGGCTGCGATGATGCCGCAGGCCACCCTCACCGCGGAACACATCCTCCGTTCCGGCGGAAATGCCTTCGATGCCATTGTCGCTGGCCAAGCGGTACTGGGCGTCGTGCAGCCCAACATGAACGGCGTCGGCAGCGACGCCACCCTGCTCATCTACGACGCCAAACAGAGGAAGGTGTTCTCGCTCAATGCCGAGGGAACCGCGCCGAAACTTGCCACCATCGAATGGTACAAGGCTAACCAGGGCGGCAAGATCCCGGTCGATGATTCGCTGCTCGCGGGCACCGTGCCCGGCGTGGTGGATGCCTGGTACATCCTGCTCTCGCGCTGGGGCACCAGGAGCTTCGCCGAATTGCTGGCGCCCGCCATCGAACTGGCCGAGCGCGGCGTTCCCATAGGGCGCACGTTGAATTCGCCGGCCCTGCAGAAATATCCCACGAGCGCCCGGGTTTACGCCGCTCCCGATGGCCGGAGCTGGAAGGATGGCGAAGTTTGGAAGAATCCGGACCTGGCCCGCACGCTGCGCCGCCTGGTGGAGGCCGAGAAGCAGGCCGCTTCCCAGGGCCGCCAGGCCGCGCTGAAGGCCGCGCGCGACCGTTTCTACAAAGGCGACATCGCCCGCGAGATGGCCAACTTCTCCGAAGAAAACGGCGGCTTGTTCCGCTATGAGGATTTCGCCGGCTACACCGCCAAAGTGGAAGAGCCGGCCGCCATCGACTACCGCGGCTACACGGTCTACAAGAACGCCTCGGCCAGCCAGGGGGCCCGCTGAACTGTTCGCGCTTAAAATGCTCGAAAGCTACGACCTCAAAAAGATGGGGATCAACTCCGCCGACTACATCCACACCTCGGCCGAGGCCATCAAGCTCGCCATGGCCGATCGCGACACCTTCCTGGGCGACATGGATTTCATCCGCATCCCTTACGTGGGTCTGTTGTCGAACCAGTACGCCGCGGCGCGCCGGAGGCTGATCGATCCCGCCAAGGCATCGCTCGAATTTCGTCCAGGGGACCCCGCGCCATACACGCCCGGATTCGAGCCGGTGTCCCGCCCCATCGATGTGAACCTGAGCGGGAACGCCGATCACGAAGGCGACACCAGCTACATTGCCGTGGTGGACAAAGAGCGCAACATGATCTCATTCACCCCCAGCCTGCACAGCGCGTTCGGCACCAAGGTGGTGATGGGCAACCTGGGATTCATCTTCAATTGCCGCGGCGATTATTTCTCGCTCGTTCCCGGCCACGCCAATGCGCTCGAGCCCGGCAAACGTCCGCGCAGCACGCTGCAAGGCACGCTGGTGCTCAAGGACGGCAAGCCCTTGCTGGTGACCGGCAGCCCCGGCGCGGATGACCAGTGCCTGCGCACCATGCAGACGTTGCTGAACATCGTGGAATTCGGGATGAACATACAGCAAGCCATCGAGGCCCCGCGCTGGGCTACGCGCAGTTTTCCCGCCTCGCCCTTCCCCCATACCATGTATCCGGGCGACCTCTCGCTGGAGGGTCGCATCCCGGAAGCGGTGCGCGCCGAGCTCGCGCGCCGCGGCCACAAGGTGACTATGCGAGGTCCGTGGTCGATGAACAGCAGCGCGGGCATCCTGGTGGAAGCTGGAACCGGCACGGTGAGCGCCGGCGCCGACCCGCGCACGTCGGCCCTGGCGCTGGCGTGGTGAGAATTCGGGGCCTGACACACGCGTCCCAAGGCACGCTTTTTGTGCCGCGCGGACGCTGGTGTCAGTCCCCGAATGTTAGAGCAGGTCGGGGACCTGCCCCACGTACTCGAACACCTGCTCCACAGGCGCCCCAAAAACCCGCGCGATGCGGAAGGCCAGAAGCAGCGAGGGGAAATATTTGCCCGCTTCCAGCGCCATGATGGTGTGGCGCGTCACGCCCGCCTGTTTCGCCAGTTGATCCTGGGTCATCTCTCCGTGGTCGAAACGGAGCCGGCGGATGTGGTTTTTGATTTCCGGTTCCTGGCTAGGCATGGGGTCCACCGCGGTAGAGCACGAGGGTCGTCAGGGATTGCACCCCCAGGACGAGTATCAGAGCCCAACAGAGAGTTTCGATGAGAGTCCAGACCGGCACGGTAAGGGTGGCGTTCCATCCTTTGATGAATCCGATAGCATTAATGAGGCCAGCGAACGCCAGCCAGCACGCGTAGAAACCCACCAGGGCCGCCTTTATGGCAATCGCGCGCTCCCGTTCATCGAAGTGTCGGCATGGGAAATAGCGCCGCCTGGACGCCGGGAGCGCGGCCAGCGCTAACAGCCCAAAAACCAGGGCCGCATGGCCCGATTTGACGAATGCGACGAAGGCGCCGTACACAGCGATGGTCAGCACCACCACTCCCAGCGTCCACCACGCCCACTTTTCCGAGTCTGACATGTAATTTTCCTTTAACTTAAAGTATATCGTACATTACATTATGTAAATTGTAAAGCACTATTTTTCGGCTATTGACAGACCCTGCCTCGATCCTGTAAAAATATAGTGTAGGCGAAGAAAAGACGAAT
Source organism: Bryobacteraceae bacterium (assembly GCA_049516835.1). Classification (GTDB taxonomy): domain Bacteria; phylum Acidobacteriota; class Terriglobia; order Bryobacterales; family Bryobacteraceae; genus Fen-178. The sequence goes on along the minus strand of JBEKSR010000103.1, from coordinate 12,738 downwards.
ATAGATGGGTGCGGCGGCCCTCAAACAACAGTTCGAATCGATGCTTGGCGGCCACCTGGACTGGCAATCCAGGCCCATGCCCGAACTGGTCCCGAGCGGCATTTCCGGAATCGAACTGCCGCGCGGCTGCCTCACCGAAATTATCGGGCCGGCTTCTTCCGGTCGGACCAGCTTGCTGGTTTCCATCCTGGCCGCGGCCACCGCGCGCGAGGAAGTCTGCGCTTTGGTGGATGCGGAAGATTCTTTCGACCCCGTCTCCGCCGCCGCGGCCGGGGTGTGCTTGCCACGCCTGCTCTGGGTGCGTTGCAGCCACAACGCCGAGCACGCGCTCAAGGCGGCCGATTTGTTGATTCAGGGCGGCGGCTTTGGACTGGTGGCGATGGATTTGGGGGATACGCCGCCCAACGCCGCGCGCCGCATCTCGCTCACTTCGTGGTTCCGGCTGCGCCGCGGGGTGGAGCATACCCCCACCGTGCTGCTGACGGTGGCGCGGCAATCGAACGCCAAGACTTGCGCATCGCTGGTGCTCGAATGCGCGCCGGAACGGGTAGTGTGGTCGGGGACGCGCGGAACCTCGCAATTGCTGCGCGGCATGAGGGTGCGCGCCGCGTCCACCGAGCGGAGCAAGACATGTTCGCCTGTCTTCACGGTAGTGGCAATCTGACGGCGCTGGGGTTCGAATTCTCGCCGGTGGTGGAGCAGACTGCGCCCGATACCGTGACGCTGGATGCTTCCGGTCTCGATCGCCTGTGGGGGTTTCCGCAGGACGTGGCCGCGGCCATCGCGCGCCGGGCCTCGGAAATTCGCATGAAAGTCAATATCGCGCTGGCGGCCAATCCCGATTCGGCCATCTGCGCGGCGCGCGGCTTTGCGGGCGTCAGCATCATTCCGCAAGGCGATGAGGCCAAGTTCCTCGGACCGCTGCCGCTGTCATGGCTGGCCCCATCGCCGGAATTGCTGGAAACCCTGGAGCGTTGGGGCATCCGCCGGTTTCGCGACCTGGCCGCTCTTCCCCCGCTGGGCATCGCCGAGCGGCTCGGTCCCGAAGGATTACGGCTGCGTGAGTTGGCGCGCGGCGAGGCGGAGCGGAAACTTGTGCCGCTGGAGCCGCCGCTCGAGTTCGAAGACCAAATCGAGCTGGAATACCCGGTGGAGCTGCTCGAGCCGCTGGCGTTTCTGCTGGCTCGGTTGCTGAACGGACTGGCGGCGCGGCTGGCTACGCGCGCGCTGGCCACCGACGAGCTGCGGTTGCGGCTGCAGCTCGAAAACCGCGCCACGCATGAGCGCACCCTGCGGCTGCCCGTGCCGTCGCTCGACACCAAAGCACTTTTGAAGCTGTGGCAGCTCGACCTGGCCGCGCATCCCCCCGAGGCTCCCATTGTGCGCGTATGGATGGGGATGAACCCGGTGAAACCGCGCGCCGCGCAGGGCGGCCTGTTCGTCCCGCTTGCGCCCGAGCCGGTGAAGCTGGAATTGACCCTGGCGCGCATCCAAGCAATCATCGGGGAAGACCGTGTAGGTTCGCCGGAACTGGTGGATACGCACCGCCCGGGGGCATGGGGACTGACGAATCTGTCCCAAGGCGCCGGGGTGCCCAGTTGGGGCCCTGCGCCGCGCGGACAGATCCGTCAGTCCCCGAATTTTGCCCTCCGCGTCTTCCGTCCGCCACGCGCGGCGCGTGTCGCCCTGGCTTCCGGGCAGCCGGGCTTCATCGCCGCCGATGGCATTCGCGGCCAAGTTCTTGAACTGGCCGGCCCCTGGCGCACTTCGGGCGATTGGTGGACTTCCAACCCCTGGGCGCGCGACGAATGGGACATCGCACTCAGCGATGGCGCGCTCTACCGCATCTACTGCGAGCCGCGCGGCTGGTTCGTCGAGGGCAGCTATGACTGAAAGCTACGTCGAGTTGCACGCGCGTTCCGGCTTCAGCTTCCTCGAAGGTGCGTCCGTGCCGGAGGATCTGGCCGGCGCTTGCGCGGAATTCGGCATGCCCGCCATGGCGCTGGTGGACCGCAACGGCGTCTATGGCGCGCCGCGCTTTCACATGGCCGCCAAGAAGGCGGGCATTCGCGCGCACATCGGCTCGGAAATCACCTGCGCCAACGGTTTCACTTATCCCCTGCTGGCGGAAACGCGCGAAGGTTATCAAAACCTGTGCCGCCTGGTCACCCGCATGAAGCTGCGGGCCAAAAAAGGCGAGGGCGCGGCCACGCTCGAGGAGTTGGCGGAATTCGCTCGCGGTCTCATCTGTCTCACGCGCCACCCCGACGCGCGGCTGCTGGAAATTTTCGGCAAACACAACGTTTACGCCGAGCTTCAGCGCCACCACCATCGCCAGGAGGAAGCTCGCAACCAGGCCATTGTGGAATGCGCCCGCGGCCTCGGTATGCCACTGGTTGCCACTAACGGCGTGGCATACGCCGCGCCCGCGCGGCGCGAGTTGCTCGACGTCCTCACCTGCGTGCGCCAAAAAACGACGCTCTCGACCGCCGGCCGGCTTCTGGAGCGCAACTCCGAGCGCTACGTCAAGACGCCCGCCCAAATGGCGCGCCTCTTCGCCGACCTGCCCGAGGCCATCGCCCACACGCTCGAAATCTCTTCGCGTCTCCAGTTCACCCTGGCCGACCTCGGCTACCAATTCCCGCGCTACCCGGTGCCCGAGGGCGAGACGCAGATGTCCTTCCTGCGCAAACGCGTGGATGAGGGCGCGCGCCGCCGTTACCAGCCGTATCACGAGCGTGCCCGGCGCCAGATCGAGCGCGAGCTGGCGCTCATCGAAAAGCTCAAGCTGCCCGGCTATTTCCTGATCGTCTGGGACATTGTGCGCTTCTGCCAGGAAAACGCCATCCTGGCGCAGGGACGCGGCTCGGCCGCCAATAGCGCGGTGTGCTACTCGCTCGAAATCACCGCCGTCGATCCCGTGGGCATGGACCTGCTATTCGAGCGCTTCCTTTCCGAAGAGCGCGGCGAGTGGCCCGACATCGATATCGACCTCCCCAGCGGCGAAAAGCGCGAGCGCGTCATCCAGTACGTCTACCAGCGGTTCGGAAAGCTCGGCGCCGCCATGACCGCCAACGTCATCACCTATCGCGGACGCTCCGCCGCGCGCGAAGTGGGCAAGGCGCTGGGCTTCGAGATCTCGACTCTCGATCGCCTCTCCGGCCTGGTGCGCGCCTGGGAATGGAAAGACCCCAAGGAGACCACCGAAGCCCAGTTCCGCGACGCCGGCCTGGATCTTGCCCATCCGCGCGTGCGCAAGTTTTTCGAGCTGTACCGCATGGCGCAGGACTTGCCGCGCCACCTGGGCCAGCATTCCGGCGGCATGGTGGTCTGCCAGGGGCAGCTCGATTCCGTGGTTCCGCTCGAACCCGCCAGTATGCCCGGCCGCGTGGTGGTGCAGTGGGACAAGGAAGACTGCGCCGATATGGGGATCATCAAGGTGGACCTGCTCGGCCTGGGCATGATGGCGGTAATCGAAGACTGTCTCGAGATGGTTCCCGAAGTCGATCTCGCGCGCCTGCCTGCGGACGATCCGGCGGTTTTCCAAGCCCTGCAAAAGGCCGACACCATCGGCATGTTCCAGGTGGAGAGCCGCGCGCAGATGTCGGCGCTGCCGCGCATGAAGCCGCGGCGTTTTTACGACATCGTGGTGCAGGTGGCCATCATCCGGCCCGGCCCCATCGTCGGTAAAATGGTGCACCCGTACCTGAACCGGCGGCAGGGCCGGGAACCGCCGGACTATTTGCACCCCTCGCTCGAACCGGTGCTGAAGCGCACGCTGGGAGTGCCGCTATTCCAGGAGCAGTTGCTGCGCATGGCCATGATCGCGGCCGGATTCACGGGCGGCGAAGCCGAGGAGCTGCGGCGCGCCATGGGCTTCAAGCGCTCGGAAAAGCGCATGGCTGAAATCGAAGTAAAGCTGCGCGCGGGCATGGAGCGCAACGGCATCCGCGGCAAGGTGCAGGACGATATCGTCCGCTCCATCACCGCATTCGCGCTTTACGGCTTTCCCGAATCGCACGCCGCCAGCTTCGCGCTGCTGGCCTACGCCAGCGCATATCTGAAGTGCCATTACCTGCCTCAATTCACCTGCGCCATGCTCAACAACCAGCCGATGGGCTTTTATTCACCGGCCATACTGATCAAAGACGCGCAGCGTCACGGGCTGCGCGTGCTGCCGGTGGACGTGACGAAATCCGAATGGCAGTGTACTCTCGATCCCCCCGGCCCCTGGCCCCTGGCCCCCGGCCCCCGTCTACGCCTGGGATTGCGCTACGCCCGCGGTCTCCGCCAGGAAGCCGCCCGCGCCATTCTGCGGGCGCGGCCGTTCAACAGCATCGACGATCTGGCATTTCGCGTCCGCGAGCTGCGCAAAGACGAGCTCAACCGCTTGGCTGAAATCGGCGCGTTGAATTCTCTCCACCAGGCCCATCGCCGCGATGCCCTCTGGCAGGCGCAGCGCGCCATCCTGCCGGTGGGCCCGCTGCTGGCGCCGCTGGAAGAAACCGCCCAGGGCGAGCCTTCCCCGCTCCTCCCCATGAACACGGAAGAGCGCCTCTATGCCGATTACCACGGCACCGGCGTGACCATCGGCCAGCATCCCATGGCCTGGTGCCGCGCCGAAATGAACGCGCTCGGCGTGACGCGCGCCATCGACCTGGCGAAGGTTCCAAACGGCCGCCTGGTGCGCATCGCCGGAGCGGTCATCGTGCGCCAGCGCCCCGGCACAGCCCACGGCTTCGTCTTTATGAGCATGGAAGACGAAACCGGCATCATGAATGCCATCGTCGCTCCCGCCACCTTCGACCGCTACAAGTTCGTGGTGCTGGGCGAACGCTACCTGATCATCGACGGCGTGCTGCAAAACCTGGACGGGGTGATTTCGGTGAAAGCCGGCCGCATCGAACCGCTACGCGCGGGCGCGGCCCCGTCGTCGCACAACTTTCATTGAAGGCTACGGCAATTCATCTCCTGACGTGGCGCACGCTCTCAGCGTGCCGTGTCGGCACTCGTGCCGACACGTTCGACCGGCGGCGAAACATGCGTCCCCACGAGTGGGGACGCGGCACGCAAAGTGCGTGCGCCACGCTCTTCACACGGCTTTCAGCCGCAACCCGAATTCACCAGTTTTGGGCCCATTGACCCCTTGAAAAATGAAATCATTGTGATATCATTTTGATGTCAAGCAAGGAGGAAAATTCAAATCATGCGGGAAAAGGAAATCAAGGGTCTCTCGGGCTGGCTGATGCTCGTCCTGCTCTCGGCGCTGCTCATCCTGTCCATCGTCATGCTGGTCTCATCGATCCAAGCCGAGGCGGGCTACCAGGTCCTGGCATGGATCGTGGTTCTGATCGTCGATATCGCCTGCCTGTGCGGATTCACGGTCATCAATCCCAATGAGGCCAAGGTGATCCAGTTGTTCGGCGTGTACAAAGGGACGATCAAGCAGCAGGGGCTCTGGTGGGTGAACCCGCTGACGCGCCGCCGCCGGGTCTCCCTGCGCATACGCAATTTCGAGAGCAGCAAGCTGAAGGTCAACGACCAGGACGGCAACCCCATCGAGATTGCCGCGGTGGTGGTATGGCGGGTGGTGGAGACGGCCGAAGCGATCTTTCACGTGGACGACTACGAGCATTTCGTGCACGTGCAGAGCGAGTCCGCCGTGCGCAGCCTGGCTACCACCTATCCCTACGACGCGCACGTGGAAGGGCAGATGTCGCTGCGCATGTCGGTGATGGACATCGCCCACCGCATGCGCGACGAAATCCAGGATCGCCTGTCCAAAGCCGGCGTGGAGGTCATCGAGGCCCGCATCACGCACCTGGCGTACGCTCCCGAAATCGCCAGCGTCATGCTTCGGCGGCAGCAGGCCAGCGCCATCATCGCCGCCCGGCAGAAGATTGTCGAGGGCGCGGTGAGCATGGTGGAGATGGCGCTCGAGCAATTAAGCGTGAAACACATCGTCGAACTCGACGAAGAGCGAAAGGCCAGTATGGTGAGCAACCTGCTCGTCGTACTGTGCAGCGACCGCGACGCGCAGCCCATCGTCAACGCGGGCACGCTCTACCAGTAAGGGGCCATGGCGCAACGGAAAGCATTCCTGCTTCGGCTGGACCCGGCGACGCATGAAGCCCTCGAACGTTGGGCCGATTCCGAACTGCGCAGCCTCAACGCGCAGATCGAGTTTCTGTTGCGCCGCGCCCTGCAGGACGCGGGGCGTTTGCGGAAGGAGAAGAGTAAGTCATGACGAACAACTGGACGCCCCCGGACGGCCTCGGCTATTCCAGCCTGCGCCCGGTTCAGTTGACCGGCGCGGGGATTGCCCTGCTGGTGGTGGCCGCGATGATGTTACTGGGGGCCGTCGCCGCGGGCATCGGCCTTGGAACAACGGCCAGGCGGCAGGCGAAGGATCAACGCCTGCTGCAAGAACAAGGGGTGAATACGGATGCCCAAATCACGCGAGTCTGGCGCAGCACAGGCAAGGACCAGCAGCACCTGGTGTCTTACCGGTTCACCGTCCAGGAGAGCGAGTACGTAGCGCGCAAAGGCGTCCCGCCGCGGATTTGGCAAACGCTCAGAGCCGGTTCGAGCCTACTCGTACGCTTTCTTCCATCCAACCCGAAAGTGAACCATCCGATCGGGTGGGACGATACTCCCATGCCTAACTGGGTCCCGTCCCTGGTTTCCGGGGAACTGGCTGTGATCGCCGTGGTCCTCGCGATGCTCCTTCGCAAGCAGGTGCGGCTGCTGACGGAAGGGCGTCCCGCCCCGGGCATTGTGACCGGCTGGCGGAGGACCAAGGGCGGAACCGTCCTTCGGTACGAGTTCGTCTTGCTGAACGGAGCCACCGCCAAGGGGCGAGGCAAGAGCCGGCGTCCGCCCGCAATCGGCAGTCCGATTTGCGTGCTCTACGACCCCGAAAACCCACGCCGGAATGCGCCTTATCCGCTCTGCCTGGTCAAGTTGACCAAGTCGCTGAACACGCCGTAGGCCGTCTGCTCCACCGTCGGCTCGATCGAGACCGTGCCGAAGGTACCCATCAGGTCCGTGTGGAAAAGGATCAGGTTCGAAGTCCCCGGCGTCGCGGCCAGGATGTCGCAGCGGTCCAGCACCTCCGCGCGCACGCGCAGCGAGACACGCCCTCCGATGCGGCGTGCGCGGCTGATCAGGCGCACGGTCTTGCCCTGGCGCGCGATTTCGGCGACGCGCTCCGGCGTCAACCTCGAAATGCCGCGCGTCGAGACCTGCTGGGGCGTGGTGCGCGCGTCCATCAGCACGTTGGCCAGCGCGGCGGTCTTGGCGGCGGAGTCCCAGCCTTCCACGTCGAACGCGCCGTCGCCTTCGGTGATGCCCATGGCGCGCGCGGCTGCCAGGCCGTCCTCGAGCGAGCCGCCGCGCTCCATGGCTTCCACCACCACTTTCGACGTGGAGTTCAGCGCGCCGGTGAAGCCGAGCACCTTCACGCCCGGCAGGTTGTAGTGCCACAGGTTGAATACCGGCGCGCCATCCATCGCGGCCGATTCGAAGCGAAATCCCACGCCCGCGCTGGTGGCTTCATCGCGCAATTCGGCGTAAGCGTGCGCGATCGGCCCTTTGTTCGCGGTCACCACGTGCATGCGCCGGGCGAAGGCGGCGCGGATGTGCGAAATCGCCGGCTCGCCCGTCGAAGGATTCAGCGTGGTCAGCTCCACCGCGATATCGGCGCGCGCGGCATCCAGGAACTCCTCGATGGAGGCCGCGCGCGGGCCGAACGGCGGATCGTCCGGCAGGCCGCCGGCGGACACCGCCGTGCCGTGGCGCAGCGTGTGGATGCCGGTCACTAAAAACGGAAACTCCTGGCGCTTATGCCGGAGCAGCCGCGCCAACGCGCGGCCCGCGTGGCCGTATCCGATGAGAGCGAGCTTCAAAACGCCAGCGCCTCGATCAGCTTGTTCAACTCGGTTTCGAGCGCCGATTTCTTCTTCTGCAACTCCGCCTGGCGGTCGCGCAAAGCGGCTAGCTGCTGCTCGTGCGCGTCGAGCTGCCGCGCGTAGTTCTGTACCTGCTGCTGCTGCCCGCTCACGTTGTTGAGGCTGCCGATGTTCTGCCGGATGCGCTCTTCGTCGGCGGTCAGGTCGCGCGTCTGCCCCTCGGCTTCTTGCAACGCCCCGTTGTTATCGGCAAGCTGCCGCTTCTGATCCGCGATGCGCTGCAACTCCTTGCGGCCCGCGTCGCTGAGGGTCCGGTTGCTAACGTAACTCAGGATGATATCCGGCGTCAGGCTGGTCACCTGGTAGGTCTGGTCGTAGACGCGCTCTTCGGAAACCGGGAACTCCTCGGTGGCGCCCGGCGCAAGCTGAATCTCGAACCGATAGGTGCTGGCCGTCTTCTCGGCCGTCTTCTGGTTCAGCAATGTGTAGCCCTGTCGCAACGGGTGCTCGATGATCAGGGTCTTGGCCTTCTTGTCCACGTTGCGGACGGTATAAGTTCGCGTCTCTTCCGCGGCCAGTTTGGTGGTCAGCACGCCGCGCGCGGCGTGAATCTCGCGGACCACCGCCTGCTTGCTTCCAAAGGCTTCGGTGATGCGGGTGCCGATATCGACGGCGTAGCTGATCAGCCGTTTGTCGGCGGCTTTCAGCGTCTCCATGAGCGCTTCGCCGCCATACGCGCCGCCGTCGTAGACCGTGATGGGGCCGCCATCGAGGGTCTTACCGCTGGAATTAGTCAGCTCGGCGGCGTTGGTGGGGTGCTGCGAACTGTGGTCCGAATAGATCAGCAGCTTGCGGGCTTCGATGGGCTGCTGCAGGAACGGCAGCATGGCGGATTCGTCCTTACGAATAGTCACCGGCTGGGCGATGCGGTATTCGAAGAGTTCGCCCAATTCGCCCGCGGTAGCGCTGGCCACGATGGAACTCGGCGCAACCTCGATGGACGTGGTTCCCAGCCTTCCGGACATTGCCGTCATCGGCGCCGGTGCGGCCGCCGCCCGCAGTTGTGCCCGCCCCGCGCCCATACCTCCACCCGCACCTCCACCCACGCCACTCCCAATGCCGCCCCCAATGCCGGCGTTGGCATCAAAGCCGCCTTCATGCACCACCGGCCTCGCCGCGCGGTCGTCCGCCAACTCCGCCGTAGGCCTGTCCACATACTTGGGCGCATAGAGCTGGCTCACGAAGGAAATAGGCCGCCCCGAGACCAGCGAGAGCTGCACCTTGGTCCAATCCTCGCCGGTGGTGTTATCCACAATTGCCCAACCCTCCAGCACCGGCTGCCCGCTGGCGCCGAAAATCAGGCGATAGCTCGACTTCCACACCGGCGCCGGGATCATGTAGCTGGCCACCAACTCGCGCTCTTTGGCGTCGGTGGAATCGATATATACGCTACGCTTCTCCTTGGAGCGCGCCGCGGCGGCCAGCGCCGCCAAGTAGTCCCGGAACTGCTGCTGCAACTGCGGGTCGGTAAAGTGAATGCCGGTGGCCGCGCTCAGGTCCAGGGTCCGCAGCTCGCCGCCATCCAGCATCAAGGTGAGCTGCTCGCGCTCCGGCTGCTTGTCGCTCGACGCCACCAGGCGGCCGTTGACGATGGCGCCGGCCACCGTCTCGTTCCCGAACTTCAATTCCAGCCGCGCGCCCTTGAGTTCGTCCAACATGCCGCTGAGCGGCTGCGCGGCGCCGATCTGGAATGGGAAATCGGCCAGCTTGTGGCTCAGCGGGTCCATGGAGTCGTAGCGCAGGCCGGAAATCTTCCCGCCGCCGCGTTCTTCGATGGTGAGCGACTTCAGAACGTCGTTCATCTCCGATGCTTTGAAATCGAAGCGCGCCGATTCGCCCGGCCCGAGCCTTCCCGAACGCTCGAAGAACCCCACGCCGTGCTTGTACAGCACCACCTTTTTAACCGGAAGTTCCGCGGCCGCGGCCAAAACCGCGATCGTAACCAGCAAAACGAATATGCGTTTCATGATCTCTCCGTGTTCACTCGCCCATCACCTTAATGATGACGCGTTTGGAGCGCCGTCCGTCGAATTCGGCGTAATAAACCTGCTGCCACGGGCCGAAGTCAAGCTTGCCTTTGGTCACCGGAACGACCACCTCGTGGTGCACCAGCAGGCTCTTCAGGTGAGAATCGCCGTTGGTTTCGCCGGTGCGGTGATGGCGGTAGTCCTGGCGGAACGGCGCCAGTTTCTCGAGCCATTCGTCGATATCGGCGATCAGCCCGTCTTCCGCGTCGTTGACCCATACGCCCGCCGTGATGTGCATGGCGGATACCAGAATCATGCCCTCCTGGATGTCGCTCTTGCGCAAGGCGCTTTCCACCTGCGAGGTCATGTTGATATACTCTCGGTGTTTCGCCGTCTTGAAAGTGAGATACTCCGTATAGAACCTCATAGGGCGATCATACAACTGCTGGGACATGAATCACGGCGCCGCACGGATACTCATCGTCGACGATGAACCTTCCTTGTTGAAGATGATGGGCGTCTACCTGGGCCGCCTGGGATACTCCGTGACGTTAGCGAACAGCACGGAGAAGGCGTGGGCGGAGGTGGAGGCGGCGCCTTCCGGTTACGCCATCGCCGTATTGGACGGAAGCATGCCCGGGCTGAGCATGGAAGACCTGGCGCTGAAAATGCTGCGCGCCAACCCGTCGCTGTGCGTGGTGGCCGCCAGCGGGTATTCCATGGACACGACCGCCGTGGAAGCCGCGGCTCCGGGACGAGTGGCCGTTCTGCAAAAACCGTTCGCTCCGGAGATGCTGGCGGTGGCGGTGCGGAGGATGCTTGCCACGCAAGAAGAAGAGCTTTGATCTGGCAAAGGAAGTGAAAGCCATCGCGCGCGAGCGCGTGGGCCGGGTGCCCGCCGCGAAAGCCATCGAGCCCAAATCTTCCCGCAAAAAGCCGAAACACAAGCCGCGCTTCGAGGAAGAGGGGTAGGACAGACGATCGCCTTTTGTCGTCTGTCAACTGCCGTGCTTTGGCGAGGCTTGACAGACCACGCAGGGCGATGGTCTGTCCCCCACTCTACGTGAAGTAGTCTTTCACCTTTTCGAACAGCCCCTTTTCGGCGGGGGCGTTGTCCACCGGCAGGGTGTCGCGCAACTGCTCGAGCAACTTCCGCTGTTCGCGCGTGAGCCGCGTGGGCACCTTCACGTCGACGTGAATGTAAAGATCTCCACGGCCGCTGCCGTTCAGGACCGGCACGCCTTTGTTGCGCAGGCGGAATTGCGCTCCAGTCTGCGTGCCCTCCGGGATCTTGAGCTTGTGCGGCTGTTCCAGCGTGGGCACCTCGATTTCCGCGCCCAGCGCGGCCTGCGCGATGCCGATCGGGATGGTGCAGTGCAGGTCGTGCTCGTGGCGCTCGAAGAAGGGGTGCTCCTTTACCTTCAGGAACACGTAGAGATCGCCGGGAGGCCCGCCACTGACGCCCGGCTGGCCTTCGCTCGAAAGCCGCAGGCGAGTGCCGTCGTCCACTCCGGCGGGGATGTTGACCTTGAGCTTCCGCTGCACCTGGCGGTAGCCGCTGCCGCGGCACTGGCCGCACGGGTTCCTGATTACCTTTCCCGATCCCCCGCAAGTGCTGCACGCGCGCCGGATCGAAAGAAAGCTCTGCTGGTAAAGAATCTCCCCGCGGCCGTGGCACGTGGGACAGGCGGTCGGCGAGCTGCCCGGCTCCGATCCCACGCCGTTGCACCGGTCGCAGAGCTCCATCCGCGGCATCTGGATTTCGGCGCTCATGCCGAACATGGCTTCTTCAAAGCCCAGCTCCAGATCGTAGCGGATGTCCTCGCCGCGTTGCGCGCGGCTGCGCCGCCGTCCACCGCCGAAAAGATCTCCGAAGCCGAAGAAATCGCCGAGAATGTCGCCGAAATCGGCGAAAACGTCGGGACTGTAGCCGCCCGCCGCCACTCCCTGCAAACCCGCGTGGCCATAGCGGTCGTACGCCGCGCGCTTTTGGGGGTCGCTCAGAACGCTATAAGCTTCCGAAGCTTCCTTGAACTTTTCCTCGGCGGAAGGGTTCTCGGGATTGCGGTCGGGATGGTGCTGCAGCGCGAGCCTGCGGTAAGCGCCCTTGATCTCCTGCTCGCCGGCCTCTCTGCCGACACCAAGGACTTCGTAATAATCTCTCTTCGACACGGGATTCACTGCGTTACGACCTGACCGCGACCCTGACCCATGCGGGCCGGAGAAGCTTTCCTCTGAAATTATAGCCTCTCTGCAACTCGCCTAGAATCGCCTGGTCTTCGGCCTCTTCGGTCTGGACCCGTTGCACCGCCTCGTGCTGGTTGGGGTCGAACTGCTTTCCCTCCGTTTCGATGGGTTCGAGTCCCATTCTCTTCAATGTCTCGTAAAGTCTCTGATAGATCAGCTCGATGCCTTTGGCGTAGTCGCGATCGGCCGTTTCCAAATTCAGCGCGCGCTCGAAATCGTCCAGCACCGGAAGCATCTCCCGCACCAGGTCCATGGCGGCAAACTGGAGGAAATCCGAGCGCTCGCGCTCGGCCCGGCGCCGCGCATTGTCGAACTCGGCGCGGGCGCGCAGCAGCCGGTCGTAGAGATCGGCCCTCTCCGCCGCCAGCCGATCGCGCTCGGCGGTGACGGCCGCGAGCTGTCCCTCCACGGTGGTGGCGGGAACGTTATCGTCGGCAGACACATCGGAAAGATTCGGGGCGGGCTTCTGCGTGTCCACTATTATTAGCTTACCGTAGCGTCGGCGGTCTTGCCGCCGGTGTGTTCCAGTTCGGCCCCCCACCGGCGGCAAGACC